>NZ_JBITGS010000002.1:0-512063 GCF_044457265.1 Streptomyces sp. NPDC050564 | reverse complement strand
CCCCGTCTTATTTGCTCACCCCCCCGCCCGTCCTTTGTTGGGACCAACCCCCTTCTCACCCCCACCACCCCCCGGGGCGGCCCCCACCACACACCACCCCCCCCCCCCACGGCGCTGTTGAGTGAGGTCGCGCTCAGCCGCGGTCGTCGCGCTCCGCCGCTTGCTCCTCGGCCTCCTTGGCCTGGACCTCGGGGTCCAGGTCGGACCGGCCGGTGCCGTCGACCGACCTCAGGCGATCACTCGCCGGAACCTCGGTCGCGGCGGGCGGCTCGACCAGCCAGTCGGGATTGGCCTGCTTGTCCCACCACTTCCAGGCGGCGAAGGCGCCGGCCGCCAGAACTCCCGCGATGGCCAGTCCCTTGGCGATACGGCCGACCCTCGCCCGCCGTTCGTGCTTCCGAACCAGCTTCTGGATCTCCTTCGGCGAGACCTGACCGCGCAGCGCGGCCAGCGCCGCCACACCGCGCGGCGCGGCCTCCTCCCGAACGGGCTGGGCCGCGGCCACCGCCTGCTCGATCCGCGGCTTGGAATAGTCGGCGGCCTGACGAGCTGCCTTGCGCGTACGGGTGGCGGCCTCATGGGCGGCCTGGTCCACCTTCGGCGGCACATGGGTACGGGCCTGCTCAAGGCGCGGCGCGAGATGGGCGTCGTACTGCACTCGGGCCTGTTCGGCGGCCTGCGACACCTTCGGTGCGAGCCGTACACGTGCCTCTTGCGCATAGTGCGAGGCCCTGTCCTTGGCCGTGTCGGCGTAAGGCGCCACCACTTCCGCGGCGTGCAGCACGCTGTCCTTCGCCGAGCCGGTCGCGGCGCGCACGCTGTCGATGCGGGTCACGGGTTTTCCTCCTCCTCGGTGGCGTACGTCGGGGGTTCGGGTACCCCCAATGACACACAGTTCACCTTTCCACCCTTAACGGGATCATGCCCGCCCACGAGGTCCGGAGCATGTGAGGACGGGCATCCGGGTCACCCGTACTGACTACGGGTGACTCCTGAACGGGACCCGGTCGGGTGTCGATCACGTGCAATAGCGGATTAATACGGGGCAACGGGAGCTTGTCGTCGACAATGCCATGGATCGACACGATGCGCCCCCGCCCCGACGGGACTCGCCTGGTTTTGTGTAACCGCGACGCACGGATAGACGCCCAGAGGTGGTGGTCGGGCGACGCGTGGCCCGGTCCGTGCGAGGATCGGGAAGTCAAAGAAGGCAACGGAAGGCAGATCGTGGCTGAGCAGCTCTACGCCACCCTGAAGACCAACCAAGGCGACATCGAAGTCCGGCTTCTGCCGAACCACGCGCCCAAGACGGTCCGGAACTTCGTCGAACTCGCCAAGGGCGAGCGTGAGTGGATCAACCCGCAGACGGGTGTGAAGTCCGCGGACAAGCTCTACGACGGCACGGTCTTCCACCGGGTGATCAGCGGCTTCATGATTCAGGGCGGTGACCCGCTGGGCAACGGTACCGGCGGTCCCGGTTACCAGTTCGAGGACGAGTTCCACCCGGACCTCGCCTTCGACAGGCCGTACCTGCTGGCCATGGCCAACGCCGGCCCGGGCACCAACGGCTCGCAGTTCTTCATCACCGTCTCCCCGACGGCCTGGCTGACCCGCAAGCACACCATCTTCGGCGAGGTCATCAACCCGGCCAGCCAGAAGGTCGTGGACGCCATCGCCGGCACCCAGACCAACCCGCGCACCGACCGCCCCGTCAACGACGTCGTCATCGAGTCGGTCGTTGTCGAGACCCGCGAGGGCTGAGCCCCGACGGCACGCCGGGGCTCGGCACCGCCGAGTCCGAAGGCTCCCGCAGGGAACCAAACGCCCCGTTCATCCGTAAGGATGGACGGGGCGGTGCGTTGCGCACACGGACCCGGCGTCCGCGCGCGAGCCGTCGTACGGAGATTGAGGGGACCCCATGGACCAGGCGCCAGGCAGCCCGCAGGACCCGCGGGATCAGGGACCGCAGGACGCCCGGAGCCTGCCCACTTGCTACCGGCACCCGGACCGCGAGACCGGCATCCGCTGCACCCGCTGCGAGCGCCCGATCTGCCCCGAGTGCATGGTCAGCGCCTCCGTCGGCTTCCAGTGCCCCGACTGCGTGCGCAGCGGCTCCGGCACCGGCCACTCCCCGGCGGCCACTCAGCCCCGCACCCTCGCGGGCGGCACCGTCACCGCGGACCCCCGGCTCGTCACCAAGATCCTGATCGGCATCAACCTCGCCGTCTACCTGGTCCAAATGTCGGTCGGCGACGCCTTCACCGACCGCTTCGACCTGTTCGGACGCGCGTTGCTCTCCGGGCAGCTCCAGGGCGTCGCCGAGGGCCAGTGGTACCGGATGCTGACGTCGATGTTCCTGCACGGCAGCTACGTCCACATCCTGTTCAACATGCTCAGCCTGTGGTGGATCGGTGGTCCCCTGGAGGCCGCCCTCGGCCGCGCGCGCTACCTCACCCTCTACTTCGTCTCGGGCCTCGCGGGCAGCGCGCTCAGCTACCTCCTTGCCGCGCCCAACCAGCCGTCGCTCGGCGCCTCCGGCGCGATCTTCGGCCTCTTCGGCGCGACCGCCGTCCTCATGCGCCGACTGAACTACGACATGCGCCCGGTCATCGCGCTGCTGGCGATCAACCTGATCTTCACCTTCAGCCCGGGATTCAACATCGCCTGGCAAGCCCACATCGGCGGCCTCATCGGAGGCGTGCTCGTCGGCTACGCGATGGTCCACGCGCCGCGCGAGCGCCGGAACCTCACTCAGTACGGGGTGAGCGCCCTGATCCTGGTCGCCGTGGTGGTCGCGACGCTGGTCAGGACCGCTCAGCTCACCTGAGGAAACCCACAGCTCACGTGAGAGTGGGCCCGGCTCACCTGAGGAACCGTTGTTGTCCACAGATCGTGGCGGATCTTGTGCACGCTGTGCGGGAACAGCTGTGCCCCCTGTCGCTGACCCGAGTTTTCCCAGGTCGGACAGGGGGCGAACAGGTTTGCGGATCCCGGTAGGTCAGTCACACCGGTGTCAACCTCGGATGAGTTATCCACAGATCGTCGTTCTTTTTCCACCTGTGGACAACTGCTGTGGATAACTCAGTGGATATCCCTGGGCAGAGCTACTTACCGAACGCTTCCAGGACTCTTCCCGAGCCTCTCCGAGGCGCTACTTCCACTGAGTGGAGACGCCGAACCCCGCCGCGATGAAGCCGAAGCCGACCACGATGTTCCAGTTGTCGAGGGCGTCGATCGGCAGGGATCCGTCCGTCACGTAGAAGACGACGATCCAGGCGAGGCCGATCAGGAACATGGCCAGCATGACCGGTGCGACCCAGCCGCGGCTGGTCAGCTTGATGTTGGTCGCCTGCTTCGCCGGGGGCGGCGTGTAGTCGGCCTTCTTGCGGATACGTGACTTCGGCACGAGGGTCTCTCCTGTCGATGCGCTGCGTGGCCGCGCAGGGAACTGGGGCGGGCTCCGGGGCAGCGTACAAGGGGACACTGAGCGCTCCCCCGGGCGTCCGTTAGCGTAGTGCTTCCGCGGCGCCGAAGGAGATAAGGGTACGTTGAGCAATTCTGCCGACACCCCAGGGACGGGTTCCAGCCCTGCCGGTACGCGTCGTTTCCGTCCCGTACGGGTGCTTACCGCGGCCGTGTTCGCTCTCGCCGGCCTCATTTTCTTCACCAGCTTCAATACGGCCAAGGGCACCAATATCCGCACGGACACGTCCTTGCTGAAGCTCTCCGACCTGATCCAGGAGCGCAGCCACAAGAACGCGTCGCTGGACGAGTCCAACGGCACCCTGCGCGACGACGTCGACGCCCTCGCCGGGCGGGAGGACGGCAGCAGCAAGGCCGAGGACGCCAAGCTCGCCGCCCTGGAGGAGAACGCCGGCACCCAGAAGCTCAACGGCAAGGCCGTCACGGTCACGCTCAACGACGCCCCGCCGAACGCCACGGCCAAGCTGCCCGGCTACCCCGAGCCGCAGCCGGACTACCTGGTCATCCACCAGCAGGACCTGCAGGCAGTGGTGAACGCCCTGTGGCAGGGCGGTGCGAAGGGCATCAAGGTGATGGACCAGCGGCTGATCTCCACGAGCGCCGTGCGCTGTGTCGGCAACACCCTGATCCTCCAGGGCCGGGTCTACTCGCCCCCGTACAAGATCACCGCCGTGGGTGACCCGCAGAAGCTCCAGGACGCGCTCGCCGCCTCCAAAGCGATCCAGAACTACATGGTGTACGTCAACGTCTACGGGCTCGGCTGGAAAGTCGAGGAGGACGGGACGGTGACTCTTCCCGGCTACTCGGGCACAGTGGATCTCCACTACGCGAAGCCTGTGGAGTAGCTGAAGCAGTGCCGCTGGGGGGACCTTGTGTCGGTGCGAGTGGTCGTCAGGACGATCAGCGAACTGTGCATCACCGTCGGCACACTGATCGTGCTCTTCGTGGTCTACGTGCTGTTCTGGACGGGCGTGAAGGCCGACAGCGCGATGGACCACCAGATCGATGTGCTGCAGAAGCAGTGGTCGAAGGGGTCGGTCGGTCAGGAGTCGAAGGCGCCCGCAGAGGGCACAGGTGCCACCGAGAGCCCCAACGCGCCCGGCCCTTACAAGTACGGTGGGCCCTTCGCGGTGATGTACATCCCGCGGCTTGGTTTCACGTGGAACAAGCCCGTGCTGGAAGGCACCGCCACGGGCGTCCTGAAGAAGGGGCTCGGCCACTACAGGGGCACGGCCCAGCTGGGGCAGACGGGGAACTTCTCGGTGGCCGGCCATCGGCGCACGTACGGCGATCCCTTCAAGGACTTTCCGAAGCTGCGCCGGGGCGACGCGGTGGTGCTGACCGATGGGACGACCTGGTTCACGTACCGGATCGACAAAGGTCCTTACAAAACCGTGCCCTCGGACATTGAGGTGATCGACCCTGTGCCACGTAAGTCCGGGTACACGCGGCCGGGCCGCTATCTCACGCTGACCACGTGCGACCCGGAGTGGGGACACAGCCACCGGCTGATCGTCTGGGCACACCTTGATTCCACGCAGCCGGTGGAGGCAGGGAAACCCGGGGCTCTACGCCGTTAGTCTGGTGCAGTACGGCATGAGTCCGGTGGTGTGGGATGTGACTCCGGTGCCGTGGTGCGACGGAAGGGACGGCATGTACGGCTGGATCTGGCGGCATCTGCCGGGGAGTGTGTGGGTGAGGGCGTTGATCTCACTCGTACTGGTCCTCGCGGTGGTCTACGTGCTCTTCCAGTACGTCTTCCCGTGGGCCGAACCACTGCTTCCCTTCAACGACGTGACGGTGGACAACCAGTGAGCGCGCGCATCCTCGTCGTGGACAACTACGACAGCTTCGTCTTCAACCTGGTCCAGTACCTGTACCAGTTGGGCGCCGAGTGCGAGGTGCTGCGCAACGACGAGGTGTCGACGGCGCACGCCCAGGACGGCTTCGACGGGGTGCTTCTGTCACCGGGTCCGGGCGCTCCCGAACAGGCTGGGGTCTGCATCGAGATGGTCCGGCACTGCGCCGCGACCGGCGTCCCCGTCTTCGGTGTCTGCCTCGGCATGCAGTCGATGCAGGTGGCGTACGGCGGTGTGGTGGACCGGGCGCCCGAGCTGCTGCACGGCAAGACCTCGCTCGTGGAGCACCAGGGCAAGGGAGTTTTCGAGGGGCTGCCGTCGCCCTTCACGGCCACGCGCTATCACTCGCTGGCGGCCGAGCCGGAGACCGTGCCGGACGAGCTGGAGGTCACGGCCCGCACCCACGACGGCATCATCATGGGCCTCAGACATCGCGAACTCCCCGTCGAGGGCGTGCAGTTCCACCCCGAGTCGGTGCTGACCGAGCACGGACACCGGATGCTCGCCAACTGGCTGATGGAGTGCGGCGACAAGGTGGCCGTGGCGAGGTCGGCGGGGCTCGCCCCGGTGGTGGGCAGGGCCACGGCGTGACCGCGCTGCGCCCCGAGCGCGACAGCTCCCCCTACGGCGGCGAGGCCGCGTACGGGGGCGCCGACGTGTTCGAGGGCGCGGGCGCCGGTGCGTTCGAGGCGGCGGTCGAGCGGCTCGCGGACCCGCTGACGGATCCGCTGCCCGGGCAGCGGCCGACGGCTCGGCAGGAGGAGTGGTACGACCCGGAGGGGTACGCGCGCGACTGGTACGCGGGGCAGGACCCTGCCCAGCCGCAGCCGCAGCCGCTGCAGCAAACGTCGCCGTCGTACGAGGAGACGTACTCCCCGCCGTACGAGGAACCGGTGGCGATCCCCTACGAGAAACCGGTCGTCGTTCCCCACGAGGAACCCGTCGTCGCGCCCTTGCCGTTGGACGACGAGACGGTGGCGCTGCGTATCCCGGAGACGCCCCGAATAGTGGGAAGCAGCGCGGGCGTGGCGGGGAGCGGGTCCCTGCCCGCGCCAGGAGGCCGTGCGGCCCGGCGCAAGGCGGCACGGCGCCATGGGCGGCGCGGGGGCTCTCAGGAGCCCCAGGAGTCGCAGGAGCCCCAGGAGTCGGCGGAGAAGGCCGCTGAGGCGCCTCTCAGCCGTATGGAGGCCCGGCGGGCGGCCCGGGCGCGGAAGCCGAGTGCCGGCGTCATCGTGAGCCGGGTGCTCGGAGAGGTGTTCATCACCACCGGCGTGGTGATGCTGCTGTTCGTGACCTACCAGCTGTGGTGGTCGAACGTGCGGGCGCACCAACAGGCGGGCAGCGCCGCGCACCACCTCCAGCAGGACTGGGCGAACGGCAAGCGGAACCCGGGGACCTTCGCGCCCGGGCAGGGGTTCGCCATTCTGCACATCCCGAAGCTGGACGTGGTCGCGCCGATCGCGGAGGGCACGAACAAGACGAAGGTGCTCGACCGCGGGATGGTGGGCCATTACGGCGAGGGCGCGACCAAGACCGCGATGCCGGACGCCAAGACGGGCAACTTCGGGCTCGCGGGGCATCGCAACACGCACGGCGAGCCGTTCCGGTACATCAACCGGCTCAAGCCGGGCGACGAGATCGTGGTCGAGACGCAGGATGACTACTACGTCTACGAGATGACGTCGATTCTGCCGGTGACGAGTCCGAGCAACACGAGCGTGCTCGATCCGATACCCAAGGGGTCGACTTTCACCAAGCCGGGCCGCTACATCACACTGACCACCTGCACGCCGGAATTCACCAGCAAGTACCGGATGATCGTCTGGGGCAAGATGGTCGAGGACCGGCCGCGCAGCAAGGGCAAGCCGGACGCGCTCGTCAACTGAGCGCACGGCAGCACGTCGTCGGCCGAGAGCACGACGGCACGTGAGACAACCTGAGACAGACCAGACGGGGCAGATGCACAGTGGCAGCGAGGACCGACCACGACGAGCGTGCCGAATCCGCGGCCGGGGCCGGATCGGCCGCGCCCGCACCGCGACGCCGCGGCTCCGGCCGCGTCGCGATGGCGGTCAGCGTCTTCGGCGAACTCCTCATCACCGCGGGTCTGGTGCTCGGCCTGTTCGTCGCCTACTCGCTCTGGTGGACGAACGTCGTGGCGGACCGCGAGGCGCACAAGCAGGGTGACAAGGTCCGCGACAACTGGGCGCAGGACAAGGGCGGCCCGGGGGCGCTGGACACCAAGGCCGGCATCGGCTTCCTGCACGTCCCGGCGATGAAGAACGGCGAGGTCCTCGTGGAGAAGGGCACGTCGACCAATGTTCTCAACAACGGCGTCGCCGGCTACTACACCGACCCCGTCAAGGCGTCCCTGCCGATGAACGGCAAGAACGGCAACTTCACCCTCGCCGCCCACCGCGACGGCCACGGCGCCAAGTTCCACAACATCGACAAGATCGAAAAGGGCGACCCGATCGTCTTCGAGACCAGGGACAAGTGGTACGTCTACAAGGTCTACGACATTCTCCCGGAGACCTCGAAGTACAACGTCAAGGTCCTTCAGCAGGTCCCGAAGCAGTCCGGCAAGAAGAAGCCCGGCCACTACATCACGCTGACGACCTGCACGCCGGTGTTCACGTCCCGGTACCGCTATGTGGTGTGGGGCGAACTGGAGCGCGTGGACAAGGTGGACAGCGACCGGACGCCGCCGAAGGAACTCAGTTAGCGTGACGTGTTGTCACGCCTAACATGAGCTGGGCCCGAAGTCGCAACTTGCCTTTGCGACTTCGGGCCCTCTTCGTTCGTTCCCTGTGTGCCCTAGCGCAGGGCCTTGAGACGCACCCCGGCGCTCCACGCCTCCAGCTCGTCGCGGTTTACGGTGATGATCCCGCTCAGATCAGCGATCGCTTGCGCTTCGCTGCTGAAGTTGGAGGTGGCGACGAACAGGGCCACATCCACGGGGCTGATGGTCCGTGCGGCGCCGGCGAACTTCTGCATGTCGGCGCTTGGAACGGACGAGCGGCCCTCGCGGTTCTTGCACTGGACAGCCACGGTACGTCCGTCGGGCATGCACGCCGTGACGTCGATACCCCGGTCACTGCGGGCCTGCCGTACGACGACCTCTGTGCAGCCGTCGCGACGCAACAGGTCGGCGACATGACGCTCGAACGCCTGCCAGGTCATGGCTTTGATGGACGCCCTGACGGCATCCACAGGGGCTTCTCCTTCCAGGCCACTGATCCGTCGGTGATGCCAGCACAGCTTGCGCTCGACGTTCTCGATGTCGTCTCGGAGCGCGATGAGTTCGCGACGGTGTTCGCCCGAGGTCTCGATGAGGGCGTTGAACATCGGGACGACGGTTTTGCCGAGTACGTGGGCGATGCGTTCGTCGATGTGGTCGTCGAGGGAGACTCTGTCCGCGCGAGCAGAGTTGTCCACAGGCTGCGTACGCGCTAGGTACTCCATGTCGAGGAGGTACTCACGCACCTGACGTGCGACCTCGCTGTCTCGGAGCAGCATGGCGGCGTTGAGGACCGCGCGGCGCGACCAGAGAGCCAGGCTGGAGCGCCGCTGTGGATAACCTCCGGAAGAAAAACTCAAGTTGAGTTCCTGAAATTCCCGCAGGTCAGAGCCACGAAGTACGCGCAGTCCGTTGGAGGCGAGCTCTTGCCGATGGCGGCTGAGCAAGTTATTGATCACTGTCTCTGCGACTTCGAAGTACGTCGCGACCATAGCCGTGGTCACATGCATACCGTCCGGCAGCAGCGACAGCGCCTTCACTCTGTCGAGCGCTTCCGTGCGCTCCAGGGTGCTGTCCCGCAGGGTCTTCGATTCCAGGAGAGCCGCTTCGTTGATCACGTTCTGCCCCGTCTACTTGTGTCGTGGCCGTGTGGCCAGGGCGGAGCTCTGTTTCCCCACCCCAACCCTTTAACGAAGGGGCATGTGTGAAGATGTGGCCGGGCTTCGCATGAGTGGTCGATCAACTGTTGCGCGGAGCCAGAGCCTGGCGCGATGAGGACGCCGTCAGCTTCCCCGAGACGGGTGGGCTGTCTGATCGCAGGACGTCGCGACGGCCACGGCGCGAAGTTCCACAACATCGACAAGCTCGAAAAGGGCGACCCGATCGTCTTCGAGACCAGGGACAAGTGGTACGTCTACAAGGTCTACGACATTCTCCCGGAGACCTCGAAGTACAACGTCAAGGTCCTTCAGCAGGTCCCGAAGCAGTCCGGCAAGAAGAAGCCCGGCCACTACATCACGCTGACGACCTGCACGCCGGTGTTCACATCCCGGTACCGCTACGTGGTGTGGGGCGAACTGGAGCGCGTGGACAAGGTGGACAGCGACCGGACGCCGCCGAAGGAACTGCGCTGAACGACAGCCCTCCTGCGAGGAGGCAGTCATCCCTACGATGACGAAGGCCCGAAGCCGCAATTCCCCTTGCGGCTTCGGGCCCGGTGGCTAACGCGCTTTATTCGAGTTGTTCAGTCGTATCGCGCGGATCAGCTGATGACGTTGTACTTGAATCCGCTGAACTTGTCTCCGCTCTTGATGAGCGAAACCCGCACCCCGACCTTGATGTTCTCGGGAACCTTGCTCGGGAAGCACTGGTAGGTGTGGGAACCGCCACCCTGAGTGGTGTGGAGCTCGGCAAGAGTCTCGTAGGTGCTCATGCGGAAAACGTGGATCTCGACGTTGTAACCGTCCTTCTGGTTGTCGTAAACCGTCAGGCAGTCGCCGTCGTGACCGAAGGCTCCCTGGCCACCGGGATCCCAGTCGGTCGTGTAGACCCAGCCGCTGTTGGTTCCCGCGGAAGCTGTTCCCGACGCGAGGAATGCCAGAGAGCACGCGGCGCCGAGTACGGTCAGAATTCGCTTTTTGATTTTTCTACCCCCGGATCTGGTCGGGCGGAGACTTTCCCGCCCGACCCAGACATTATCAATGGGCGAGAAGTTGATCAACTTTTTTCCGAGGGCTTACTCGCGTGTGGGACACCGGGCATGCGGGACGCCGGACATGAGAAAGGCCCCGGCACTCTTCAAGAGTGCCGGGGCCTTTCTATCGGCTGCCCGAGACCAGTCCTTGGTGCGGGCCTATCCGGTGGTGCCGCCGAAGATGTTCGTACCGCCGTTGTCGTTGCCACCGTTGTTCTGACCCGTAGTGGACAGATTGATCACGGTGCCGACGGCAACCGGCTGGTTGGCGCCGGGGTCCGAGGCGATCACGAAGGCGTTGTCGTCCTGGGAGCCGTTGATATTGCCGACCGTCAGACCCAAGTCTTCCAGGGCCTTCCTGGCGTCCTTGAGGCGCTGGCCGGTCAGGTTCGGCACCGTGACCTGTTGCTGCTGCGCCGCCTTGCCGATCTGGATTTGCACCTTGGAGCCGGGGTCGGCCTTGTTGTTGGCCGCCGGGGTCGTCTGGATGACCTTGTCGACCAGGTTGGGGTCGTTGGTCTCGACCTCGGTGCATTCGCCGACGAGGTTGTTCTGCGTCATCTGCTGCGTCGCCTGGTCACAGGTCTTGCCGGTGACGTCGGGGACCGTGACTTGCTTCTTCGCCTTGGCGACGGTGAGGGTGATCGTCGACCCCTTCTGCACCTCGTCACCGAGATTCGGGTCCTGCTGCAGGACGGTGTCCGGGTCCTCCGTGGACTCCTGGTACGTCGTCTCGACGTTGAACTGGTACTTGTCGCCCTCGAGGATCTGCTTGGCCTTGTCCAGCTTCTTGCCGAGAACGCTCGGCACCGCCACCTTCGGCGCCCCCGTCGACACCACCAGATTGATCGTGTCGCCCTTCTTCACCTGCGTCCCCGGGACCGGGTCCTGGGAGCAGACGTTGCCCTTGGGTTCCTTCTCGCAGGGCTTCTTGGTGGTCGACAGCGTCAGATCGCGGTTCTCCGCCATCTTCTTGGCGTCGGTCAACGTCTGGCTGACGAAGTTGGGCGCATCGAACGAGTCGTTGCTCGTGCCCCCGCCCCCGAACGCCCACTTCCCGATCAGGATCGCGCCGACGAGGACCAGGATGCCCGCCACGACCAGCAGGATCGTGGAGGTGTTGTTCTTCTTCTGGCGGCGGCGGTCGGGGCGGTCGTCGTAGCCGTAGCCGCTGTCGTCCGGGTTCATCGGGGGGAGCATGGACGTGGCGCCCGCGTCCGTGGAGCGCAGGGCCGTGGTCGGCTGGTCGTCGGGGTAGCCGCCGTAGCCGACCGAGCCCATGGCGGCGGTGGCCGCGACGGGCTGGCCGTCGAGGCAGGCCTCGATGTCGGCGCGCATCTCGTCGGCGGACTGGTACCGGTAGTCCGGGTCCTTGACCAGGGCCTTCAGGACGATCGCGTCCATCTCGGGCGTGATCTCGGGGTCGAAGACGGAGGGCGGCTGGGCCTCCTCCCGTACATGCTGGTACGCGACCGCGACCGGGGAGTCACCGATGAAGGGGGGCCGGACCGTCAGCAGCTCGTACAGCAGGCAGCCGGTCGAGTAGAGGTCCGAGCGGGCGTCGACCTGCTCGCCCTTCGCCTGCTCCGGCGAGAGGTACTGGGCCGTGCCGATGACCGCGGCTGTCTGCGTCATCGTCATGCCGGCGTCGCCCATGGCGCGGGCGATGCCGAAGTCCATCACCTTGACCTGGCCGTTGCGCGTCAGCATGACGTTCGCCGGCTTGATGTCGCGGTGGACGATGCCGTTGCGGTGCGAGTACTCGAGCGCCTGGAGGATGCCAATGGTCATCTCCATGGCGCGTTCGGGCAGCAGCTTGCGGCCCGAGTGCAGCAGCTCTCGCAGCGTGGACCCGTCGACGTACTCCATCACGATGTACGGAATGGAGGTCCCGTCGATGTAGTCCTCACCCGTGTCGTACACGGCGACGATCGCGGGATGGTTGAGCGAGGCGGCCGACTGGGCCTCCCGGCGGAACCGGGCCTGGAACGACGGGTCGCGTGCGAGGTCCGCCCGCAGCGTCTTCACCGCCACGGTGCGGCCGAGCCGGGTGTCATGCGCGAGGTAGACCTCCGCCATGCCACCACGGCCGAGCACCTGGCCCAGCTCGTACCGGCCGCCGAGGCGACGCGGCTCTTCCATAGCTACCTACCAGCCCTCTCCGTCGGTCCCGACCGCACCTTTGTGTGGTCCGGCGGTGTGCTGTCCGGGCATACCGTACCCGGCTCCGCTTCTGTGACCTGGCCAGAACCGTCACCCGATACAGGACCGGTATCGCAACGTGCACCGATGTGAAGGGGACGTGAGCGGGGTCACTTCTTGCTGTCGATGACTGCCTTCATCACGTCCCTTGCGATGGGGGCGGCGAGGCCGCCACCGGAGATGTCGTCACGGTTGGCGCTGCCGTCCTCGACGACCACGGCCACGGCGACCGGCGAGCTGCCGTCGCTGAGCTTGGCGTACGAGATGAACCAGGCGTACGGCTTCTCGCTGTTGTCGATGCCGTGCTGGGCGGTGCCCGTCTTGCCACCGACGGTGACGCCCTGCTCGTTGATCTGGGCGTTTTGGCCGGTGCCCGACTTGACCACCGTCTCCATCATCGACTGCAGGACCTGTGCGTTCTTCTGGGAGAGCGGCTGGCTCAGCTTCTGCGGGTCGGTGTGCTCGATGACGTCCAGGTTGTGGGTGCTCAGCTCGCTGACCATGTACGGCTTCATCAGCGTGCCGTCGTTGGCGACCGCGGAGGCCACCATCGCCATCTGCAGCGGGGTCGCGGCGGTGTTGTACTGGCCGATCGAGGACAGCGCGGTCTGCGACTTGTTCATGCCGTCGGAGAAGACCGAGGCGTTGGAGCGGACGGGCGTGAACTGCTCGGAGCCGAAACCGAACTTCTTGGCCTCTTCCAGCATCTTGTCGTTGCCGAGGTCCGAGCCGACCTTGCCGAAGACGCTGTTGCAGGAGACTCGGAGCGCGACCCGCAGGGTGGCGTTCTTGCAGGGAAGGTTGCCCTCGTTGGGCAGCACGGTCGTGGTGCCGGGCATGGTCCACGGGTCCGGCGAGTCCGTCTTGGTGTCCGCGTCGGGGACCAGCCCGTTCTCCAGGGCAGCGGCGGCCGTGACGACCTTGAAGGTGGAGCCCGGCGGGTAGGTCTCGCGCAGCGCCCGGTTGAGCATCGGGTCGTCGGGGTTGTTCTTCTTCTGGAGCCTGTTCCAGGCCTTCGTGTCCGTGTCGGTGCTGTTGCCGGAGAACGTCGACGGGTCGTACGACGGAGTGGACGCCAGCGCCAGGATCGCGCCGGTCTTCGGGTCGATCGCGGCGACGGCGCCCTTCTTGTTGCCCAGCCCCTGGTAGGCGGCCTTCTGCGCCGCGTCGTTGAGGGTGGTGACGACGTTGCCGCCCTGCTTCTTCTTGCCCGTGATCATGTCGAGGGTGTTGCGGAAGAAGAGCCGGTCGTCGTTGCCGGTGAGGATGCCGTTCTCGAGGTTCTCCAGCTGGCTGGTGCCGAAGGCCTGCGACGCGTAGCCGGTCACGGGCGCCCACATCGGGCCATCCTTGTACGTCCGCTTGTACTCGAAGTCACTGCCCGAGGTCTTCGTGGACCCGGTGATCGACTTGCCGTCCACGATGATGTCGCCGAGTGGCTGGGCGTATCGCTCGATGGCGACGCGGCGGTTGTGCACGTTGCTCTGCAGGTCGTCGGCCTGCACGTATTGGAGCCAGTTGTCGCGGATGAGGAGGGCGAGGACGAGCAGCCCGCAGAAGATCGCGATCCGGCGCAGGGGCTTGTTCACGGGCGGACCACCTGGGTCATCTCGGCGTCGGGGTTGGGGGCGGGGGCAGGCGCGGGGCGGCGTGCCGTGTCGCTGATGCGGATGAGGATGCCGATTAGGGCCCAGTTGGCGATCACGGAGGAGCCGCCGTACGCGACGAACGGCATCGTCATGCCGCTCAGCGGGATGAGGCCCATGACGCCGCCCGCGACCACGAAGATCTGGATGGCGAAGGCGCTGGAGAGGCCTACGGCGAGCAGCTTGCCGAAGGGGTCGCGGGCCGCGAGCGCCGTGCGGACTCCGCGCTCCACGACCAGCCCGTAGATCAGCAGGACCGCCATGACACCGGCCAGCCCGAGTTCTTCGCCGAAGGTGGCGAAGATGAAGTCGGAGTTGGCCGCGAATCCGATCAGGTCGGAGTTGCCCTGGCCGAGGCCGGTGCCGAGGACGCCGCCTGAGCCGAAGGACATGAGCGACTGCGCGATCTGGTCGCTCTGCGCCATCACCGACTTGGAGAAGGGGTGAAGCCAGGCGTCGACACGCTGCTGGACGTGCGGCTCGAAGCTGGCGACGCCGACGGCGCCGGCCGCCGACATCAGCAGACCGAAGACGATCCAGCTGGTGCGCTCGGTGGCGACGTACAGGACGACGACGAACATGCCGAAGAAAAGCAGCGATGTACCGAGGTCGGTTTCGAAGACGAGGATGAGCAGGCTGATCGCCCACACGGTGATGATCGGTCCGAGGTCACGGCCGCGCGGCAGGTACAGGCCCATGAACCGGCGGCTGGCGAGTGCGAGTGCGTCTCTCTTCACCATGAGGTAGCCGGAGAAGAAGATCGCGATGATGATCTTCGCAAACTCACCGGGCTGGATCGTGAATCCGCCGATGCTGATCCAGATCTTGGCGCCGTTGACCGCGGGGAAGAACACCGGTGCGACCAGCAGTACAAGCGCCACGACCATGGAGATGTATGTGTAGCGCTGCAGGATCCGGTGGTCCTTGAGGAACGCGATGATCAAGGCGAAGAACGCGATGCCGAGTGCCGAGTACATCAGCTGTTTGGGGGCGTCCGGGCTGAATCCGCCGAACAGGGTCTTGGCGCGTTGCTGCAGCCGGGGCGACTGGTCCAGACGCCAGATGATCACCAGGCCGAGCCCGTTCAGCAGCGTCGCCAGCGGCAGCAGCAGCGGGTCGGCGTACGGCGCGAACTTGCGTACGACGAGGTGGCCTACTCCCGCGAGCAGGCCGAGGCCGAGGCCGTAACCCAGCAGACCCGACGGCACGGAGCCGTTCATCGCCAGGCCCACATTGGCATAGGCGAACACCGGGATGACGACGGCGAACACCAGGAGTGCCAGCTCGGTGTTGCGTCGACTCGGTGTGCCGATCGAGCCGATCGTGGACGTGTGGTGCGTCGGCGTGTTCGTGCTACTGCTCATCGTGTGACAGGGCCCCTCACGGCTGCTTACTGCTTACCGCACAGCGAGACCAGCTTCTGCTCTTCGTCGGAGAGGCTGGGGCCGGGTGTGGGAGTGGGTGCGGTCGTGGACTTGGAGGACGACGGTGCCGAGTTCGTCGGAGTCGGCGTCGGGCTGGACGTGGCCTTGGACGTCAGGGAGGTCTTTGTGGTTCCCGTGGTCCCGCCGGCCTGGCCTTCACCGGTCTTGGAGTTGTTCTCGCTCTCGGCGGCGCGGCGCTCGGCGTCCTTCTTGCACGCGGATGCCTGTACGGCGAGCTCGTCGACCTTCGACTGCGCGTCGCTCAGGCCGCCTTCGGCGATGGTCGCCTTGACCTGCTTCTGCTGGTACGGCGGCAGGTACTTGAGTTCGATCTCGGGGTGGTCCTTCTCCACCTTCGAGAGCGAGACCCAGGCCAGGTCCTGGCTGATGCCCCGGTACAGCGCGACGTGCTCGTCCTTGGTGCCGACGTAGTACTGCGTCTGCGTCCAACGGTAGCCGCCGTACAGGCCGCCGCCGATGACGGCGAGCGCGAGCGTGATGTAGAGGGATCTCTTCAGCCACTTGCGTCCGGCGCGCGGTTTGACGAAGTCCTCGTCGGAGTAGTCGCCGAAGCCACCCGTGGGCACATAGCCGGTGGTGTCGCCGCTGCCGGGCGGGCCGAACTCGCCGCCGCCACCCTGTCCGGGCACCGGACGGCCGAGGCTGGAGGCGCGGCCCGCGGGTGTCTGCATGGCGCCGTTGTCGTGCAGCTGGTGCTGGTTCTCGGCGACCGCACCGACCACGACCGGAGTGTCGGAGAGCTGCCCGGCGAGGGTGTCCCCGGAGTCGATGTCGAGGACGTCGGCCACGATGACCGTGATGTTGTCGGGGCCGCCGCCGCGCAGCGCGAGCTGGATGAGCTCCTGCACGGTCTCCTGCGGGCCCTGGTAGCTGGCGAGTGTGTCCTCCATCGTCTGATGGGAGACGACCCCGGACAGTCCGTCGGAGCAGATCAGGTACCGGTCACCGGCGCGGACCTCACGGATGGAGAGGTCGGGCTCGACGTGGTCGCCACTGCCCAGCGCGCGCATGAGCAGCGACCGCTGCGGGTGTGTGGTGGCCTCTTCCTCGGTGATGCGTCCCTCGTCGACGAGGCGCTGCACCCAGGTGTGGTCCTGCGTGATCTGCGTCAGTACGCCGTCCCGCAGCAGGTACGCACGCGAGTCGCCGACGTGTACGAGACCGAGCCGCTGGCCCGTCCACAGGAGCGCGGTGAGGGTCGTCCCCATGCCTTCGAGCTGGGGGTCCTCCTCGACCATCATCCTGAGCTGGTCGTTGGCACGCTGTACGGCGGTGCCGAGCGAGGTGAGGATGTCGGATCCGGGCACGTCGTCGTCGAGCGCGACGATCGTGGAGATCACCTCGGAGCTGGCGACCTCGCCGGCGGCCTGGCCGCCCATCCCGTCGGCGATCGCGAGCAGGCGGGGACCGGCGTAGCCCGAGTCCTCGTTGCCCTCGCGGATCATGCCTTTGTGCGATCCGGCGGCGAAGCGCAGTGACAGACTCATGCGCACCTCGCCCGTCGGCTCCGGGTACATCCGCACGGTGCCCACCCTCCGGTCGGGAGCGCGCCGGGGCCCGTCGTGTGGACCGCCGTTGCGTGCTCGCTCCGCTCGCTCATTGTCGTACTACTTCCGCAGCTCGATGACGGTCTTGCCGATGCGGATCGGCGCGCCCAGCGGTACGGGCGTGGGAGTCGTCAGCCGGCTCCGGTCGAGATACGTGCCGTTGGTGGAGCCGAGGTCTTCGACGATCCACTGGCCGTCCCGGTCCGGGTAGATCCTGGCATGCCTGCTGGACGCGTAGTCGTCGTCCAGCACGATGGTGCTGTCGTGCGCGCGGCCCAGCGTGATGGTCTGCCCCTGCAGGGCCACCGTGGTACCCGTCAGGGTGCCCTCGGAGACGACCAGCTTGGTGGGGGCGCCGCGGCGCTGTCGGCCGCCGCCGCTCGGTGCCGCCTGCTGGCGCTGCTGCGGCGGCGCAGCGGGCTGGCGCGCGGCCTGCTGCGGCCTGTTGGCGTCCCGGCGCGAGCCGCGCTGTGTGACGCGCGTTCCGAACAGGTCGCTGCGGATGACCTGCACGGCCACGATCACGAACAGCCACAGTACGGCCAGGAAACCCAGCCGCATGACCGTGAGGGTCAGCTCTGACATTGCCCCCGCTTCACCCTTCGGCTTGCCGGTAAATGATGGTGGTGCTGCCCACGACGATCCGCGAGCCGTCGCGGAGCGTAGCGCGGGTGGTGTGCTGCCCGTCCACCACGATGCCGTTGGTGGACCCGAGATCCTGGATCGTCGAGGGCGTTCCGGTCCGGATCTCACAATGCCGGCGCGAGACGCCGGGGTCGTCGATCCGCACGTCGGCTTCGGTGCTGCGGCCCAGCACCAGCGTCGGGCGGGAGATCTGATGGCGGGTGCCGTTGATCTCGATCCAGTGCCGCATACGGGCGCCCGACTGCGGGCCGGCCGGGGGGCGTGCGCCCATCGGCTGTCCCATCGCGGCCGGGCCCGGCCGGCCACCGGGCGGCGGCGCGGACGGCATGGGGGGCGCGGCCGCGGGCGGATAGCCGTAGCCACCCTGGCCGCGCGGAGCCGCCGGAGCGGGGCCCGCGGGGGCGCGCTCGGGAGCCTGCTGGTTGCTGGAGGAGGCGAGCGTACGGCTGCGTACCCGGTACAGACCGGTGTCGAGGTCGTCCGCCTTCTCCAGGTGGACCTTGATGGTGCCCATGAAGGTGTAGCGCTGCTGCTTGGCGTAGTCGCGCACCATGCCGGCGAGCTCGTCGCCGAGCTGGCCGGAGTAGGGGCTCAGGCGTTCGAAGTCCGGCGCGCTCAGCTCCACGATGAAGTCATTGGGGACGACGGTCCGGTCCCGGTTCCAGATGGTCGCGTTGTTGTCGCACTCCCGCTGGAGCGCTCCCGCGATCTCCACGGGCTGGACCTCGGACTTGAACACCTTGGCGAAGGTGCCGTTGACCAGACCTTCGAGACGCTGCTCGAACTTCTTCAGGACTCCCATGGGGCACCTCCTCCTTCGTAGCCGTCCTGGTACAGCTTGCTGTTGGCTTCGTGGTCCTGCGGGTCTTGCCGACCCCGCTGGTCCTGCGGGTCTTGCTCGTACTGCTTACTGATCGTATCCACGCGTCGGGAAATCGGCTGGTTCCCCCTGTCGGCCCGGTCGACGGGTTGTCGACGCCTTCCGAAGTCCCCTCCCGAGGTTCCCTCCGGGACACCTCTTCGAACTCCTCCCGGCAGTACTCCTGCCAAGGATCGTAGAGGCGCCCCACAACCAGTGTCCCGCACCTGACCGTGCGTCCCGTCCGGCTCCTGGGGAGATGCCCGGGACCGGTACGAGGTTGATACGTGAACCGGTTCTGGCTGAGACGTACGACGTGCGCCGACGTCGGTACGGGGGACGTGGCCTGCGTGGGAGCCCTGCCGGGCGCGGCCGCGGGGCCGCCGGAAAGGGATGTGATTCCACCCCTGGCAGCGTGCTAATCTTCTCGATGTCGGCAGGCGCTCGCACCAGTTGGTGGGAGACGGACGACACACCCAATGCGCGGGTGGCGGAATAGGCAGACGCGCTGGATTCAGGTTCCAGTGCCCGCAAGGGCGTGGGGGTTCAACTCCCCCCTCGCGCACAGCTGGAAGCCCCGCAGGTCTTCGGACCTGCGGGGCTTTTGCGTTGTCCGCGGGGCGGCGGGTGCGCCGTGTGATCATCCGGGGTGAGGACAATCACACGGCGCGGGTGGGGTGGTGCCGGACCCCCGCCGGACAGGCGAGGGGTTACGCGGCGAGGCGCTCCGCGAGCTCCTTGGCCTTGGCGGCCGCGTCGTCGAGGGCCTTGCTGCGGGAGGCCTCGAAGAGGGGGACCAGCTCGGACATCGCCGGGTTGTGCGGCGCCATCGTGAGCTCCGGGACGATGAAGTCGACGTCCAGGGCGAGCATGTCGCGCAGGAGGGCCTCCAGGTAGTTCTGCACGTACTCGTAGCCCTCGCGCGGGGTGCCCGGTGCGTAGGAGCCGCCACGGCTGGCGACCACGGTGACCGGGGTGCCCTTCACCTTCGACTCCTCCGCCATGGCGGTGCGGCCCATGAGGACCACGTTGTCCAGCCATGCCTTGAGGGTCGACGGGATCGCGAAGTTGTACATGGGCGCGCCGATCAGGATCGCGTCCGCCTGCTCCAGCTCCTCGATGAGCCGCACGCGGTCGGCGAATGCGGCCGCCTGCTCGGGGGTGTGGGTGTCCGGTGCGGCGAAACCGGCGGTGTGGGCGTCGGCGGTGATGTGCGGCACGGGGTTCGCGGCGAGGTCGCGGTAGATCACCGTGCCGTCGGGGTGCTGCTCCTCCCATGCCTTGCGAAAGGCGTCCGTCACCGCGCGGGAGGCGGAAGCGGAGCCCGGGAACACGGACGAGTCGATGTGAAGGAGGGTGGCCATGGGGTTCTCCGAACAAGCGGGTGTGAGTGGGTCGTGGAACCGGGGCCCGGGGTGGGCTTCCGTTTCGTACTCGACTAGAGATAACACAGCTACTTACTTTTTTTCATCCCCCTACGAGGACGCAGTACTCTGAACCCATGGCGGAACTGGGAAGCCACGAAGCGGGGCCTTGTCAGAAGGTCGACGACGGCATGACGCGCGTCTTCCAGCTGCTCGGAAAACGCTGGACGGGCCTGGTCGTGGCCGTTCTGCTGCAACGGCCTGTCCACTTCGCCGAGCTGCGCAGGGCGATCCCCGGCATCAGCGAACGGATGCTCTCGGACCGGCTCACCGAGCTCGGCGCGGCCGGACTGGTCGTGCGCGAGGTCGACGAAGGGCCTCCGCTGCGGGTCTCGTACCGGTTGACGGAGGCGGGAGCGGCACTGGAACCCGCGCTCAAGGAGCTCGGGTCCTGGGCGGAGAGGTACCTGCCGGAGAGCGGGCCGTGCCCGGGGGAGCTCCGGAAGCATGCCGGTGCTTCTGTGGCTGAGTAGCCCCGGTGCTCCCGTGGTTGAGCAGTCCGGCACTCTTTCTCGCTGAGTAGTCCGGATCTCTGTGGCTGCGGAGTTGTCCACAGGGTCTGACGCGTTTCGGCGACCGGCTGTACGGTCAGCACGAGTTGATGTTCGTGCACGGGGGAGGCGGTCGGAATGACCGAGCTCGGGACAGCGGTTCCGGCGCAGAACGCGCCCAGGGCTTTCGGGGTACGGGAGTTCGCGGTGCGCGGATTTGCCGCACGGCCAGTGCAGGGCTCGCCCAAAGAAGAGGGGAAGGCCCTGCGTGGGCAGGTGCCGCGCGGCGCGCACGCCGAGCTGACGGTGGACGCCGGCCGGCCGGACGCCGTGACCGCGGTCGAGGAGTCCAACCGCGGCCGGATTCCCGCGCTCACGCCGATCCGGGTCGGCAGGATGGCAGCCACCCCCTTCGCTTTCCTGCGCGGTTCGGCGGGCCTCATGGCGTACGACCTCGCGCGCACCTCCGTGACCGGCATCGGCGCCCAGATATGCGGTGACGCGCACGCGGCGAACTTCGGTCTGTACGGGGACGCGCGCGGCGGCCTCGTCATAGACCTGAACGACTTCGACGAGACGGTGCACGGCCCCTGGGAGTGGGACCTCAAGCGGCTCGCCACCTCGCTCGTGCTCGCGGGCCGGGAGGCCGGGGCGGACGAGGCCACCTGCCGGGCCGCCGCGCACGACACCGTGGGCGCGTACCGCCGCACCATGCGCCTGCTGGCCAAGCTGCCGGTGCTGGACGCGTGGAACGCGATCGCCGACGAGGAGCTCGTCTCGCACACCGACGCCCACGATCTGCTCGGCACGCTGGAGCGGGTCTCGGAGAAGGCGCGGGCCAACACCAGCGGCAGGTTCGCCGCGAAGTCGACGGAGCCGGTGGAGGGCGGCGGCCGGCGTTTCGTGGACGCGTCGCCGGTGCTGCGCCGGATACCCGACGCGGAGGCGGCCGCGGTCGCCGCTTCCCTGGAGCACTACCTGACGACGCTCTCGGAGGACCGCCTCCCGCTCCTCGCCCGGTACGCGGTGCACGACGTCGCCTTCCGTGTCGTCGGCACCGGCAGCGTGGGCACCCGCTCGTACGTCGTGTTGCTCCTGGACCACCGCGGCGAAGCCCTCGTGCTCCAGGTGAAGGAGGCCCGTGCCTCGGCGCTGCTCCCGCACCTGGCGACCGCCGGGCACCCGATACCCGACGTGTCGCACGAAGGCCGCCGTGTGGTCCTCGGCCAGAAGCGCATGCAGGTCGTCAGCGACATCCTGCTCGGCTGGACCACGGTCGAAGGCCGCCCCTTCCAGGTACGCCAGTTCCGCAACCGCAAGGGCAGCGTCGACCCCGCGGCCCTCGCCGCCGACCAGGTGGACGACTACGCCCGCATGACCGGTGCCCTCCTCGCCCGCGCCCACGCCCACAGCGCCGACCCACGCCTCATCGCCGGGTACTGCGGCAAGAACGAGGAGCTCGACGAGGCCGTCGCGTCCTTCGCCGTGACGTACGCGGACCGGACGGAGGCGGACCACGCGGAGCTGGTGGCGGCGGTGCGGGACGGGCGGGTCGCGGCTGAGCTGGGGGTTTGAGCTCGGCGCTGAAGGATCCCCTGCGGGACGCGGTCGTCGGGGCGGGATGGACATGGCGCGGAGTGGTGTCCGGCAGGTGGTGATCGGCCGGTGGGGCGCGGGCCTTGGCGTCGGTGGCGCGTAGGGGCTTGGGCTTGACGCCGGAGTGGCAGGGAGCTCTGCGCCCGCGGGGCACGCGGGCGTGGCACCCGCGGGGCATGCGGGTGTGGCACCCGCGGGGCATGCGGGTGTGGCGTCGGCGCGGCATGCGGGTGCGGCGTGGGCGGGGTACGCGGGCGTGGCGTCGGCAGAGCAGGGGCTTGGTGAAGGACTCCGCGGCCACCGCACGACTCCGCGGCCACCGCCTCCCGCCCGTGGCCTACGCTGGTCGCGTGACGACGCCGGAAGCCGAGCAGAGCCAGTCCGAGCCCACCGATGAAGGGGGACGGGAGCAGTCCGGTGCCCTGAAGGGCGGTGCGGACGAGTCCGCCCGGTCCGATGCGACGGGGTCGTCGCAGGAGGCTCCCGAGGGCGAGACGTTCCCGGAGGCGGAGGCGGCGCCGGAGGACGAGACGCCCCAGCCCGCGGACACCGAGGGTGCCGCGCGGCCCGAGGAACGGTTGGAGCGGGCCGTGCGGGCGGCCGAGCAGGCGTTGATCGAGTTCGAGATCGCCGTGGAGACCTTCCGGGTCGAGGTCGAGAACTTCTCGCGGCTGCACCACCAGAAGCTCGGACCCATGTACTCCCGGCTCGACGAGCTGGATGCCCAGATCGCCGAGGCGCGGGCCGCGCGCACCGGCGATCCGGAGGACATACGCAAGGCGCACGAGGCGCGGGCCCGGGTCATGCCCATGCCCGGCGTCGAGGAGCTGTTGCACGGCTGGATGGACTCGGAGGGCCTGTTCCCGGAGGCCGTGGCGATGCTCACCGACCAGGCCGTGCGGCCCCCGCAGCGCGTGCGCCCCAGTGAGGAGGCCCGCAAGCTCTTCCGCGAGCTGGTCCGAAAGGCCCACCCGGACCTGGCACAGGACGAGGACGAGCGCAAGCGGCGCGACGAGTTCATCGCCCGGGTGAACGCGGCGTACGGCCGGGGCGACGAGGCGCTGCTGCGGGAGCTCTCCGAGGAGTGGGCCGCGGGTCCCACTCCCGAGGAGTGGAAGCCGAGCCGCAGCGAGGAGCTCTATGCCCGCCTCGAATGGCTCGCCCAGCGCAAGGAAATGCTCACCTTCGTCGCCCACGAACTGGAGGAGAGCGCCATCGGTGCGATGCTCAAGCTGGCCCCGGACGACCCGGACCGCCTCCTGGAGGAGATCGCCGAACAGCTGTTGACCCAGGTCGACGAGCGCGAGGCGGAGCTGGCCCAGCTGATCGCCCAGGCTCCCTGAGGACTCCGACGTTCTTGAAGGGCAGCGGGCTGTCGACAGGGCACCGGGCCGCCGGCGCGGTCAGGTAGCGTCGGAGGCATGAGTTTCGGAGCTGGTGTGCCCACGGTCGAGGTCGGGAATCTCACGGACGGTGACTTCCTGCTGGATGTCCGGGAGGACGACGAGTGGGAGGCAGGTCATGCCGAGGGTGCGCTGCACATCCCCATCAGTGAGTTCGTCGCCCGCTACGGCGAGCTGACCGAGGCGGCCCCGCAGGACGGCCGGGTCCATGTGATCTGCCGCTCCGGTGGCCGTTCGGCCCAGGTCACGCAGTACCTGGTTCAGCAGGGCATCGACGCCGTGAATGTCGACGGCGGCATGCAGGTCTGGGCAGCCGTCGGCCGCCCGGTCGTGGACGACAAGGGTCAGCCGGGCTTCGTGCTGTAGGCCCCGGTGACCGGGGGTGCCGGCCACCCGCGGCGGCGAAGGTGAGCCCGCGCGGTGGCGCCTGCCCGGCGCCGCCGGCCGGGCGATCAGGCCGGCCAGTGCGGTGCCTGACAACTGTGCCGCCCGGCCGGTGCGCTGTGGCGTGGCGGGATCAGCCCGGCGGATGCGCCGTTGCCCCGCCCTCACCCCAGCGGATGTGCTGCCAGCAGATCCCCCAGCGTCTCCTCGTGCGCCGCCGCCGGGCCGAGCCAGAGTTCCAGCTGCTTGGCCCAGGCGTGGTACCGGTGCAGCGGATAGTCGGTGTCGGCGCCGAATCCCCCGTGCAGGTGCTGGGCGGTCTGGACGACTCGCCGTACCCCTTCCGAAGCCCAGACCTTGGCGACGGCCACGTCCCCGGAGGCCGGCAGCGCACCCCCGGCCCCCGTACTGATCCGCCAGGCAGCCTGCCACAGTGTGGCCTCCATGGCACGCAGGTCGATATAGCGGTCGGCGGCCTGCACGGCGACCGCCTGGAACGTGGCGACCGGGAACCCGAACTGCTCGCGCTTGCTGGTGTACTCACTGGTCATTCCGAGGACGCCCTCCCCGAGCCCGAGTGCCAGCGCACATGTCCCGGTGGCCAGCAGTTCGCGCAGCCCCTCCCACGCCCCCTCCGCGTCGATGACGTCCCGGCCGGCGATCCGCGCGGACTCAAGACGCACTTCGCCGAGCCGCTCACCGGTGGTGGAGATCTGCTCGGCGAGCACGACCCCTTCGTGGACGCGGGGGACGAGGGCGAGGACCGTCCGGTCGGCATCCGTGTGCGCGGGTACGACGATGTAGTCGGCGTTGTGCGCCCAGGCAACCGCCGTCTGCACTCCGTCCAGCACCCACACGTCACCGTCCCGGCCGTCGTGCCGCGCGGTCACGGCGAGCTCGGCCGGATCGTGGCCGGTGCGGCCATGGGCGGCGACGGTCAGCACGAGCTCGCCCCGGCCCGCCCGGGCCAGCAGTTCCGCCTTCAACTCCGCACCGCCGTACGTCTGCACGGCCGCCGTCGCCGCACAGCTCTCCAGCAGCGGCACTCGCGCCAGTACCCTCGCCGACTCGCGCAGCACCAGGCACAGTGCGACCACGTCAAGGCCCGCCCCGCCGTACTCCGCGTCGAGCAGCAGGCTCAGCAGGTCCGCGGCGGCGAGCCTTGTCCACAGCGGCCGGTCGAAGTCCTCGGCGACGGCGCCCGCGGTGAGCGCGGGGCTGGGCACCCCGTCCGGCGCGACCCCGCCGAACACCGCCTTCGCCGCCTCGACCGCCGCCTGCTGCTCCTCGGTGAAGGTGAAGTCCACGGTCCTGTCCTCCCACGCGCCGGCCAACCGACCGGAGTTCCGGATCTCCGGGCTCCTGATCTGACGGACCGTCAAGATAGAACAGGTTCTATGAGAAGGGAACGGTCGGCCGCGACTCACCGACGGTCACGCAGAGCCGCCGACTGTACAGAGCCGTCGGCAGGCACAGAGCCGTCGGCCGGAGCGAGCCGCCGACCGGCACCGATCCGGCCGGTCTCGTCCTACCGGTCGAAGTCCAACTCCACCTTCTCCGTGGCCGGATGCGACTGACAGGCCAGTACGTACCCCGCCTCCGTCTCCTCCGGCTCCAGCGCGAAGTTGCGGTCCATCCGCACCTCGCCCGAGACCAGGAAGGCGCGGCAGGTCCCGCATACCCCCCCTTTGCAGGCGTAGGGCGCGTCCGGCCGGTTGCGCAGGACCGCCTCCAGGAGCGACTCGCCGTCGTGGACGGGCCACGTCCCGCCGCGGCCGTCGAGCCGGGCGGTCACCGTGCTGTGCGCGGGGGCCGACACACGGGGAGCCGTCGCGGCCCCCTCGTCCACATGGAATATCTCCTCGTGGACGCGCGTCCGCGCCACGCCCAGTCCGCGCAGCGCACGCTCCGCCCCCTGCACCAGACCGAACGGCCCGCACAGGAACCATCCGGCGACCCGGTCCACGGGCAGCAGCGCCGGAAGCAGCCCGGTGAGCCGCTCCTGGTCGAGCCGCCCGGACGGCAGTCCCGCCTGCTGCTCCTCCCGGGAGAGCACCGTCACCAGCTGGAACCGCTCGGGAAAGCGGTCCTTGAGGTCGGCGACCTCCTCCAGGAACATCGTCGACGCCGACGTCCGGTCGCTGCGTATGAGGCAGAACCTCGCCTCGGGCTCGCGCGCCAGCAGCGTCGAGGCGATCGACAGCACCGGGGTGATCCCGCTGCCGCCCACCACGGCGGCGTACAGCCCTGCCGCGGGTTCGAGCGTGAAGCGTCCCGCCGGCGTCATCACCTCCACCTCGTCGCCGACGGCGATCTCCTTGAGCGCGTACGTCGAGAACGCCCCGCCGTCGATCAGGCGCACCCCGACCCGCAGTGTTCGCGGGCCCTCGTCTGCGGCGGCGGGCGCCGGTGAGCAGATCGAGTACGTACGGCGGACCTCCGTGCCGTCGACCGTGCGGCGCAGCGCGAGGTGCTGGCCGGGCGCGTGCCGGTAGTCCTCACGCAGGGCGGGCGGTACCGCGAAGGTGAGGGCTACCGAGTCGTCCGTGAGCCGGTCGACCGCGGCCACCGGGAGCGGGTGGAACCGGGCCATCACAACTCCTTGAAGTGGTCGAACGGTTCGCGGCAGGACAGGCAGCGGCGCAGTGCCTTGCACGCGGTGGACGAGAAGCGGCTGAGCAGCTCGGTGTCGGCGGATCCGCAGTGCGGACAGCGCACCGGCTCCAGCTCCGGCTCGGCGGTCACCGTCCGAGTGGGCCCCAGTGCGACGGTCACCGGCTCCATCGGGCGTCCGCCGCGCGGCGGTGCTATCCCGAACTCCCGCAGTTTGCGGCGGCCTTCGTCCGAGATGTCGTCCGTCGACCAGGCCGGGCTGAGCACCGTACGGACCGACACCTCCCGTACACCGTGCTCGTGCAGCACCCGCTCGATGTCCACGGACATCGCCTCGATGGCCGGACAGCCGGTGTACGTCGGGGTCAGCTCGACCTCGACCGAGTCCGCGCCCCGGACATGCACGGCGCGCAGTACACCGAGCTCCTCCAGGGTCAGCACGGGCAGCTCGGGGTCGGCAACCGAACCGGCCAGTCTGCGCAGTTCCTCCTCGAGGGCGGTGGTCGTCACCATGACGCCCCCGGATGACTGCGGTGCAGATGCTGCATCTCGGCGAGCATCCGCCCGAAGGGTTCGGTGTGCAGACCCTGGCGACCCGCGCCGGCCGTCCACGCCCCGGACTGCGGTCCCTCGGGGAGGGAGAGGGTGGCGCGGCGCAGGATGCTCCCCACGGAGTCCAGCCAGGCGACCCGCATGCCGTCCCAGTCGATGTCCACGCCCTCGATCGGCTGGAACATCTCGCCCGTGAACCGCCACAGCGCCTCGCATGCCCGTCGCATCCGCTCATGGCTGACGTCGGTGCCGTCGCCGAGCCGCAGCGTCCACTGCTCGGCATGGTCCTGGTGGTAGGCGACCTCTTTGACCGCCTTCGCGGCGAGCGGCGCGAAGTCGCCCTCCCCGGATGCCAGTTGCGCGTACAGGAGCCGCTGGTAGGTGGAGAAGTACAACTGGCGGGCGATCGTGTGGGCGAAGTCGCCGTTCGGCTGCTCGACGAGCTGGAGGTTGCGGAAGGCGCGCTCCTCGCGCAGATAGGCCAGCTCGTCCTCGTCACCGGCCATGGACAGCAGCACCCGGGCCTGGCCCAGCAGGTCCAGGGCGATGTTGGCCAGGGCGACTTCCTCTTCGAGGACGGGAGCGTGGCCGGCCCACTCCCCCAGACGGTGCGAGAGCACCAGGGCATCGTCGCCGAGGGCCAGGGCGGCTGCGGTGTTCACGGTGGTCGTCACAGGTGCTTCACCCCTTCCGGGATCTCATAGAACGTCGGGTGCCGGTAGGGCTTGTCCGCGGCCGGTTCGAAGAACGGGTCCTTCTCATCGGGCGAGGAAGCCGTGATGGCGGCGGACGGGACGACCCAGATCGAGACGCCTTCTCCGCGGCGCGTGTACAGATCGCGTGCGTTGCGCAGGGCCAGCTCGGCGTCCGGCGCGTGCAGGCTGCCGGCGTGGGTGTGCGAGAGGCCACGGCGCGAGCGCACGAAGACCTCCCACAGGGGCCAGTCGTTGGTCGTCATGCTCGCGCCTTCCCGTTCTCGCCGGCCGTGCCGCCGCTGTGTTCGTCCCCGTGCCCGGAGGCGGGCTCCGCCTGGTCGGCCTGCTTGTCCGCGTACGCCGCGGCGGCCTCCCGGACCCACGCGCCCTCGTCGTGTGCGCGCTTGCGCTGCGTGATGCGCTGTTCGTTGCAGGGGCCGTTCCCCTTGAGGACCTCCCAGAACTCCGTCCAGTCGATCGCGCCGAAGTCGTGCTGCCCCCGCTCCTCGTTCCACACCAGGTCCGGGTCCGGCAGGGTCAGGCCCAGTGATTCGGCCTGGGGGACGCAGATGTCCACGAAGCGCTGGCGCAGCTCGTCGTTCGAATGGCGCTTGATCTTCCACGCCATCGACTGCGCCGAGTGCGAGGACTCGTCGTCGGGCGGGCCGAACATCATCAGGGAGGGCCACCACCAGCGGTTCACCGCGTCCTGCGCCATCTCGTGCTGCTCGGGGGTGCCGCGGCTCAGGGCCAGCAGCAGCTCGTACCCCTGGCGCTGGTGGAAGGACTCCTCCTTGCAGATGCGGACCATCGCGCGCGCGTACGGCCCGTACGAGCAGCGGCACAGGGGGACCTGGTTGGTGATCGCGGCGCCGTCCACCAGCCAGCCGATGGCGCCGACGTCCGCCCAGGTCAGCGTCGGGTAGTTGAAGATCGACGAGTACTTCTGGCGGCCGGTGTGCAGCTTGTCCAGGAGCTCGTCGCGGCCGGTGCCGAGAGTCTCGGCCGCGCTGTACAGATACAGCCCGTGTCCGGCCTCGTCCTGGACCTTCGCCATCAGGATCGCCTTGCGGCGCAGGGAGGGCGCGCGCGTGATCCAGTTGGCTTCCGGCTGCATGCCGATGATCTCGGAGTGGGCGTGCTGCGCGATCTGCCGGACCAGGGTGGAGCGATAGGCGTCGGGCATCCAGTCGCGGGGCTCGATGCGCTCCTCGGCCGCCACCGCGGCGTCGAAGACGGCCTCGTACGCCGCGGTGCGCGCCGCTTCGGCCGCCGGTCCGTCCGCTTGTACGCGGGCCGTGTGGTGCGCTGCTGCTGTCGCCATGCGGTCCCCCTCGACCTCTCACTCCCGACCGACCGATCGTTCGGTCCGCTCGAATCCATGGTCGGCCGAGCGCCGTAAGGTGTCAACCGCTGTGGATAACCTCATGGGCACTGGTGTGGCCGCTGTGTCTCATGGGGCTGTGCCGGATGGCACGGTCTGAGTACGGTGCCGGTGCGAACGTCGCGGCGCGGTACGCGGTGACGGTACGGTGCCCGCGGCCCGGCGGCCGGCATCGGATTCGGGATCGTGAATCGGGGCGGAATGGACGCGTACGACGAGAGCGCGAGGACCGGGCCAGGGCCGGACGGTGCCACGCCGGACGCTTCCCTGCCCGACGGGTCTGTGCGGGACGGGTCTGTGCGGGACGGGTCTGCGCGTGACCAGGCCGGGCATGACAGTTCGGTGCCTGAGAGCTGCGTGACCGAGCCCCGCACATCGGAACGCCCCACATCCGAGGCCGCCACATCCCGGCCTCCCGCTTCCCCCGGGCCTCCCGCCTTCCCCGGGCCTCCTGCGCCCCCCGCGTCCCCCAGGCTCCCCGCGTTCGAGGCACCAGCGTCCGAGGCACCAGCGTCCGAGGCACCAGCGTCCGAGGCACCTGCCCGCCAACAGACGGAGCCCGTCGTCGAACCCTCCGCGCCCACCGGCATCGCCGCCCTCCCCCTTCGCTCCCAGATCGCCGCCGCCCTCGCCCTCGCGGTCGTCGCGGTCGTCGCCTGTGTGCACCTCGGCATGGTGTTCCTGCACGTCGCGCCCTCGAACACGGTCACCAAGCAGCACGGCCGGGCGATCGACGAATGGATCTATCCCGAGTTCGAGCAGAACTGGAAACTCTTCGCCCCCAACCCGCTGCAGCAGAACATCGCGATCCAGGTCCGCGCCCTGGTCCGCGCTTCGGACGGCACCAGCCGCGAGACCGGCTGGTACGACCTGTCCGCGCTCGATGGCCAGGCCATCGACGGCAATCTGCTGCCGAGCCACACCCAGCAGAACGAACTCCGCCGCGCCTGGGACTTCTACGCCAGTACGCACGACGGCCAGAACCGCCCCGCGGGCCTGCGCGGCGACCTCTCCGAACGCTATCTGCGCCGGATCGCCGTACTGCGCCTCGACCGCGAGCACGCGGGGGGCCCGGGCGCCGTCGTCGAACGCGTCCAGGTCCGCTCCCGCACCACCAATGTTCCGCCCCCCAAGTGGAGCGAGGAGAAGGTGTCCGACAAGCCCATCGTCCGCGAGCTGCCCTGGTGGTCCGTCCCCGAGAGCGACCGCAGGGACGGGCTGATGGAGGCGAGCGCCCGATGAGCCGATTCGCCCTGTCGGTCTCGCGCGGCATCACCCGAGTCACCGAGAGCGCCCTCGGCCCCTACCAGAGCGCCGTGATCCGCATCGGCTTCGCCGCCACCTGGCTGCTGTTCCTGCTGCGCGAGTACCCGCATCGTCAGGAGATGTACGGGCCCGACGGACCGTGGAACTGGGACCTCGCCCAGCAGCTCATAGCGACCAATCACTCGTTCACGGCCCTGATGTGGTCCGACAGCCAGGTCTGGTTCGAGATCGTCTACGCCCTTGCCGTCCTCTCCAGCGGCCTGCTGCTCGTGGGCTGGCGGACCCGCACGATGTCCGTGCTCTTCATGGTGGGCGTGCTCTCTCTGCAGAACCGCAGCATCTTCATGGGGGACGGCGGCGACAACGTCATCCACCTGATGGCGATCTACCTGGTGTTCACACGCTGCGGCCAGGTGTGGTCGCTGGACGCGCGGAGGGCACGGCTCGCGCGGGAGGCATGCGCGCGTGGCGAGCGGACCGGACCCGACCGCGTCGGGCCGGCCCTGTGGGCGGTGCTCGGTCTGGCGCTGGCCGGGGTGACGCTCACCGGCCGGGTCGGCCCGGACTGGCTGGTGCTCTTCTGGGTACTGTGGGCGGCGCAGGCCCTGTGGTGGGTCGTCGGCCGCCGCGCCCGCACCGCGGAGCCACGGGTCCTGCTGGACGTCTTCGCCAACCTCGTGCACAACGGGGCGCTGCTCGTGATCATGGCCGAGGCGTGTCTGATCTACGCGACCGCCGGCTGGTACAAGATCCAGGGCTCGCGCTGGCAGGACGGCACCGCCGTCTACTACCCCCTCCACCTGGACTACTTTTCGCCCTGGCCCGCGCTGTCCGACCTGATGTCCGCGCACGGCACGATCGTGATGGTGGTGACGTACGGGACGGTCGCCGCGCAGGTGGCCTTCCCCTTCACCCTGTTCAACCGACGGGTCAAGAACGTCCTCCTGGCGGCCATGATGACCGAGCATGCCGTGATCGCCGTGGTCCTCGGACTGCCGTTCTTCTCGCTCGCGATGATCGCCGCCGACGCGGTGTTCCTGCCGACGCCCTTCCTGCGGGGCCTCGGCGGATGGGCGGCACGCGCGCGTGGAGGGCTGTTCGCGGTCCGTGGCCGTACGGTGCCGGGGCCGCGCGATCAGCAGGAGCGCATCCCGGAGCATGCCGAGGACACCCACGTAGGCTTCACGGCATGAACGAGACGGACGCCCGTACGCCGGACGAGGAGATCGGCGCCGGTACGCCGGACGAGGAGATCGGCGCCGGGGCGCCGGGCGACGAGCGCGCTGCCGGTACTCCGGACGTCTCGGGCGGTGCGCATGCCGTACGCGCCTGGCGACGGCTCGCCGACGGGTCCGTCCTGCTCGACGGTTTCCACGCGCTCAAGCACGCGGTGCGCTTTCAGGCGCGTATCCCCGTGGCCGTCACGACCGACCGGCGGGCAGCGCTCGCGCTGGCCGACGAACTGGCCCCTGACGTACGCGAGGCCGTCGACGCGCTGCTGGTGGAGGTCTCGGAGGCGACGTTCGCGTCTGTCGTGGCGCGCCCGCACCCCACCGCGATGGCGGCTCTGGCCGTACGTCCGTCCAGGGCGGCCAACCTGGAGACGCTGGCCCGCACGTCCCGCAGCACGCCCGTCGTCGTCCTCGACAACCCCCGCAACCTGGGCAATGCCGGTGCCGTGATCCGGCTCGCGGCCGGCTTCGGCGCGACCGGTGTGGTCACCACGGGCACGCTCGACCCCTGGCATCCCACCGTCGTGCGCGGCGGGGCCGGCCTGCACTTCGCGACCGCCGTGGAGCGGCTGCGGGTGGACGAGCTGCCGCCGGGCCCGATGTTCGCCCTCGATCCGGAAGGTGAGGACATCCGGGGGCTGAAGCTTCCCGACGACGCCGTGCTCGCCTTCGGCTCCGAGCGCAGCGGCCTTTCCCCCGAACTCCGCGCACGAGCCGACCACTTGGTGTCGCTGCCGATGCGCCCCCAGGTCTCCAGCTACAACCTCGCGACCAGTGTGGCCATGACGCTGTTCCACTGGAGTGCGACGGGGAGCGCATCGGCGTAGCCACGGCACGGCGCCGGTGTAGGCGCCGCCCGGCACAAACGCTTACGCCTCCCGGCGCACCTCGACCACCCGGAAGCGGTTGGCGACGAAAGCCCCGTCGCACAGCGCGGCGTTGGCGGCCGGGTTGCCGCCCGAGCCGTGGAAGTCCGAGAAGGCCGCCGTCTGGTTGACGTACACCCCGCCCGTGAGGTTCAGGGAGAGCTGGGCGCACTCCTCCAGGCAGGCCTCCTGCACGGCCTGCTCGACCTCCTCGTCGGTGGTGTACGCGCCGACCGTCATCGCGCCCTTGTCCCTGATGGTGCGGCGCAGCAGCTCCACGGCGTCCGCGGCCGAGTCGACCGCGACGGCGAAGGAGACGGGTCCGAAGCACTCGCTCATGTAGGCCGATTCGTCGTCCGGCTTGGCGCCGTCGAGCTTCACGATCAGCGGCGTACGGACGACCGCGTTCGGGAACTCCGGGTTGCTGATCTCCCGTGAGGGGAGGGCGACTTCGCCGAGACCCGTGGCGGCCTCCAGGCGGGCCTTCACGTCCGGGTTCACGATGGCGCCGAGCAGCGCGTTGGCCCGGGCGTCGTCGCCGAGGAGTCCGCCGACCGAATTCGCGAGGTCGGCGACCACCTCGTCGTAGGACTTGGGGCCCTCCTCCGTGCGGATGCCGTCTCGGGGGATCAGCAGGTTCTGCGGGGTCGTGCACATCTGGCCGCTGTACAGGGACAGGGAGAAGGCCAGGTTGGACAGCATCCCCTTGTAGTCGCCGGTCGACTCCACGAGCACCGTGTTGACGCCGGCCTTCTCCGTGTAGACCTGCGCCTGGCGGGCGTTGGTCTCCAGCCAGTCGCCGAACGCCGTCGAGCCCGTGTAGTCGATGATGCGGATCTCGGGCCGTACCGCCACGGTCTTGGCGATGCCCTCTCCGGGGCGCTCGGCGGCCAGGGCCACCAGGTTCGGGTCGAAGCCCGCTTCGGCGAGCACCTCTCGCGCGACCTGGACGGTGAGCGCGAGCGGCAGCACCGCGCGCGGGTGGGGCTTCACCAGCACCGCGTTGCCCGTGGCGAGGGAGGCGAACAGGCCCGGATAGCCGTTCCACGTCGGGAAGGTGTTGCAGCCGATCACCAGCGCGATGCCGCGCGGGACGGGCGTGAACTGCTTGGTCAGCGCGAGCGGGTCGCGCTTGCCCTGGGGCTTGGTCCACTCGGCGTTGTCCGGGGTGCGGGCCTGCTCCACGTACGCGTACGCCACCGCCTCCAGACCGCGGTCCTGCGCGTGCGGGCCGCCCGCCTGGAACGCCATCATGAAGGCCTGGCCGCTGGTGTGCATGACCGCGTGCGCGAACTCGTGCGTGCGGTCGCTGATGCGCTTGATGATCTCCAGACACACCACGGCGCGGATCTCCGCGCCCGCGTCGCGCCACGCGCGCTGGCCCGCGCGCATGGCGGGCAGCAGCACGTCGAGGTCCGCGTGCGGGTACGTGACACCCAGATCGATTCCGTACGGCGACTTCTCTTCGCCCACCCAGTCGTCCGTGCCGGGCTGGCCGAGGTCGAGGCGGGTGCCCAGGAGGGCGTCGAAGGCGGCCTTGCCTTCCGCCATGCCCAGGCTGCCGCTCTCGCCGTACGCCTTGGGGTGCTCGGGGTGCGGGGACCAGTACGCGCGTGTGCGGATCGCTTCCAGCGCCTGGTCGAGAGTGGGCCGGTGCTGGGCGATCAGCTGGTGCGCGGACAGTTCGGCGGCCATGCGGGACCAACTCCTCGTCTCAAGAGCTCTTCGTTGAACTCATGACCTGGGCAGAAACAGCCGGACAGAGTTAGAGTAACCGAACGATCGGTCGGGACAAGGGGGTCCGCCGCATCTGTGGAAAACCCCGTGCGGGAGGATCGCGCACATGACAGCACTCGACCTCAGCAGCCCCGTGGCCGTCGTCGGCACCGGCACCATGGGCCAGGGCATCGCCCAGGTCGCGCTGGTAGCGGGCCACCCCGTGCGGCTGTACGACGCCGTTCCCGGGCGTGCCGACGCGGCGGCCGAAGCGATCGGCGCGCGCCTCGACCGGCTCGTCGAGAAGGACCGGCTCACCGGCGCCGACCGGGACGCCGCCCGTGCCCGGCTCCAGCCTGCCGGGAGCCTCACCGACCTCGCGGACTGCGTGCTCGTCGTCGAGGCGGTACTCGAACAACTCGACGTGAAACAGCAGCTGTTCCGCGATCTCGAGGACATCGTCGAGGACGACTGCCTGCTCGCCACCAACACCTCCTCGCTGTCCGTCACGGCCATCGGCGGCGCCCTGCGCAACCCCGGCCGTCTGGTAGGACTGCACTTCTTCAACCCCGCGCCCCTGCTGCCCCTCGTGGAGGTCGTCTCCGGGTACGCGAGCGACTTCTCGTCGGCCACGCGCGCGTACGAGACGGCCCGCGCCTGGGGGAAGACCCCGGTCGCCTGCGCCGACACCCCCGGCTTCATCGTCAACCGCATCGCGCGGCCCTTCTACGCCGAGGCCTTCGCGGTGTACGAGGCCCAGGCCGCCGACCCGGCCACGATCGACGCGATCCTGCGGGAATCCGGCGGCTTCAGGATGGGCGCCTTCGAGCTCACCGACCTGATCGGCCAGGACGTCAACGAGTCCGTCACGCACTCCGTGTGGCAGTCCTTCTTCCAGGACGTGCGCTTCACTCCCTCGCTGGCCCAGCGGCGCCTCGTCGAGTCCGGCCGGCTGGGCCGCAAGACGGGACATGGCTGGTACGACTACGCGGACGACGCCGAGCGCTCCGAACCGCACACCGCGGAGAAGGCACAGGCACCCGCGTACGTCGTCGCCGAGGGCGATCTTGGGCCGGCATCCGAGCTGCTCGCCCTGATCCGCGAGGCGGGCATCCAGGTCCGCGAGGACGAGGAGGACCACGGAACCCGCCTGGTGCTGCCCAGCGGCGGCCAACTGGTCCTCGCCGACGGCCAGACCTCGGTGGAGTTCCGCGACGTCGTCTACTTCGATCTGGCGCTCGACTACCGCAAGGCGACCCGGATCGCCCTGTCGGCCTCCCAGGACACCGCTCCCCGGACACTCTCCGAGGCCGTCGGACTCTTCCAGGCGCTCGGCAAGGACGTCAGCGTCATCGGGGACGTCCCCGGCATGATCGTCGCCCGGACGGTGGCCCGGATCGTCGATCTGGCGCACGACGCCGTCGCCAAGGGAGTGGCCACCGAGGAGGACATCGACACCGCGATGCGGCTCGGCGTCAACTATCCCCTGGGTCCCTTCGAATGGAGCCGCAGGCTTGGCAGGAGCTGGGCGTGCTCCGTCCTGGACGATCTGCATCAGCGCGACCCCTCCGGGCGCTACGCGCCGTCCCTCGCGCTCTACCGCCACGCGTACGCCTCCGAGAAGCGGGAGGGCACCTCATGACCACCGCCAAGCGCGACACCTACACCCCGGAGACCCTGCTCTCCGTCGCTGTCCGGGTCTTCAACGAGCGCGGGTACGACGGCACCTCCATGGAGCACCTCTCCAAGGCGGCCGGCATCTCCAAGTCGTCCATATATCACCACGTCGCGGGCAAGGAGGAGCTGCTGCGCCGGGCCGTCAGCAGGGCCCTCGACGGCCTCTTCGGAATCCTCGACGAGGAGCACGCGCGCGTGGGGCGCGCCGTGGAGCGCCTGAAGTACGTCGTGCGGCGCATGGTCGAGGTGCTCACCGCCGAACTTCCGTATGTGACGCTGCTGCTGCGGGTGCGCGGCAACACGGACACCGAGCGCTGGGCCCTGGAGCGGCGCCGCGAGTTCGACCACCAGGTGGCCGAGCTCCTGAAGGCCGCGGCCGCCGACGGGGACCTCCGCGGCGACGTGGAGGTCCGGCTCGCGACCCGGCTGGTATTCGGGATGATCAACTCGATCGTGGAGTGGTACCGGCCGGACGGGCGGGGCATGGGCGAGCGGGAAGTGGCCGACGCGGTGGTGCAGTTGGTCTTCGCGGGACTGCGCAGCGAGCGCTGAGACTCAGCCCTCCGGTTCCAGGTCCTCCTCCTCGAAGACCAGCAGTGTGCGCGTGCTGAGCACCTCCGGAATGGCCTGGAGGCGGGTGAGCACCAGCTCGCGGAGTGCTTTGTTGTCCGGCGTGTGTACCAGGAGCAGTACGTCGAAGTCGCCGCCCACCAGGGCGATGTGGGAGGCCCCCGGGAGCGCCCTCAGCTGCTCGCGCACCGTGCGCCAGGAGTTCTGCACGATCTTGAGGGTGATGTACGCCGAGGTTCCCTGTCCGGCGCGCTCGTGGTTGACGCGGGCCCCGAAGCCACGGATCACGCCGTCCTCGATGAGACGGTTGATCCGCGCGTAGGCGTTGGCCCGAGACACATGGACGCGTTCGGCCACGGAGCGTATCGAGGCGCGACCGTCCGCCTGGAGCATCTGCAGGATGTCTTGATCGATGGCGTCGAGCGGGCGGGCGGGCGGAAGCACGGGGCCGGCCTCCGGTGGCTCGGCCATTTGTTCAGGTGCCATGTCCCCCCGCCTCCCTACCATGGACGTACTGCGTCCATCTCAGGCTGTGCAGAACCGTTTGTCCACAGCCTGGCGGTGCCTGTAGCCAAAATGTGCCGACGACCGAACAATCGGTAGGTGAGGCGCCTCACACCCGTGATGCGCCTGAAGCCGCTCCCACGAGGAGGTGCCGTCATGACGGTCATGGAGCAGCGAGGCGCTTACCGGCCAACGCCGCCGCCCGCCTGGCAGCCCCGCACCGACCCCGCGCCGCTGTTGCCCGACGCGCTGCCGTACCGCGTCCTCGGCACCGAGGCAGCCGCGCAGGTCGACCCGGGGCTGCTGCGCCGGCTGTACGCGGAACTGGTGCGTGGCCGCCGTTACAACACGCAGGCCACGGCCCTCACCAAGCAGGGTCGCCTCGCCGTCTACCCCTCCAGCACCGGCCAGGAGGCCTGCGAGGTCGCCGCCGCGCTGGTCCTGGAAGACCGTGACTGGCTCTTCCCCAGCTACCGGGACACCCTTGCCGCCGTCGCCCGCGGCCTCGACCCCGTCCAGGCGCTCACCCTCCTGCGCGGCGACTGGCACACCGGGTACGACCCCCGCGAGCACCGCGTCGCACCCCTGTGCACCCCCCTCGCGACCCAGCTCCCGCACGCCGTGGGCCTCGCGCACGCCGCCCGCCTCAAGGGCGACGACGTGGTCGCGCTCGCCCTGGTCGGCGACGGCGGCACCAGCGAGGGCGACTTCCACGAGGCACTGAACTTCGCCGCCGTCTGGCAGGCCCCGGTCGTCTTCCTCGTCCAGAACAACGGCTTCGCCATCTCCGTTCCGCTCGCCAAGCAGACCGCCGCCCCGTCGCTGGCCCACAAGGCCGTCGGCTACGGGATGCCGGGCCGGCTGGTGGACGGCAACGACGCGGCGGCGGTGCACGAGGTGCTCGGCGAGGCCATCGCCCACGCGCGCGCGGGAGGCGGTCCGACGCTCGTCGAAGCCGTCACGTACCGCATCGACGCCCACACCAACGCCGACGACGCGACCCGCTACCGCGGCGACGCCGAGGTGGAGACCTGGCGTGCGCACGACCCGATCGCGCTCCTGGAGCACGAGTTGACCGAGCGCGGGCTGCTCGACGACGAAGGCATCCGGGCCGCGCGCGAGGACGCCGAGACGATGGCCGCGGATCTGCGCGAGCGCATGAACCAGGACCCGGTGCTGGACCCCATGGATCTGTTCGCCCATGTGTATGCCCAGCCCACCACTCAACTGCTCGAGCAGGAGACCCAGTTGAGGGCCGAGCTCGACGCCGAGGCGGACGGTCCGCATCACCACGGGCCGGAAGGAGCCGGGCGATGACCACCGTTGCCCTCAAACCGGCGACCATGGCGCAGGCCCTCGGGCGGGCTCTGCGCGACTCCATGGCCGCCGACCCGACGGTCCACGTCATGGGCGAGGATGTCGGCACCCTCGGCGGTGTCTTCCGGGTCACCGACGGGCTCGCCAAGGAGTTCGGCGAGGACCGTTGTACGGACACCCCGCTGGCCGAGGCGGGCATCCTCGGGACGGCCGTCGGCATGGCCATGTACGGCCTGAGGCCGGTCGTGGAGATGCAGTTCGACGCGTTCGCCTACCCCGCGTTCGAGCAGTTGATCAGCCATGTCGCGCGGATGCGCAACCGCACGCGGGGCGCCATGCCACTCCCCATCACGATCCGCGTTCCTTACGGCGGCGGCATCGGCGGCGTCGAGCACCACAGCGACTCCTCCGAGGCGTACTACATGGCGACTCCGGGGCTCCATGTCGTCACGCCTGCGACGGTCGCCGACGCCTACGGGCTGCTGCGTGCCGCCATCGCCTCCGACGACCCGGTCGTCTTCCTGGAGCCCAAGCGGCTGTACTGGTCGAAGGATTCGTGGAACCCGGACGAGCCGCCGGCCGTTGAACCGATAGGCCGCGCGGTGGTGCGGCGCTCCGGCCGGAGCGCCACGCTCATCACGTACGGGCCGTCCGTGCCCGTCTGCCTCGAAGCCGCCGAGGCGGCACGGGCCGAGGGCTGGGACCTCGAAGTCGTCGATCTGCGCTCGCTGGTGCCGTTCGACGACGAGACGGTGTCGGCCTCGGTGCGGCGGACCGGGCGCGCGGTCGTCGTGCACGAGTCGGGCGGGTTCGGCGGCCCGGGCGGGGAGATCGCGGCCCGCGTGACCGAGCGCTGCTTCCACCACCTGGAGGCGCCGGTGCTGCGCGTGGCCGGGTTTGACATTCCGTATCCGCCGCCGATGCTGGAGCGGCACCATCTGCCCGGCGTCGACCGGATCCTGGACGCCGTGGGGCGTCTGCAGTGGGAGGCGGACAGCTGATGGCGCAGGTGTTGGAGTTCAAGCTCCCCGACCTCGGGGAGGGGCTCACCGAGGCGGAGATCGTCCGCTGGCTGGTGGAGGTCGGAGACGTCGTCGCCATCGACCAGCCGGTCGTCGAGGTCGAGACCGCCAAGGCGATGGTCGAGGTCCCCTGCCCCTATGGCGGTGTGGTCACCGCCCGCTTCGGCGAGGAGGGCACGGAACTGCCCGTGGGCGCGCCGCTGCTGACCGTCGCCGTGGGCGCTCCGGCATCCTCCGTCGACGGTGACACGGGCGACGAGGGATCCGGCAATGTGCTGGTGGGGTACGGCACGGGGGCGCCTCCGGCGCGGCGCAGGAGGGTGCGGCCGTCCGCCGGGGCGGTTCCGGTGCGCCCGTCGGCGGGTCCGCCCGCGGGCGAGGACCGCCGCACGGCCACCGCTCCCGTGCGCCGCGAGCCGGGGCAGACAGGGCAGCGCGGCGGCGGTCACCACAACGCCGCGCGCCTGCACGCCGACGGTCCCGTCCCCGTCATCTCACCGCTCGTGCGCCGGCTTGCTCGGGAGAACGGAGTGGATCTGCGGGAGTTGGAGGGCTCCGGGCCCGACGGCCTGATCCTGCGGGCGGATGTGGAGTACGCGTTGCGTGCGGCGGCCGGTCAGGTGCGGAGGCCCGCGCCTGTGCCTGCCCCCGTGTCGGCGCCGACTCCTGCTTCCGCGGAGTTTTTGCAGACCCCGCCCGCCACGCGCGGCATGGGAGCGCCCGCCTCACCCGGGCTCACCGGGGCGTCGTCTCCAGCGCACGGCATCCGGGTGCCTCTCCGGGGCGTCCGTGGCGCCGTCGCCGACAAGCTCTCCCGCAGCCGTCGCGAGATACCCGACGCGACCTGCTGGGTGGACGCCGACGCGACGGAACTCATGCACGCGCGCGTGGCGATGAATTCCGCGGGTGGTCCGAAGATCTCCCTGCTGGCGCTGCTGGCCCGCATCTGTACCGCCGCGCTGGCGCGCTTCCCCGAGCTCAACTCGACCGTCGACATGGAGGCCCGCGAGGTCGTCCAGCTCGACCAGGTGCACCTCGGCTTCGCGGCGCAGACCGAGCGGGGGCTCGTCGTACCCGTCGTACGGGACGCGCATGCGCGCGACGCGGAGGGGCTGAGCGCGGAGTTCGCCCGGCTGACCGAGGCGGCGCGGACCGGGACGCTGACGCCCGCGGAACTCACGGGCGGCACGTTCACGTTGAACAACTACGGGGTGTTCGGCGTCGACGGCTCCACGCCGATCATCAACCACCCCGAGGCAGCCATGCTCGGCGTCGGCCGCATCGTCCCCAAGCCCTGGGTGCACGAGGGCGAGCTGGCGGTGCGGCAGGTCGTCCAGCTCTCGCTCACCTTCGACCACCGGGTGTGCGACGGTGGCACGGCGGGCGGCTTCCTGCGGTATGTGGCGGACTGTGTGGAACATCCGGCGGTGCTGCTGCGGACGCTGTAGCCCCGCCGCGGCCATCCCCGTCCACATGCTGTGCACGGGGGTGGCAATGATCCTTCGGACGCCCATACTCGGGGGATGACCGCGTACGAGCCACCGGCTACGCCCGGGCCGTCGGACAGCCCCGTGCCACGGGGCACCCCCGGCGCCGATGTCCCGTACGACGCCGTCGTGCTCGCGGGCGGAGCCGCGCGACGGCTGGGCGGCGCGGACAAGCCCGGCGTGCGCGTGGGCGGCCGGGCGCTGCTCGACCGGGTGCTGGCCGCCTGCGCCGATGCCGTCACCACGGTGGTCGTGGCCGAGCCCAGGGCGACCGCACGCCCTGTGGAGTGGGCCCGCGAGGACCCACCCGGCGGAGGACCACTGGCCGCGCTCGACGCCGGGCTTCGGCACACCGGCGCGGAGTACGTCGTCGTGCTCTCAGCCGATCTGCCGTTCCTGGACGAGAGAACGGTACGGCGCCTGCTGACCCCCCTTCTGGAGAGCCGTTCCCCGCAGCGGCCGGCGAAACCGGACGGTGTGCTGCTCACCGACCCCGACGGCCGGGATCAGCCCCTCGTGGCCGCGTACCGCGCGCAGGCCCTGCGCCGCGAGCTGGCCGCGCTCGCCGCCACCCACGGCGCCCTCACCGGGCTGCCGCTGCGGCGGCTCACCGCCGCGCTCGACCTCACCCGCATCTCCGACCCCGTCGCGTCCTTCGACTGCGACACCTGGGACGACATCGCCGCCGCCCGGGCACGTATCAGGGAGCATGGGCACGTGTTGGATGAATGGATTTCCGCAGTCAAGGACGAGCTGGGCCTCGACCTGGACGTCGACACCGGCGTCCTGCTCGACCTGGCACGCGACGCCGCGCACGGGGTGGCCCGGCCTGCCGCACCGCTGACCACGTTCCTCGTGGGGTACGCGGCCGCGCGGGCCGGCGGAGGCCCGGAAGCCGTGGCGGAGGCCGCCCGCAAGGCCGCGGCGCTGGCGCTCCGCTGGGCCGACGAGGACGCCTCGGCCGCCAAGCCGGGCACCGCAGACACCTCGGCCGCCAAGCCGGGCACCGCAGATGCCTCGGCCGCCAAGCCGGGCACCGGAAGCACCCCTCAGGCCGAGACGGACGCAGGATGACGCCCGCCCACTCGACCCGGGACAGCCAGGACGCCGACGACCTCGACGTCGAGGAGGCGCTCGCCTTGGTCAAGGAAGACGGCGCATCCGACCCCGAGGGCCGTTCGGTGCCCGCGCCCGTCCCCGGAGCCGAGCAGCCCGGACGACGGTCCGGGCACGCCCATCACAAGGCCACCCCCTGGCCCGAGGCCCGCCTCGTCGCAGAGCGGGCCGCCCGGTCCGTGCCCCGTCGCGCCCCCGTCTCCGTACCCCTCGACGCCTCCCTCGGCCTCGTCCTCGCCGCCCCCCTCACCGCGCTCACGGACCTCCCCTCCTTCGACACCTCCGCGATGGACGGTTGGGCGGTCGCGGGACCCGGGCCCTGGGAGGTCCGGGAGAACGGCGTGCTCGCCGGGCATGCGGAGCCGGAGCCGCTCACCGACGGCGAGGCGGTGCGTATCGCCACCGGGGCGAGAATCCCGTCGGACGTCACGGCCGTACTGCGCAGTGAGCACGGGCGGATCGACGACAAGGGGCGGCTGCACGCGACCCGGGATGTCGTCCACGGGCAGGACATCCGCCCGCGCGGCCAGGAGTGCCGCAGCGGCGATCAGCTGTTGCCGGTCGGTGTGCTGGTCACGCCCGCCGTGCTGGGCCTCGCCGCGGCCGCCGGGTACGACACGCTCGCAGCCGTACCCCGTCCGTGGGTCGAAGTCCTCGTGCTCGGCAACGAGTTGCTCACCGAGGGACTGCCCCAGGCGGGGCTCATCCGGGACGCGCTCGGCCCGATGCTGCCGCCGTGGCTGCGCGGGCTCGGCGCCGAGGTCGTCGCGGTGCGCAGGCTCGGCGACGACGCCAAGGCGCTGCACAAGGCCATCACCGGCTCCAACGCCGATCTGATCGTCACCACCGGCGGTACCGCGGCGGGCCCCGTCGACCATGTCCACCCGACCCTGCGCCGCATCGGCGCCGAATTCCTCGTGGACGGCGTCAAGGTGCGTCCCGGGCATCCGATGCTCCTCGCCCGCACCAAGGAGAACCAGCACCTCGTCGGTCTGCCCGGCAACCCGCTGGCCGCCGTTTCCGGCCTGCTCACGCTCGCCGAGCCCCTGCTGCGCACCCTCGCCGGACGCACGGCCCCGGAGCCGTACACGCTGCCCCTCCAGGACGCCGTGCACGGGCACCCGCACGACACCCGACTCGTTCCCGTTGCGCTGCGCGCCGACCGGGCCGTGCCGCTGCACTACAACGGTCCGGCGATGCTGCGGGGCATCGCGGCGTCCGACGCCCTCGTGGTCGTACCGCCGGGCGGCGCGCGGGCCGGTCAGGAGCTGGAACTTCTCGACCTGCCCTGGGCCACTGTCGGGATCGACGCGTGCTTCACCTGAGCGAGGACAGGCCGCGATTCACATGAATCCACATGGGGGGGCGCGGTTCACATGAATCCGAACGGGGTGCGGTTCAGATGAATCCGAACGGGGTGTGTTTCACGTGAAACTTCCGGGCCATGACGCGATCGCCCGCCAAGCGGACGAACATCTCGTGACCCATCGGGTGAGACTCCCGAGGAGAGTCGTGGAACGCCCGATCCGCCAGGTCCTCAAGCGGCTGGCGATGGCTCTGCTGGTGCTCGTCGCCACCGCGTTCATCGTCTGGGCGGACAGCGATGGCTACAACGACAACTCGGACGGCGCGGTCGACCTGCTCGACTCCTTCTACTACGCGACCGTCACCCTCTCCACCACCGGCTACGGCGACATCACCCCGGTCAGCGACGCCGCCCGGCTCACCAACATCTTCGTCATCACGCCGCTGCGTGTGCTGTTTCTGATCATCCTGGTCGGCACGACGCTCGAGGTCCTCACGGAACGCACCCGGGACGAGTGGCGGCTGAACCGCTGGAGGGCGGCCTTGAGGGATCACACCGTCGTTGTCGGCTTCGGGACCAAGGGCCGGTCGGCCATCGAGACCGTCTGCGCGACCGGGCTGAAGAAGGAGCAGGTCGTGGTCGTCGACCCCAGCTCCAAAGTGGTCGACGCCGCAACGGCCGAGGGGTATGCGGGGGTCGTCGGGGACGCGACGCGCAGCGATGTGCTGGTACGGGCGGAGGTCCGCAAGGCCCGGCAGATCATCATCGCCACGCAGCGGGACGACACCGCCGTGCTGGTCACGTTGACCGCCCGCCAGCTCAACCGTGCGGCGAAGATCGTCGCCGCCGTACGGGAGGAGGAGAACGCGCCGCTTCTCAAGCAGTCCGGCGCCGACGCCGTCATCACCAGCGCCAGTGCCGCCGGCCGACTGCTCGGACTCTCCGTGCTCAGCCCCGCCGCAGGCATGGTCATGGAGGACCTCATCCAGCAGGGCACCGGTCTCGACATCGTCGAACGGCCGGTCATAAAGTCCGAGGTCGGCAAGGGCGTACGCGAGACGGACGACCTGGTGGTCAGTGTCGTACGAGGACACCGGGTCCTCGGCTACGACGATTCGGCCGTCGGGACACTCCAGTTGACGGACCGCCTCATCACGATCGTGCGGGCGACACCGGGCACACAGGTGGCGCCCCACATGCGACCGCTTCCTCAGGACTAGGACCTGTCGGACACCATCCGCGCGCCAAGTCCCCCGACATCCCGGCCTCGGCCGAGGAGTAGCGTCCCCCTCATGTACGCGATCACGATTCCAGAACCTGGTGGGCCCGAGGCGCTGGTGTGGGACGAGGTCCCGGATCCGGTGCCCGCCGAGGGCGAAGTACTGGTCGAGGTGGTGGCCAGCGCCGTCAACCGCGCCGACCTGCTGCAGCGTCAGGGCCTCTACAGCCCGCCGCCCGGCGCGTCCCCGTACCCCGGGCTCGAATGTTCGGGACGCATTGTCGAAATCGGTCCCGGTGTGTCGGGCTGGGCGGTCGGTGACGAGGTGTGTGCGCTGCTCGCGGGCGGTGGATATGCCGAGAAGGTCGTCGTTCCGGCCGGGCAGCTGCTGCCCGTGCCGGCGGGCCTGGACGCCAAGCAGGCGGCCGCGCTGCCCGAGGTGACCTGCACCGTCTGGTCCAACGTCTTCATGGTGTCCCACCTGCGCCCGGGCGAGACCTTGCTCGTGCACGGCGGCTCCAGCGGTATCGGCACCATGGCGATCCAGCTGGCGAAGGCCGTCGGCGCGAAGGTCGCGGTCACGGCGGGCAGCAAGGAGAAGCTCGCCTTCTGCGCCGAGTTGGGCGCGGACATCCTGATCAACTACCGCGAGCAGGACTTCGTCGAGGAGATCAAGCGGGCGACGGACGGCGCCGGCGCCGATGTCATCCTCGACAACATGGGCGCCAAGTACCTGGATCCGAATGTGCGCGCCCTCGCCGTCAACGGACGGCTCGCGATCATCGGAATGCAGGGCGGAATCAAGGCCGAACTGAACATCGCCGCTCTCCTCAACAAGCGTGCCGCCATCAGTGCGACCTCGCTGCGCGCCCGCCCGCTCGGCGAGAAGGCGGCGATCGTGGCGGCCGTACGCGAGCACGTGTGGCCGCTGATCGACTCCGGCCATGTACGCCCGATCATCGACCGCGAGCTGGCGATGAGCGACGCGGCGACGGCGCACCGGGTCCTGGAGGAGAGCAGCCACATCGGCAAGGTGCTGCTCGTCGCACCCTAGCGAGCGCACTGCCTGGCGAGCGCACCCCCTGGCAAGCGCGCTCCTGGCAAGCGCGCTCCTGGCAAGCGCGCTCCTGGCGAGCGCCGCTGAAGGCGTGCGGCGCCGTACGCCTTCAGCGGCGCCGTACGCGCAGGCCGACGAAGGCCAGCCCCAGGCCCAGCCCGATCAGGATCAGTCCGCTTCCGAGGGGCAGGATCTGGAGGACCGGTTCGGGGGTGGGCGCCGGGCCGACCCCGTTCTGCTGGACGGGGATCACCGCGTTCCCGGACGGCTCGGTGGCGGCGCTCGCCTCCGGGCGGCCGGGGACTGCGGGATCGAGGCCGGCGTCCGTCGGCTCCCCGTCCCCGGTGTCGGGGTCGTCAGGGCTGTCCGGCTCCATTGGCTCCGCGCGCCCGGGCCGGGCGCGCCCCTCACCCGCGACGCTCCCCGCGCGGGAGGCGTCGGCCGAGGGGGAGGCGTCGGCCGAGGGGGAGGGATCGGCGGCGTACGACAGGGGTACGGCGCCCGTCATGAGGACGAGCAGCAGTCCTGTCACGCGCAGCGTGCGAAGCCATGGAGTCATACCGGTGACCCCCTCCTGGTGAGGAGTCCCGAGATCAACGGGACAAGCCTCACACGCTCCTTTTGCCCCGGCATCCCAGCTGCCGCCCATTGAGGGACATACACGGTGGATCACCCCGCAGTGGGGGCACCACAGAGATGTGGTCTACGGGTGCGAGAGAATGGCGGCATGGAGATGCCGAGGAACGAAAGGTCGCCGGAGAACCCTCAGATCCTGGTCGTAGGCCAGGACGGAATGGCTCTCGGTGGCACCGGAGACGAGGACTCCCGCGAGGTCCCGGTGACTGAGATGGTGGAACAGCCCGCCAAGGTGATGCGCATCGGCAGCATGATCAAGCAGCTGCTGGAGGAAGTGCGAGCCGCACCTCTCGACGAGGCGAGCCGTGTCCGGCTCAAGGAGATCCACGCGAGCTCCGTGAAGGAGCTGGAGGACGGCCTGGCCCCCGAGCTCGTCGAGGAACTGGAGCGGCTCTCCCTGCCCTTCGCCGACGAGGCGACGCCCAGCGACTCGGAACTGCGGATCGCGCAGGCCCAATTGGTGGGCTGGCTCGAGGGACTGTTCCACGGGATCCAGACGACCCTGTTCGCCCAGCAGATGGCGGCCAGGGCCCAGCTGGAGCAGATGCGCCGCGCCCTCCCGCCGGGCATGGGAGGCGCCGACGGCGACGAGGACCCCCGCGCGGGCGGCCGCTCGGGCGGACCGTACCTGTAGCCGGGGAGCGGGACCCCCTACGAAACCAGGGAGCGACACCCCTACGAAAGGGCCCGGCACGAAAGTGCCGGGCCCTTCGCTTGTCAGAGGCGCATCAGTCCGCGCCGCACGTGGATCAGGACGGGTTGCCCGTCGAGATCTTGAGCTCGATCTCGGGCATGTCCTTCGGGTCGACGTCCGTCCCGGCGGAGGGGAACTGGTCCATGACCGTGCCCTCGCCGTACGTGTTCTCGTCGACCTTCGTCTCCTTCATCTGCCAGCCCGCGGCCTGGAAGCAGGACTTGACCGACTTGATGTACTTGTAGGTGAAGTCGGGGACCTGGATCTTGTTCGGGTCGTCGTACGACTCCTGCGGCTCCGTGCACTTGGCCGTCTCGATCGTCTTCGTCGTGTCCGGCCCCTTGTGCCCCGCCACCACGGAGGGCGACTTGCTGGCGTCGCTGCCGCCCTTGTCGTCGTCGCTGCCGCCGTTCAGCGTGAGCGCCGTGATCAGGCCGCCGATCGCGACGAGCGCGACAACGATCGACCCGACGACGACGCCCTTGTTGCTCTTCTTGCTCCCCGAACCGCCCGAGACGGGGGTCGTGGGCTGAGGCGAGAGGTTGTACGGCGGCGGAGTGGACGTCCCCTGCTGCGGGGAGTACGCCGCGGTCTGCGGCGGAGTCTGGTAACCGCCCTGCTGTGGATAGCCGTACGCCGGGGAAGGGGCAGGGGACGGCGCCGGAGTCGGCGTGCCGTACGGGCCCGGCTGGTACGGCGTCTGTACCGGGCCCGGCGCCGGGGTGCCCTGCTCGACCGGCGGGAAGACGGCGGAGCCGACGCCCGCGCCGCTCGACGTCTGGGCGCCCGGCACGATGCTCGGAGCGGCGGCCTGGAACGACTGGGCCACGCGCAGGCATTCGTCGCGCATGGTCTCGGCGCTCGGGAAACGCTCGTTCGGGTTCTTCTTCAGTGCGCGGGCGACCAGCGCGTCCACGGCAGGCGGGAGCGAGCGGTTGATCGAGGAGGGCGCGACCGGCTCCTCCTGAACATGCGCGTAAGCGATGGCCAGCGGGGAGTCCGCCTCGAACGGCAGCCGCCCGGTGACCAGTTGGAACAGCATGATGCCGACCGAGTACAGGTCGGATCTGGCGTCCACGCCTCTGCCGAGGGCCTGTTCCGGGGAGAGGTACTGCGGGGTGCCGACGACCATGCCGGTCTGCGTCATCGAGGTGACACCGGACTGCATGGCGCGGGCGATGCCGAAGTCCATCACCTTGACGACGCCGCGCTTGGTCATCATCACGTTGCCCGGCTTGATGTCCCGGTGGACCAGGCCCATCTCGTGGCTGATCTCCAGCGCCGCGAGCACGTCCGCGGTGATCTTCAGGGCCTTGTCGGCGGGCATGGCGCCGTACTGCGCGATGTCCTGGTCGAGCACGGAGCCGAGCGGGCGGCCCTCGACGTACTCCATGACGATGTACGGAGTCGTCATGCCGTCGAGGTCGTCCTCGCCGGTGTCGAAGACCGAGACGATGTTCGTGTGCGTGAGCTTCGCCACCGACTGGGCTTCGCGGCGGAAGCGCTCGCGGAAGGCCTGCTCGCGGCCCAGCTCGGTGTGCAGGGTCTTGATCGCCACCTGGCGGTCGAGCACCGAGTCGTACGCGAGATGCACCGACGCCATGCCGCCCTCGCCGAGCAGATCGCGCAGCTGGTAGCGGCCGCCGGCGACCGCACGCCCCGCGTACCGGCCCTGTGCGCCGTCCTGGCTCATGTTCTGCGTCCCCCATCGGCGCGGCGGCAGCGGCTGGTTGCTCCCGCGGTCCGTGATCTGTTGTGTGGCGCGCAACTGTGCGGTGCGCGGCCGGTCTTCGGTGATCGATTGGCTTATTCCCGGCCAAGTCTGCCCCAGGGCCCTGACACGTCAAGCTCGGTGCCCGTTCCGTGACCGTCTGCGAAAGAAGCGTCGCGGAAGCGTTACAGGTGCCGTACGGCCGGTACACAGAATTTGCATGCGGGCCCCTGTGACGGGTTTGATGGCCGGTCCATCTCACGTCCATCTCGGCTCGGCGCCTTGCGTCGAGCCTGTAGCGTGGCCCGACGGAGACCGTAACAACCACCGCGCAGACCGCGGGCAGAAACGACGGCGAGGACTGATGGCACAGCAGCAGCGCGCTCAGGGCCCGTCCGACCCCGAGGCGACTGGCGGCGGTATGTCAGATGCGCCGGAGATGTGGGGTAACGGCGGGCTGGTCGGCGACGGCCGATATCGGCTGACCCGCAGACTCGGCCGGGGCGGCATGGCCGAGGTGTTCGCGGCCGAGGACGTGCGCCTCGGACGGACCGTCGCGGTCAAGCTGCTCCGTTCCGATCTGGCCGAGGACCCGGTGTCCAAGGCCCGCTTCACCCGCGAGGCACAGTCGGTCGCCGGGCTCAACCACCACGCGGTCGTCGCCGTGTACGACTCCGGCGAGGACGTGGTCGGCCACGGCGTCGTCCCGTACATCGTGATGGAGATCGTCGAGGGCCGCACGATCCGCGATCTGCTGATCAATGCCGAGGCCCCCGGGCCCGAGCAGGCGCTGATCATCGTCTCGGGTGTCCTCGAGGCGCTCGCCTACTCGCACCAGCACGGCATCGTGCACCGCGACATCAAGCCGGCGAACGTGATCATCACGGACACCGGTGCGGTCAAGGTCATGGACTTCGGCATCGCACGCGCCCTGCACGGCGCGCAGTCGACGATGACGCAGACCGGCATGGTCATGGGCACGCCGCAGTACCTCTCCCCGGAGCAGGCGCTCGGCAAGGCCGTCGACCACCGCTCCGACCTGTACGCGACCGGCTGCCTGCTCTACGAACTCCTCGCGCTGCGGCCTCCGTTCACCGGTGAAACGCCGCTGTCGGTTGTCTACCAGCACGTCCAGGACACTCCGGTACCGCCTTCCGAGGTCTCGGACGCGGCGCCGCCGGAGCTCGACGGGCTCGTCATGCGCGCGCTCGCGAAGGAGCCTGACGACCGGTTCCAGACCGCCGAGGAGATGCGCGGGCTCGTCCAGTACGGGCTGCAGATGCTGTACGACCAGGGCAGCCACACGGGCACCTGGAACACCGGCCCGGTCACCGTGCACGAGGGCCTGCACACTCCGGCGGCGGGTTTCGCGGGCACGACGGCGCTGCCGCACCCCACCGACTCGGGCACCACGCAGATTCCGCAGCCGATCCTGCCCGCCGGGTACGGCGGCGGGGACGACGGCGGTTTCGAGGGGCACGGCAACCGGGGCGGCGGCCGCGGCAAGCTGTGGATCCTCGCGGTGCTCGCGGTGATCGCGATCGCGGCGGGTGTCGCGCTCGCGCTCCACAACACGGGCGGCGGCAACGGCGGGGACACGGGCACGACGCACTCGCCGGCCACCACGCACGCCAGCACCGAAGACCGGTCCACCGAGACGCCGAGCGACGAGGCGACCGACGAGGCCACGGACACCTCCACGGACGACTCCACCAGCACCGGCGGCAGCTCGGACTACACCCCGTCGTACACGCCGTCCGCCAGCGACACCAGCCGGCCGACGGATCAGCCGACCGACGAGCCGACCAAGACGACGCCGACCACCGAGGAGCCGACGGACGACCCGACGACGCCGACGGACGACCCGACGACGGCGGATCCGACGGACGGCGGCGCCGACATCGGTGGCACGACAGCCGACGGCGGCGTGGGTCCCTGAACCGCACTGTCCCGTGGACCCGTTGAGCGAAAGCACCCTTCACGCGCGCGTGCGGCCCGAATCGGGCTCCACGCGCGCGTGGCGTTCGACCAGGCTGCCCGGAATGTGAGGATCACCTCACGAACGCCTCGCACACCGACTCGTACTCCCGGGTCCACCACACCGCCAGCGCCGAGGCCGCCGGGAACTGGGGATCGGCGCGGGTGTCCCCGCGCTCGTAGTGCCAGCGCAGTATCCAGAAGTCGTTGAGGCGCTCCCACCACACGCGGTGCACGGCGGCCGTGAGTTCGCCGGGTGTGGCCCCCGCGGCCCGCCGGTACGCGCGCGCGTAGGCCCGCACCTTCGTGAGGTCGAGTGTGCCGACGGGGCGTACGAAGAAGATCACCGCGGCACGGACCGCCTCCTCGGCGCGGGGGTGGACGCCCAGCCGGTCCCAGTCGACGATCGCGGCCGGCTCGCCGTCGCGGTACAGCAGGTTGAACGGGTGGAAGTCGCCGTGCACCCAGCCCACCGAGCCGCCCTGCGGGGGCCGTCGGTCGGCGTGCCGCTCCAGGAGGGCGCGCCGTTCCAGGAGCCGGTGCCGGGCCAGCTCGTCGAAGGCGTCGGGGGGACGGTGCCGGCGCACGGGGGCGAGCAGGCGGTCGATCAGGGCGAAGGTGTCGGCGGGGTCGGCGCCCCGGGCGGGATCGACGCTTTCCGTGGTCCCGGCGCCCTTGGTGGACTCGCCGTCGGCCGGTCTCGCCGCCGCACGCCACTGCGCCGGCATCACCCGCTCCAGACTCGCGTGTACGACGCCCAGGAGCGCCCCCAGGCGCGCGCACTGCTCCGTGGTGAGCTGGTCGCCGTGCCGGTGCCGCCCGTCGATCCACGGGTGCAGCGCGTATGCGTGGCCCCCGACGACGGCGACCGTGCGCCCGTCGGTGCCGGTCAGCGGTGGGGCGACGGGGACGCCCAGGTCCGCGAGGCGCTGGGTCGCCCGGTGCTGGCGGGCGATGGCGGCGGGGTCGGCGGTCTCGGGGTCGAAGTGGTGTTTGAGGAAGTACCGGCCGCGGGTGGTGCACAGCCGGTAGCCGCGGTTGAGCAGCCCCTGGTCGACGGGATCGCAGGTGAGCGCGGACCCGGCGGCGTACTGGCGGAGGAGGGCGCCCAGAGGGGGCGCGTGAGACACAGGGGGTGGTACAGATGAACGCGGCACGCGCCAGATGCTAGGGCACGAGTCGGGGCCCTGACCTCGACGTTGTCACAGACAGTCGTCTTCGATCAGGGGAGAGTCACAGGATGTGCTGGAACTGCCCTTCCAGGCCACCGTCCGTGGAGTGCACGGTGGCGAACTGCGGGTCGATGCCCAGATAGACCGGTTCGAAGGGCTCGCCGTCGACGAGACGCGGAGCGGGACCGAAGAGCTCCCGTTCGGCCTCGGTCGGCGCGATGGGCTCGCAATGGCCCACGACCTGCACGGACCACAGACTCTCGCCCGGTCGCGCGGAGCTCAGGTTGTCGGTGCCGTACGCGACGACGCTGCCCGCGCAGGCGTGGTGATAGCCGCAGTTGCGGGGCATCCGCAGCAGCACGCGGCCGTCGACCACGATGTGGCGGGCGAACGCGAGGAAGGGCAGTGCGCGCATGCTGGTGGCCACCCGGCCGTAATCGGTGCGGCCGATCAGCTCCACGGCGAGCTTTTCGTCGGCGGACCGATCGTCGGCGGACCGTTCGTCGGTGGGCATGCCTCCCAATCTCCGGCAGCTCGGGGCGCCGGAAAAGGGGCACCCGCCCCTCTGTGGGGGGGCCGAAAGTCCCGAATCAATCGGCGGCGTGCACGAAATGCGGGCTCAGCGGTTCTGCTTCTCCGCCTGTACCCGCGCCACATACGCCGCCGCCTGGGACCGCCGTTCCATTCCCAGCTTGGACAGCAGGCTCGACACGTAATTCTTGATCGTTTTCTCGGCGAGGTGCAGCCGTTCCCCGATCGCGCGATTGGTGAGGCCCTCGCCGATCAGGTCGAGGATCTTGCGCTCCTGCTCGGTGAGGTGCGCGAGTTTGTCGTCGCTCTTGGCGCCGCCGCCGTCGCGCAGCCGTTCCAGGACGCGGGCGGTGGCCACCGGGTCGAGCAGGGACTTTCCGGCGGCGACGTCCCGTACGGCCGAGAGCAGTTCACTGCCGCGGATGGCCTTGAGGACATAGCCCGAGGCCCCCGCCATGATCGCGTCGAAGAGGGCCTCGTCGTCGGCGAACGAGGTCAGCATCAGGCACTTGATGTCCTCGTTGCGGGACCGGATCTCGCGGCAGACCTCCACGCCGCTGCCGTCCGGGAGCCGTACGTCCAGGACGGCCACGTCCGGTCGGGTGGCGGGAATCCGCACCAGTGCGTCGGCCGCCGTGCCGGCCTCGCCGACCACCTCGACGTCGTCCTCCACCGAGAGCAGCTCATGAACTCCTCGGCGCACCACCTCATGGTCGTCGAGAAGAAATACGGTGATTTTTCCGTCTTCGCGCACAAAGTCAGTGTCACACACAGCCATCGGCCCTGCCGGAAGTGAACTCTTCCCGAGTCCGGGGTGGCCGGGATAACGTGCCGGTGTTCCGGCCTCCTGCAAGGCTGTGACCAGTGCTGTGACCAGCGACTGTTCCCGACGGACGCGAATTACTTGGAAATCCGACTAAAAAGTACTTGGAAATCCAAGCAAAAACGCAGGTCAGGAGGGGTTTCACAGAATTGTGAAGCACTGGGTAACGTGACTGTTGCAGGGCGCTCGCCGGGGCACCTGTCACGCCTGTTCCCGGCCGAGTGCACCCACCCCGTGCACGGGTACTGGAACAGGCGAGCCGCACTGGCCACCCGGCAACCCCGGGGGCCGGACCGACGGAGGAGCACACGTGACCGTGGAGAGCACTGCCGCGCGCAAGCCGCGACGCAGCGCCGGTACGAAGAGCGCCGCGAGCGCCGGTGCCAAGCGCACCAGCCCGGCCGCCAAGAAATCGCCGGAGACGACGGGCGCCGAGCCCGAGCTCGTTCAGCTGCTGACCCCGGAAGGCAAGCGGGTCAAGGACGCGACGTACGACCCGTACGTCGCCGACATCACCCCCGAAGAGCTGCGCGGCCTGTACCGGGACATGGTGCTGACCCGTCGCTTCGACGCCGAGGCCACCTCCCTGCAGCGCCAGGGCGAGTTGGGCCTGTGGGCCTCGCTGCTCGGCCAGGAGGCCGCCCAGATCGGCTCCGGCCGGGCCACCCGCGAGGACGACTACGTCTTCCCGACCTACCGCGAGCACGGCGTCGCCTGGTGCCGCGGGGTCGACCCGACCAACCTGCTCGGCATGTTCCGCGGCGTGAACAACGGCGGCTGGGACCCGAACAGCAACAACTTCCACCTCTACACGATCGTCATCGGCTCGCAGACGCTGCACGCCACCGGCTACGCCATGGGCGTCGCCAAGGACGGCGCCGACTCGGCCGTGATCGCGTACTTCGGAGACGGCGCCTCCAGCCAGGGCGACGTCGCCGAATCGTTCACCTTCTCCGCGGTCTACAACGCCCCCGTCGTGTTCTTCTGCCAGAACAACCAGTGGGCGATCTCCGAACCGACCGAGAAGCAGACCCGCGTCCCGCTCTACCAGCGCGCGCAGGGCTTCGGCTTCCCGGGCGTCCGCGTCGACGGCAATGACGTCCTCGCCTGCCTGGCCGTCACCAAGTGGGCGCTGGAGCGGGCCCGCCGCGGCGAGGGCCCCACCCTGGTGGAGGCGTACACCTACCGCATGGGCGCGCACACCACCTCCGACGACCCGACCAAGTACCGGGCCGACGAGGAGCGCGAGTCCTGGGAGGCGAAGGACCCGATCCTGCGTCTGCGTACGTACCTCGAAGCCTCGAACCACGCGGACGAGGGATTCTTCGCGGAACTCGAGGCCGAGAGCGAAGCGTTGGGCAAACGAGTACGCGAAGTCGTTCGGGCCATGCCGGACCCGGACCACTTCGCCATCTTCGAGAACGTGTACGCGGACGGGCACGCGCTCGTCGACGAGGAGCGGGCCCAGTTCGCCGCCTACCAGGCGTCGTTCGCGGATGCTGGGGAGGGCAAGTAGCGATGGCTGCAGAGAAGATGGCGCTGGCCAAGGCGATCAACGAGTCGCTGCGCACGGCCCTCGACGCCGACCCCAAAGTCCTCATCATGGGTGAGGACGTCGGCAAGCTCGGCGGTGTCTTCCGGGTCACCGACGGCCTGCAGAAGGACTTCGGCGAGGACCGGGTGATCGACACCCCGCTCGCCGAGTCGGGCATCGTCGGCACGGCGATCGGCCTCGCGCTGCGCGGCTACCGCCCGGTGGTGGAGATCCAGTTCGACGGTTTCGTCTTCCCGGCGTACGACCAGATCGTCACGCAGCTCGCGAAGATGCACGCGAGGGCGCTCGGCAAGATCAAGCTCCCCGTCGTGATCCGCATTCCCTACGGCGGTGGCATCGGCGCCGTCGAGCACCACTCCGAGTCCCCCGAGGCGCTGTTCGCCCACGTGGCGGGGCTGAAGGTGGTCTCTCCGTCGAACGCGTCCGACGCGTACTGGATGATGCAGCAGGCCATCCAGAGCGACGACCCGGTGATCTTCTTCGAGCCCAAGCGCCGCTACTGGGACAAGTCCGAGGTCAACAAGGACGCGATCCCCTCGCCCCTGCACAAGGCGCGCGTGGTGCGCGAGGGTGCCGATCTGACGCTCGCCGCGTACGGCCCGATGGTGAAGGTCTGCCTGGAGGCCGCCGCGGCCGCCCAGGAGGAGGGCAAGTCGGTCGAGGTCCTGGACCTGCGCTCGATGTCCCCCATCGACTTCGACTCCGTCCAGGCCTCGGTCGAGAAGACCCGCCGCCTGGTCGTGGTGCACGAGGCCCCGGTGTTCCTCGGTACGGGCGCGGAGATCGCCGCCCGCATCACGGAGCGGTGCTTCTACCACCTGGAGGCACCCGTCCTGCGGGTCGGCGGCTATCACGCCCCGTATCCGCCGGCGCGCCTGGAGGAGGAGTACCTTCCGGGCCTGGACCGGGTGCTCGACGCCGTCGACCGCTCGCTGGCGTACTGAGGAGAGGGTCGTGACGACGATGACTGAGAACGCGTCGGGGCTCCGCGAGTTCAAGATGCCCGACGTGGGCGAGGGACTCACCGAGGCGGAGATCCTCAAGTGGTACGTCCAGCCCGGAGACCAGGTCACGGACGGCCAGGTCGTCTGCGAGGTCGAGACCGCCAAGGCCGCCGTGGAACTGCCCATCCCCTACGACGGTGTGGTGCGCGAACTCCGCTTCCCCGAGGGGACGACGGTGGACGTGGGCCAGGTGATCATCGCGGTGGACGTGGCCGGTGGGGCCCCCGCCGAGCAGGTCCCGGCCCAGGAGACCGTCACCGAGGAGCCGGCTCCCGCCGAGGAGCCGGCTCCCGCCGAGGAGCCGAAGCCCGAGGGCCGCACGCCGGTCCTCGTCGGGTACGGCGTCGCCGAGTCCTCCACCAAGCGCCGCCCCCGCAAGGGCGTCGAGGTCCCGGCCCAGCAGCCCGAGCCGTTCCTGGCGGCCACGGCGATCCAGGGCGAGCTCAACGGCCACGGACACACCCAGCAGCGTCCCCTCGCCAAGCCCCCGGTCCGCAAGCTCGCCAAGGACCTCGGCGTCGACCTGGCGACGGTCACACCGTCGGGCGCGGACGGCATCATCACGCGCGAGGACGTGCACGCGGCGGTCGCCCCGGCACCCGCCCCGGCCCCGGTCGTGGCGGAGGTCCCGGCTCCGGTTCGGGCCCAGGCGCCCGCCCCGGCCGTCACGTACGACGCGGTGCGTGAGACCCGTATCCCGGTCAAGGGCGTCCGCAAGGCGACCGCTCAGGCCATGATCGGCTCGGCATTCACCGCGCCGCATGTCACCGAGTTCGTGACGGTCGACGTGACGCGCACGATGAAGCTCGTCGAGGAGCTGAAGCAGGACAAGGAGATGCAGGGGCTGCGGGTGAACCCGCTGCTGCTCATCGCCAAGGCCCTGCTGGTCGCGATCAAGCGCAACCCCGAGGTCAACGCATCCTGGGACGAGGCCAACCAGGAGATCGTCCAGAAGCACTATGTGAACCTGGGCATCGCCGCGGCCACGCCCCGTGGCCTGATCGTGCCGAACATCAAGGACGCCCACGCCAAGACCCTGCCCCAACTGGCCGAGTCGCTCAGCGAGTTGGTGGCCACGGCCCGTGAGGGCAAGACCTCGCCCGCCGCGATGCAGGGCGGCACGGTCACCATCACGAACGTCGGCGTCTTCGGCGTAGACACGGGCACGCCGATCCTCAACCCCGGCGAGTCCGCGATCCTCGCGATCGGCGCGATCAAGCTCCAGCCCTGGGTCCACAAGGGCAAGGTCAAGCCCCGTCAGGTCACCACGCTGGCCCTCTCCTTCGACCATCGCCTGGTCGACGGCGAGCTGGGCTCCAAGGTCCTCGGCGACGTGGCGGCGATCCTGGAGCAGCCGAAGCGGCTGATCACCTGGGCGTAAAGCCCGCAGTCCGTCACAGGGCGCCCCTTCTCGTTCGAGAAGGGGCGCCCTGTGCATGGGATCCCGAGTGTTCCGAGCGAATGGAACCAGCCAAGTTTCGAATTACCCGCTTTCCTTGATCTTTGCCTGCCTAAGATCACCACCGTCGGGTGGTTCGACCAGCCATTCGGCAGCTGGCGGGGGGAAAAGCGCTCGAGCCCGCCGACTCGGAAGTGGTTCGGCGGGCCCATTTTTTCGGACGTGGGCCCTACTCGAAAGGAAATCCCTTGACGGTTGGAAAGTCCCTGACGATGGGCAAGTCTCTCGCCACGTTCGCCCTCGTGGGCGGCGCGCTCGCCGGCGGTATCGCGTTCGCCTCTCCGGCGGCCGCGGTCAGCTCGTGCTCGGATGCGTTCGCGCACCAGTTCAACATTGTTTTCCCGGGCCAGAAGCCCGAGACGACGTACTACATAGAGAACTGTGCCGACGTGACCTCGGGGAAGATGACCGCGTCGAGCAACGTCACCTGGAATATCGTCGACGACCAGGTGATCGACAACAGCAAGAGATTCACCTCGTTCAAGATCACCACGCGGGTCGAGTCGCGTACGGACTCGGGCGGCAGCGACACGATCGTGGCCTCGAAGACGTGCGACTGGACGGCCCTGTTCAACAACGACTACTCGGGCCCCGGTGAGCCCGGTCCCGCGAGCACCTGCACCGTGCCGTCGGTGACGTACAACAAGGACCTGTACTGGTCCTCGGACTCGACGGTCGTGTACGACATCGAGGGTGACGGCAAGGGCGCGATCACCAAGGAGCTGTACGGCTCGCCGCTCATGCACGGCTGATCCCGTAGAGACGAAGAGGGCCTGCCGCGCGGCTCGCGGCAGGCCCTCTTCGTCGTGTGCGCGGGCCTCCTGGGTGAAGGTCCGTGTGCCTCGGCTACTTGGCGAAGCCGTAGGTCAGCAGCTTCTTCGCGTCCGCCGTGCGGGCGTCGATGGACGTGGAGGCGAGGACCGTGCCGATGACCGTCTTGCCGTCGCGGGTGGCGGCGAAGACGAGGCAGTACTTGGCCTCGGGACCGGAACCGGTCTTGACGCCGATCGTGCCGGTGTAGCCGGTCAGCAGTGGCTTGTTGGTGTTCTCCCAGGTGTAGTAGCGGTAGCCGCCGCTCTGGGTGGTGACCTTCTGCTTCGTGGTCACCGTCTTCACGATCGACTTGAAGGTGGTGTTCTTCATCGCGCTGCTGGCGATCTTCGTCAGGTCGCGCGGCGTCGAGTAGTTCGAGCCGTGGCCGATGCCGTCGAACGAGTCGAAGTGCGTATTCGTCAGGTGGAGGTTCTGCGCGGCGGTGTTCATCTTGCCGATGAACGACTTCACGCGCGCGGCGCGGGTCGTGCCGCTGCCGAACTTGTCGGCGAGTGCGTAGGCGGCGTCACAGCCGGACGGCAGCATCAGCCCGTACAGGAGCTGACGGACCGTCACCTTGTCGCCGACGATCAGGTGCGCCTGGGAGGCGTTGTTGGCGACGACATAGTCGCTGTACGCCTTCTGGATGGTGACCTTGGCGTCCAGGTTGAGGTTCGACTGGGCCAGCACCACCTTGGCGGTCATGATCTTGGTGGTGGAGCCGGTGGAACGGCGGGTGTCCGCGGCCTTGGTGTAGAGGGTCGTGCCCGTGCCGTTGTTCATCACGTAGCCGCCCGCGGCGGCGATCGTGGGCGTGGTCACGGCGCCCGCGGGCGCTGCGCCGAAGGCGCCGGCGGCCAGCACGGCGCCGGTCGTGAGAGTCACAGCGGCGGCCCTGCGGAAACGCGTGCCCTTAATGCCGGTAATCAAAATGAACGCTCCGAATGCCCGAAATGCCCCTGGGAGAACGACACATGGCAGTGCCGTCTCACGTACGGACCAGTGAGGCGCGGAAAGGGATGTACGGCGAAGGGGTGAGAATTTTGTGACGCGGGTTACATCGGGAGCGTCGCGTGATCCATGGGCATCTCCCGTGGTCCGCATGCTGGAATGCTCGCGGCCATGGGTACGTGTTGTATCTATGATGTGCGCATGCCCTCAGCCCCATCCGTGCCCGCGAACCAGTCGCTGAAGCAGTCCATGAAGCAACCCCCCGCCGCCGACCGTGTCTACGCGCACGTCAAGCAGGGTGTGCTGGAACGCCGTTACGAGGGTGGGACGCTGCTCACCGAGGGCGAGCTCGCCGAGGCCGTGGGGGTCTCGCGCACGCCGGTGCGCGAGGCGCTGCTCCGGCTGGAGGTCGAGGGGCTGATCAAGCTCTACCCGAAGAAGGGCGCGCTCGTCCTGCCCGTCTCCGCACAGGAGATCGCGGATGTGGTCGAGACCCGGCAGCTCGTCGAGGAGCATGCCGCGCGCAAGGCCGTGCCGGCTTCTCCCCAGCTCATCGCACGGCTGGAGGAGTTGCTGGCGCAGCAGAGGGAGCAGGCCGCCGCCGGGGATCTGGCGGGAGCCGCGATCACCGACCGCTGCTTCCACGCGGAGATCGTCCGCAGCGGCGGCAACGAGATCCTCTCCCGGCTCTACGACCAGCTCCGCGACCGGCAGTTGAGGATGGGAGTCGCCGTCATGCACGCGCACCCCGACCGGATCACCAAGACGCTCGCCGAGCACCAGCAGATCCTCGAAGCGCTGCGCTCCGGCGACGCGGAAGTGGTCGTCGGCATCATTCACCGGCACGTCTCCTGGTTCTCCAACCTGGCGCGGGGCGAGGTCCGATGAGCTCCAGCTCCGCCCTGTCGCTGCCCGGAGACCCGCCCGGCGGCCGGCGCGCGATCGCCGTCTGGGGCATCGGTGTCTCCGTCTACTTCGTCGCCGTCATCTTCCGTACGTCGCTGGGGGTGGCCGGCCTCGACGCCGCCGACCGCTTCCAGGTGGGCGCCTCCGCGCTGTCCACCTTCTCGATCCTCCAACTCCTCGTCTACGCGGGCATGCAGATACCCGTCGGCCTGCTGGTCGACCGGCTCGGCACGAAGAAGGTGCTGACCATCGGCGTCCTGCTGTTCACGACCGGGCAGTTGGGCTTCGCGTTCTCCTCCTCGTACGGCATGGCGCTGGCCTCGCGCGCGCTGCTGGGCTGCGGTGACGCGATGACGTTCATCAGCGTGCTGCGGCTCGGCACCCGCTGGTTCCCGGCCCGGCGCGGTCCGATGGTGGCGCAGCTCGCCGGTCTGGTCGGCATGGCGGGCAACCTGGTCTCGACCCTCGTCATCGCGAGGCTGCTGCACGGGGTGGGCTGGACAGCGGCGTTCGCGGGCAGCGCCCTCGCCGGCGTCGTGGTCCTCGTACTCCTGCTGTTGTTCCTGAAGGACCACCCCGACGGACACGAGCCGGAGCCGTTCCCGCACCAGGGGGCCGCATACGTCCGTCGCCAGATCGCCGCGTCCTGGCGGGAGCCCGGCACGCGGCTCGGCCTGTGGGTGCACTTCACGACGCAGTTCCCGGCGATGGTGTTCCTGCTGCTGTGGGGCCTGCCGTTCCTGGTCGAGGCGCAGGGGCTGAGCCGGGCGACGGCCGGTGAGCTGCTGACGCTCGTCGTCCTCTCCAACATGGTGGTCGGCCTGATCTACGGGCAGATCGTCGCCCGGCATCACGCGGCGCGGCTTCCGCTGGCGCTCGGCACGGTGACGGCGACGGCGATCGTCTGGGCGGCGGCGTTGGCCTATCCCGCCGAGCACGACCCGATGTGGTTGTTGATCGTGCTGTGCGTCGTGCTGGGGGCCTGCGGGCCGGCCTCGATGATCGGCTTCGACTTCGCCCGGCCCGCCAACCCACCCGAGCGTCAGGGCACCGCCTCCGGTATCACCAACATGGGCGGTTTCGTCGCCTCCATGACGACCTTGCTGGCCATCGGCGTGCTCCTCGACGCGACCGGCGACAACTACCGCGTCGCCTTCGCCGCCGTGTTCGTCCTCCAGACGGTCGGCCTGAGCCAGATCTTCCGGTTGCGGAAGCAGGCGGCTCGCAGGGAGCGGGAGCGGTTGGTCGCGAGCCGGGTGGAGACGGTGCACGTGCCTGCGTAGCGGTGCGTACGGCCCAGCGATGCGTCAGTAGGCCCAGTGGGCCGCGGTGCGTCAATGCGCAGTGCTACGTCAGGTCGTGGGGACCAGCGTGAGGTAGGCCAGGCCCAGGACGCCGCGGTAGCCCATCCACGCGCGGCGGTGGCGGTCCAGACGTTCCCGGGTCTCGGCCGCGAGGGGGTGGTCGGGGTGGCCGGCGAGCCACACCTCCGCGTCCGCCTGGTAGCCCGACTCGAACTCCTCCCACTCCTCCGGGGAGGCCGTCTCGATCCACTCGGGCCGGAAACCGGCCGCGACGGCGAGATCGACGAGTGCCGGGAGTTCGTACTGCTCGTCCGCCGAGGCGCCCGGCCACATCCCGGACAGCTCGGCGGGTGTGGGCGTGCGCTGCCAGAACCCCTCGCCGAGCAGTACGCGGCCGTCGTCGCTGACGAGGCGGCGCAGCTCGCGAAGAGCTTCGACGGTGTGCCCGGGGGGTTCGGCCTCGCTGAGGGCGTGGCCGGCACCGAGACAAAGGACGACGTCGGCGGGGCCGTGAGCCGTGCCGAGCGCGGACTCCTCGACGAACTCGACCCTGTTCGCCAGCCCTCGCTGCACCGCGTTGCGTCGGCCGCGGTCCAGGTCATCGGCGTTCAGGTCGATGCCGATGCCCTTCGCGCCGGGGGCGGCGGCCAGGAGACGGAGCATCAGCTCGGCCCAGCCACAGCCGATGTCGAGCACGGTGGTGGGGTTTATTCGGGTCAAGCGCTGCACCAGGCGCGTTGCTCGTGCCTCGGAGAGGGGGCCGTGAAAGGTGAGGCGGGTGAGGCGGGGTGGGGCCGCGGGATCGGTCATGGGGGGAAGGGTAGGTTCGCGGGGGCGGCGGCAGTAGTTCTTTTCGCCCCCCCCGCCCCTGCCCGTCCCGTATCTGGAGGGCTGCCGCGCCCCCAGACCCCCCGCTTCGGCCTTGACGGCCTCGCCCTCGAACGCCGGACGGGCCGAGAATGTCCTACTGCGTGATGGCCAGTGACCTGAGGATCGCTGCCGTCAGGTCCGGGTCACCCTCTGCCTTGATGCGGTCCGCGACGGCGTCGGCGTGGACGCGGCCGCAGGTCAGGCGGACGAAGGTTTCCCAGTCGAGGGCGAGGGAGGCGGCCGGGCCGAGAGAGGGGGCGCCGTCTATGGAGCCGCGTCCGTCGGCGTCGACGCGGACCGTGCGGAGGAACTCGACCGGCCCGTGGACGTCGAAGACGACCGCCGAGTTCGCCGGGGCGCCGGCGTCCTTGGCGACCACCTTCGGGAGCGCGGCGAGGAGTTCGTCGCGGACGATCTGCGCGCCCGGGGAGTCGAGGTTGCCCGGCCGGCCGAGGGTGGCGCGGAGGTCCTGCTCGTGCACCCAGACGTCGAACGCGCGGTTGCGCATGGCCTGTTCGAGGGTGATCTCGGTGCCGAGGGGGCCGCGCACCTTGGTGTCGGGCTGCCGGGACTCGTTCCGCAGCTGACGGTTGCGGCGGATGATCGTGTACTCCAGCTCGGAGGTCATCTCCGGCGCGGTGTGGTGGCGGCGTACGTCGACCTGCATCTCCATGTACCGCTGGTGCTCGTTCGTCACGTGGTACAGGTCGCGGGGGAGCGTGTGGATCGGCCGCGGGTCGCCGAGCATTTCGCAGTCCATCCCGATGACGTGCGAGACGAGGTCGCGGACGGACCAGCCGGGGCACGGGGTCCGCCGGTTCCACTCGCCTTCCACAAGGGGCTGCACCAGCTCTGATATCGCTTCGATCGAGTGGGTCCAGGCGTCGGCGTAGGACTGAAGGCTGGGATGCAGACTCACGGAACGGGACCCCTCGGGCGGTTGGGCGCGGGCAGTGCACAGGCAGCGGGTGTCTTGGGACGCTAAGTTACGCTGCTGTGAGGCACCCCGGCAGTGCTTTCGTGTGACGATCGTAGGCCCGTATGGACGGCTCGAATGCCAGGACGGTGGTAGTGTGCGCGCCTCTCTCCTCCAGATCGACGTAAACGAGGCGGAATCGGTCGATGCGCGTCGGCAGCGTGTGGCGGCTCTCGTACGAGAACAAGCCGGTGCCGATCTCGTGGTGCTGCCCGAGCTGTGGACGACCGGGGCGTTCGCGTACGAGGGGTTCGGGGCGGAGGCCGAGCCGCTGGAGGGGCCCACGTACGAGGTGATGGCCAAGGCGGCGAGCGACGCGGGAGTGTGGCTGCACGCGGGCTCGATTCCCGAGCGGACGGCATCGGACAGCGGCTCCGCCGCGGGCGAGGGGCCCCTGTACAACACCTCTCTCGTCTTCTCGCCCTCCGGTGAACTCGCCGCGGCCTACCGGAAGATCCATCGGTTCGGCTTCGACAAGGGCGAGGCCGTGCTGATGGGGGCGGGGGCCGAGCTGGTGACGGTGCGGCTGCCGCAGACGGTGGTCGGGGTTGCCACGTGCTACGACCTGCGGTTCCCGGAGCTCTTCCGCGGACTTGTCGACGCGGGCGCCGAGACATTTGTCATCCCCGCGGGATGGCCCGAGCGGAGGCGCTCGCACTGGACGCTGCTTGCGCAGGCGCGGGCCGTGGAGAATCAGGCGTTCGTGCTGGCCTGCGGGACTGCGGGCACGCATGCGGGAGTTCCGCAGGCGGGGCACTCGATCGTGGTCGACCCGTGGGGGGAGGTTCTCGCCGAGGCGGGGGCCGGGGAGGAGGTCCTCACCGTGGACTTCGACCCCGCGAAGGTCGCGACCACGCGGGAGCAGTTCCCTGCGCTGAAGGACCGGTTGCTGGGGCTTGCCGCTCCTCGCCGCTGATTGCTTCGGCATCCGGCGTCGGCGCCGAGCTCGGGGTGGGTTGCGCAGCCCGGCGCTGTACGGGGTGCCGCTCCAGCGGCACGACTGCCCGCAGCTGTGACGGATGGGTGGGGCGCCGTCCCTCGCCGCACGCCTGTTCGCAGCCGAGCCGGCGTCAGTCCTCCGACCGTTCCTTCTCCGCCAAGTGGATGACGCATACCGCCACCGCGATCAGCAAGGCGGGGTCGGTGTCGTCGCGTACGACGTCGACGCCGTACGTCTCGCGGATGTGGAGCCAGCGGCGGGAGATCTGGGCGAGGAGTTCGTTGTCGTAGTCGATGGCGAACTCGCGGTCGAGGATCTTGCCGCTGACGTCGAGTTCGGTGCCGTCGACGAGGGACACACGGTAGTGGTTGCGGAGCAGGGACAGGCGTTTGCGCTTGATGGTCGCCAGGGGATCGCCGTCCCGCTCGATGATCATCGTGTCGCGCAGCGCGAGCATCTTCTGGTGGATGTCGATCAGGACCCGCCCGCGGGTGTCCTTCAGCTCGAAGGTGTCCCGCAGCCGCATGGCCTTGCCGTCGACGAGGAAGACCTTGTTGCCGCGGTCGTCCTCGATCCAGTAGTCCTCACCGAAGCCGAGGAGCCGGTCGCGTACGAGGTATCTCATGCCCTCACCGGTTCCCCGGTGGGCGGTCCGAAACGCCGTCGGTAGGCCGACGGGCTGAGTCCGGTCGCCTGGCGCAGTCGCGCCCGCAGGTTCGCGGCGGTCCCCAGACCGCTGCGTTCCGCCACCACGTCCAGTCGTTCCTCGCCGCGCTCGATGAGTCGGCAGGCGAGCGCGACCCGCTCGCCGGTGAGCCACGCGAGGGGGGTCGTCCCCAGCTGGGCGCGGAAGCGCCGGTGCAGCGTCGCCGGGCTGAGCGCCGCCCGCGTCGCCAGGTCCGCGACCGTCAGCGGTTCGCCGAGCCGCTCCTGCGCCCAGGCCAGCAGGGGTGCGAGGGACTCGTCCGGTACGTCGGGCACCGGCCGCTCGACGAACTGGCGCTGACCGCCGTCGCGATGGGCGGCGAAGACCAGCCGGCGGGAGACCGCGTTGGCGATCTCCGCGCCGTGGTCGCGCCGTACGACGTGCAGCCCGAGATCCAGCGCGGACGCGCTGCCGGAGGCGGTGAGGATGTCCCCGTCGTCGACGAAGAGGACGTCCGGCTCCAGGCGTACCCGCGGAAACCGCGTCCGGAAGGACTCCGCCCACATCCAGTGGCAGGCCGCCCGCCGCCCGTCCAGCAGTCCGGCCTCCGCGATCGTGAACGCGCCGGAGCAGAAACCGATGAGCCGGGCGCCCCGCTCGTGCGCCCGGCGTGCGGCGTCCAGCACCTCGGGGGAGCGCGGGGCGTCGGTGTCGGGCCGGTTCGGCACGATCAGCGTGTCCGCGCTCTCGGCGGCGTCGAGCCCGGCGACATCGGTGAGCGTGAAGAACCCGTCCCGCATCCGGGTGCGTGGCTCGGCGGCGCACAGCCGGAAGTCGTACAGCTCCCGCCCGAGTTCGGGCCTGCGCAGCCCGAAGATCTCGATGGCGCAGCTCATCTCGAAGGGATTCGAGTTCTCGTCGACCACGAGGACGACGCGGTGGGCGGCCCCGCGGTGAGGCACGCCACGGGGCGGCGCCTGAGAGGATCCTTGCGGCATATGCGATTTCTAGCACTCGCGGCGAGGCGCGGCCACCGCCGAGGATCCCCCTATGAGCAGCGAACCCGAGCCGATCAGCGAATCCGCCCCGCGCAGCGCACCCGCCCTGCGCGGCGAACCCGTCTCCCTCTCCGCCGCCCTGGCCTCCTTCACCGACCTGTGGAGCCCCCGCATCGTCACCGCCGTCAATGACTACGACGTACGCATCGCCAAGGTCGAGGGCGACCACGTCTGGCACGTCCACGACCACACGGACGAGTTCTTCCTGGTCCTGGAGGGCGAGCTGACCATCGCGCTGCGGGACCCGGACGGCGAGCGCGCCGTCGTCCTCCCCAAGGGCTCGGTCTTCACCGTCCCGCGTGGCACCGAGCACAAGCCGTACGCCCCGGCCGGCGCCGCGATCCTGATGTTCGAACCCACGGGCACCCTCACGGTCGGCGACCGCCACGACGAGGTGCCGGACCACGTGGACGCGACGACGGGGCGCGCGCTGGCCTGAGCGCGGACGTGGTCGAGTCCCCCGCTGCCATTGCGGCGGGGGACTCGACGCGTGCTGCGGCGCGGCTGCTAGAAGCCGTCCCGACGCATGTCGTCCTCGTCCTCGACGGGGTGGTCGTCGCGGATGGCGCGCTCACGCATGTCGGAGTCACGCATGTCCGACTCGCGCCCGTGGTCGTCCCGTATGCCGGAGCCCGGCCCGCGGTGCTCCGTCCGGTCGTCGTCCCGCATCCGCTTGCCGCCGCGGTCCCGCACGGCGGCGGCGCTCGTGCCGGACTCGCGCATCTGGGAATCGGGCGTGCCGGATTCGTGCATACCGGGGTTCTTGGGCTTGCGTCCCATGGAAACTGCTCCTTCGCAGTGGCCCCCCTGCGTGACTAGAGCATCTCTCCGTCCCGGGCCGTGCGCATCCGGTGGCCGAACGGGCACACTCGGTGACCGTCGTGCCAGTGCTCCGCGGCGGGAGACGAAATACGGGAGATGCCCAGGACACCCCCGCCGACCTGCGAGGACGTATCGGCATCCTCGATGCCGGGCGAGTGCCGTAAGCAATCTGTGGCCTCCCCCTGGCTTGAGGGCGGAGGCAGGGAATGACTCATCCCGCCTGGAGAGGTCACCCGAGTCGTACGGGCGTGATCCGGCGTTCATGGGCGAATGGCAAGCTTGAACCATGAACGACTCCGTCCCGGCGCCCACCCCCGCGCCCAAGCCCCGCCGTGTCCGTGTCCGTGCCCCCGAGCTGACCGGCAAGGGCGGCTGGCTGAACACCGGAGGCAAGGAACTCACGCTCGCCGACCTGCGAGGACGCATCGTCGTCCTCGATTTCTGGACGTTCTGCTGCATCAACTGCTTGCACGTCCTGGACGAGCTGCGGGAGCTGGAGGAGAAGCACCGGGACACGGTGGTGATCATCGGAGTGCACTCGCCGAAGTTCGTGCACGAGGCCGAGCATCAGGCGGTCGTCGACGCGGTCGAGCGGTACGGGGTGGAACACCCGGTCCTCGACGACCCCGAGCTCGCGACCTGGAAGCAGTACGCCGTACGCGCCTGGCCGACGCTCGTCGTGATCGACCCCGAGGGGTACGTCGTCGCACAGCACGCCGGCGAGGGGCATGCTCACGCGATCGCCCGGCTGGTGGAGGAACTGGAGGCCGAGCACGCGACGAAGGGCACCCTACGGCGCGGCGACGGACCGTACGTGGCGCCGGAGCCCGAGCCCACGACGCTCCGGTTCCCCGGCAAGGCGCTCGCCCTGCCGAGCGGGAACCTGCTGGTCAGCGACACGACCCGGCATCAGCTGGTGGAGCTGGAGGCCGACGGCGAGACCGTCGTACGGCGTATCGGATCCGGGGTACGGGGCTTGGTGGACGGCGCGGCCGAGGCGGCCGGGTTCAGCGAGCCGCAGGGGCTGGCGCTGCTGGACGACGGGGCCGTGGTCGTCGCCGATACCGTGAACCACGCTCTGCGTCGCCTCGATCTCGCGACCGGCGAGGTCACGACGCTCGCGGGGACGGGCCGCCAGTGGTGGCAGGGCTCGCCGACGTCCGGGCCCGCGCGGTCGGTCGACCTGTCCTCGCCGTGGGACGTGGCCGTGTTCGGCGGGCGCGTGTGGATCGCCATGGCCGGTGTGCACCAGCTCTGGGCGTACGACCCGGCCGACAAGACCGTCGGGGCCGCCGCCGGTACGACCAACGAGGGGCTCGTCGACGGGCCGGGGGCCGAGGCCTGGTTCGCGCAGCCGTCGGGGCTCGCCGCCACCGCCGACCGGCTCTGGCTGGCCGACTCCGAGACGTCCGCGCTGCGCTGGGTCGACCTCGACGGTGTCGTGCACACCGCCGTCGGCACCGGACTCTTCGACTTCGGGCATCGCGACGGAGCGGCCGAACAGGCGTTGCTCCAGCACCCGTTGGGCGTCACCGCGCTCCCGGACGGCTCGGTGGCGGTGAGCGACACGTACAACCACGCGCTGCGCCGCTTCGACCCGGCGACCGGTGAAGTGACCACGCTGGCCACGGACTTGCGGGAGCCGAGCGACGCGGTGCTCGTCGGCGACGACATCGTGGTCGTCGAGTCCGCCCGCCACCGGCTGACCCGGCTGCGGCTCCCCGAGGAGGCCGTGCGGGTCGAGTCGGTCGCCCACCGCACACAGCGCGCGGCCACCGAAGTCGCCCCGGGCGGCATCCGGTTGGACGTCATCTTCCAGGCGCCGGCCGGCCAGAAGCTGGACACCCGCTACGGGCCGTCCACCCGGCTGCTGGTCTCCTCGACCCCGCCCGAGCTGCTGATCGAGGGCGAGGGCGCGGGAACCGATCTCTTCCGCGCCCTGGAGCTGAACCCGGCTGTCACCGAAGGGGTTCTGCACGTCTCCGCGATGGCGGCGTCCTGCGACGACGACCCCGCCAACGAGTACCCGGCCTGCCATGTCCACCAGCAGGACTGGGGCGTACCGGTCCGCCTCACCGAGGGCGGTGCGGACCGGCTGCCGCTCGTCCTCGCGGGCATGGACGACTGACGTACGGCCGGACTCGAGCGCTTACACGCCGTATCCGTCGTTGTAGCCGCCCCGGTGGTGTCGTTCCTCCTCGACCACCGGGGTGGCCGGCGGCACGACCACCCGCCTGCGCCGGGCGATGCTGCTGAACGTCGCCACGCCGATCAGCCCGACGATCATGAAGATGACCCCGACCAGGTCGAGGTTGACTCCCTGCATGTTCCAGTCGGTCGCGAACGTGAGGATCGCGCCCGCGGCGATCAGGATGATGCATCCGCCCAGGCCCATAAGTCTCGCCTCCCTGCCCGGTCCAGGTGTTCCGGGCGGGAGCCGAGTACCCGCGACCCCACGGGCCATGCGGAATCGCCGTGGGGGAACGACGCAGGACTATCCCTCCAAGAACGCCACCAGCGCGTTGGCCAGCAGGAACGGGTCGTCGGCGCCGCAGAGTTCGCGGGCGCTGTGCATGGAGAGGATGGCCACGCCGATGTCGACGGTCTTGATGCCGTGCCGGGCCGCGGTGATGGGGCCGATGGTGGTGCCGCAGGGCATCGCGTTGTTGGAGACGAAGGACTGGAAGGGCACTCCGGCCTTCTCGCAGGTGGCGGCGAAGATCGCGCGGCCCGAACCGTCCGTGGCGTAGCGGTTGTTGACGTTCACCTTGAGGATGGGGCCGCCGTTGGCACGCGGGTGATGCGTGGGGTCGTGCCGCTCGGCGTAGTTGGGGTGGACGGCGTGGCCGGTGTCGGAGGACAGACAGACCGTGCCCGCGAAGGCGCGCGCCCGGTCCTCGTACGATCCGCCGCGCGCGAACACCGAGCGCTCCAGCACGCTGCCGAGCAGCGGCCCGTCGGCACCGGTGTCGCTCTGCGAGCCGTTCTCCTCGTGGTCGAAGCCCGCGAGTACGGGGATGTACGGGAGCCCGGAGTCGCCCGCCGCCGCCGTGACCAGCGCCGCCGTACCCGCGTGCAGGGAGAGCAGGTTGTCCATGCGCGGGCCCGCCACCAGCTCCTTGTCACGGCCGAGGTAGGAGGGCCGCTCGATGGAGTGGGTCATCAGGTCCCAGCCGGTGACCTCGCCCGTGGCGAGCCCCAGCTCCTCCTCCAGGAAGGCGATCAGGTCGCCCTCGCGGGGGTCACCGAGGCCCCAGATGGGCTGCAGATGACGCTGCTTGTCGAGCTTGAGCCCGTCGGTGCTGACGGAACGGTCGAGGTGGACGGCGAGTTGGGGCACGCGCAGCAGGGCGCGGTCGATGTTCACCAGGCGGGTCGAGCCGTCCCGTAGCGACAGGCGTCCCGCGAGGCCGAGGTCGCGGTCCAGCCAGGAGTTCAGCAGCGGTCCGCCGTAGATCTCCACGGCCACCTGCCGCCAGCCGTGCGCGCCGCTGTCCGGCAGCGGCTTGACCCGCAGGTTCGGGGAGTCGGTGTGTGCGCCCACGATCCGGAACGGGGTGTGCGGCGCGGCGCCCTCCGGCACGTACCAGGCCACGATCGCGCCGCCGCGCAGCACGTACTTCCCGCCGCTCGTGCCCTCCCATGCGTCGGTCTCGGCGACCTGACGGAATCCGGCCTTCTCCAGCCGCTCGGCGGCGTTCGCCACCGCGTGGTACGGCGTCGGGCTCGCCGCCAGGAAGGACATGAGGTCGTCGGTATGGCCGCGATCGAAGCGGGAGGGTGCACTCATGGGTTCACCTTAACGACGCACAAAGGCCCACTCCCCAAGGATGGGAGCGGGCCCTCGTAAGGGGGATGTGGAGGGTGGGGCGACTGACTGGACGGACAGGGTCCGGTCAGTCGCCCCACCCGGTCCCGGGTGGGGTGATCGCGCCGGGCGCGCAGATCACCGTCCTGGCTACGGGCAGGTGTGCCGCGAGGGGCGGCACCCGTCCCGAAGAGAGCGGCACCCTGCCCGGCGCCGGTGAGCGCACCCATCCGACGGCAACCCCGACGCCGCGCACCGGGCAAGGTCGGCGTGCGCGCCCGCAGCTGTGCGGGTGGGTGGGCTGTCGCCCCAGCGGCACGACTGCCTGCGGCCAGGACCGGCGGGCGGTCGCCCCTCGCGGTGCGACGGCCCGCAGCCACGGCGGGTGATTTCTTAGAACGCCGCCTCGTCCAGCTCCATCAGGTCCAGCTCCACGCCCTCGGCGAGCTTGCGGGCGCCGGTGACGCCCGGCAGGACGTTCGCGGCGAAGAACTTCGCGGCCGCGATCTTGCCGGTGTAGAAGGGCTTGTCCTTGGCGGAGGCCGTCTCCAGCTTCTCGGCGGCCACGGCAGCGCCGCGCAGCAGCAGGTAGCCGACGACCACGTCGCCGGAGGCCATCAGCAGGCGAGTCGTGTTCAGGCCCACCTTGTAGATGTTCTTGACGTCCTGCTCGGTGGCCGCGAGGTCGGTGAGCATCAGGCCGACGATGGCCTCCAGCTCGACGGCCGCCTTGGCGAGCTGCTCACGGGCGGTGGAGAGATCCTCGCCGCCGGTGCCGAGCGCCAGGAACTTCTTGATGTCCTCGGCGAGGGAGTTCAGCGCCGTGCCCTGGTTGCGGACGATCTTCCGGAAGAAGAAGTCCTGGCCCTGGATCGCCGTCGTGCCCTCGTACAGGGTGTCGATCTTGGCGTCGCGGATGTACTGCTCGATCGGGTACTCCTGCAGGAAGCCGGAGCCGCCGAAGGTCTGCAGCGACTGGGCGAGCTGCTCGTAGCCCTTCTCGGAGCCGTAGCCCTTGACGATCGGCAGAAGCAGGTCGTTGAGGGCCTCGAGGGCGGCGGTGTCCTCGCCGGCGGCCTCCTTGACCTGGATCTCGTCCTGGATCGCGGCGGTGTGCAGCACCAGAGCGCGCATGCCCTCCGCGTACGCCTTCTGCGTCATCAGCGAGCGGCGCACGTCCGGGTGGTGCGTGATGGTGACCTTGGGTGCGGTCTTGTCCATGAACTGCGCCAGGTCGGGGCCCTGGACGCGCTCCTTGGCGTACTCGAGGGCGTTCAGGTAGCCCGTCGACAGCGTGGAGATCGCCTTCGTGCCGACCATCATGCGGGCGAACTCGATGATGCGGAACATCTGGCGGATGCCGTCGTGCTTGTCGCCGATCAGCCAGCCCTTGGCCGGATGGCGGTCGCCGAAGGTCATCTCGCAGGTGTTGGAGGCCTTCAGGCCCATCTTGTGCTCGACGTTCGTCGCGTAGGCGCCGTTGCGCTCGCCCAGCTCGCCGGTCTCGAAGTCGAAGAGGTACTTCGGGACGAGGAAGAGGGACAGGCCCTTGGTACCGGGGCCGGCGCCCTCGGGGCGGGCGAGGACGTAGTGGAGGATGTTCTCCTCCATGTCGTGCTCACCGGAGGTGATGAAGCGCTTCACGCCCTCGATGTGCCAGGAGCCGTCCTCCTGCTGGACCGCCTTGGTGCGGCCCGCGCCCACGTCCGAGCCGGCGTCCGGCTCGGTGAGCACCATGGTGGAGCCCCACTGCTTCTCGACGGCGATCTTCGCGATGTGCTTCTGGACCTCGTTGCCCTCCTCGTAGAGGATGCCCGCGAAGGCCGGGCCGGAGGAGTACATCCAGACCGCCGGGTTGGCGCCGAGCACGAGCTCCGCGTACGCCCAGATCAGGGAGCGGGGCGAGGTGGTGCCGCCGATCTCCTCGGGCAGGCCGAGGCGCCAGTACTCGGATTCCATGAAGGCCTTGTAGCTCTTCTTGAAGGACTCGGGTACGGGCGCCGTGTTGGTCTCCGGGTCGAAGACCGGCGGGTTGCGGTCGGCGTCCGCGAAGGACTCGGCCAGCTCGTTCTCCGAGAGGCGCGTCAGCTCCTCGAGGATGCTCTTGGCGGTGTCCGTGTCCATCTCCGCGAACGGGCCGGTGCCGTACAGCTTGTCGCGCCCGAGCACCTCGAAGAGGTTGAACTCGATGTCGCGGAGATTCGACTTGTAGTGCCCCATGGCGACGGCTCCGTTAAGGGATCGGCGAGGCACTGACTCCTCGCACCTAGTTCACGTACCAACAAGTAGCTACGATGATGCTACCCGTCAGTAATAAGAATCAACCCCTGATGGTCCATATGTGGCCCACTACTCTTTGACGCATGTACGGCTACGACCAGAGCGCAGGCGCCCAGCAGGGGTACGTCCCGCCGCAGCAGCAGATGCCGGGCGGGCAGATGCCCGGCGGCTACGGCCAGCAGCCCCCGCTGTACCCGGAGCCGTCCCCACCGTCCCTCGCGGACGGGGTCCGCGCGTTCACCACGGGGTCGATGTCCGCCGAGGACTTCCAGCAGGTCTTCGCGACGTCGAAGGTGTACTGCCCGCGCGGCGACAACCCCGGATTCCTCGCGCTGCACAACACCCAGCAGCCGGTGATTCCGATGTTCACCTCGCTCAAGGAGCTGCGCCGGTACGCCGGCAAGGAGTCCAAGTACTTCGTGATCACCGGTGCCGAGGTGATCGACCTACTGCCGACCGGCTACGGTTTCGTGCTCGACATGGAGGGCGAGCACCGGATGGTCTTCGATGCCAAGGCCGTCGAGCAGATGGTCGACTTCGCGATGCGCCGTATGTACGGATAGGTCGCAGGGGTCACAGGTCCCGCTCTCGTACGACATCCCGGACGCCCGGAGGGAATGCCCTCCGGGCGTTCGTCGTTACGGGTAGCAGAAAGTTCAATGCTCAACTAAACTCCGAGCACAAGGAGGTACCGACATGCCTGCAGTGACCGTCGAGAACCCGCTGACCCTGCCCCGTGTGGTCGCGCCGGCCGACGCGGTGGCCCGACCCGTGCTCGCCGTGACGACCGCGCCCAGCGGCTTCGAGGGCGAGGGTTTCCCGGTCCGCCGGGCGTTCGCCGGGATCAATTACCAGCACCTGGACCCGTTCATCATGATGGACCAGATGGGCGAGGTGGAGTACGCGCCCGGAGAGCCGAAGGGCACCCCCTGGCACCCCCACCGCGGTTTCGAGACCGTGACGTACATCATCGACGGCATCTTCGACCACCAGGACTCCAACGGTGGCGGCGGCACCATCACCAACGGTGACACCCAGTGGATGACCGCGGGCTCGGGCCTTCTGCACATCGAGGCGCCGCCGGAGTCGCTCGTCATGTCCGGCGGCCTCTTCCACGGCCTCCAGCTGTGGGTGAACCTCCCGGCCAAGGACAAGATGATGGCCCCGAGGTACCAGGACATCCGCGGTGGCACGGTCCAGTTGCTGAGCACCGCGGACGGCGGCGCGCTGCTGCGTGTCATCGCCGGTGAGCTCGACGGTCACCAGGGCCCCGGCATCACGCACACGCCGATCACCATGGTCCACGCGACCCTGGCGCCCGGCGCCGAGATCACGCTCCCGTGGCGCGAGGACTTCAACGGTCTCGCCTACGTCCTCGCCGGGCGCGGCAGCGTCGGTACGGACCGCCGCCCGGTCCACACCGGCCAGACCGCCGTGTTCGGCAAGGGTGGCTCGCTGACCGTGCGCGCGGACGAGAAGCAGGACTCCCACACCCCGGACCTGGAGGTCGTCCTCCTCGGCGGACAGCCCATCCGCGAGCCCATGGCCCACTACGGCCCCTTCGTGATGAACACCCGCGATGAGCTCCAGCAGGCCTTCGAGGACTTCCAGAAGGGCCGGCTCGGGACCATCCCCGCCGTGCACGGGATGTCCGAGAGCGGGCTGTAGGCCTCCGCCGGACGAGTCACGGGAAAGCCCCGTCCGTTTCACCGGACGGGGCTTTCCCGTGCGCGCGTGCTGTTCGGCATGCCCGCTCGGTGCTCGGCGGGTAGCTTGTCGGGCAGACGTGTCGGCGGGGTCATCGCATCCCGGCTCTTCTCCTCCGGGCCACCGCAACTCACCTGCTAGGAGCGCTCCATGCTCACCTCGACAGACGTTCCGGGCGGGCCCAACTGGCTCGACCTGGGGACACCGGACATCGACGCGGCCGCCGCCTTCTACGAGGGCACGTTCGGCTGGCAGTTCCAGTCCGCGGGACCCGAGGCCGGGGGGTACGGCTTCCTGCAGAAGGACGGCAAGACCCTGGCCGCGGTCGGCCCGCTGACCGAGGAGGGGGCGTCGTCCGCCTGGACGGTCTACTTCCGCACGCTGGACGCCGACGCCACCGCGAAAGCGGTGGAACAGGCCGGCGGCACGGTCCGCTTCCCGCCCACCGACGTCTTCACCGAGGGGCGGATGGCCGGCTTCACGGACCCCACGGGCGCCGAGTTCGCCGTATGGGAAGCCCGGGACATGGACGGCCTGGAGGTCGTCAATGAGCCCCGCACCCTCAGCTGGATCGAGCTCTACACCACCGATGCCGCGGCGGCGAAGGACTTCTACCGCACGGTCCTGTCGTGGGAGATGCGCGACATGCCCATGGGTCCGGACGTCGTCTACACCATCGCCGGTCCCGCGGGCGGCGGGGAGACGACCATGCACGGCGGCATCATGCAGCTCCCGGCGGAGCACATGCAGCGCGGTTCGTCCTCCGAATGGCACCCGTACTTCGAGGTCGAGAACTGCGACACCGTGGTGGCCAGGGCCCAGGAGCTGGGGGCGACGGTCATCATCCCCGCCGTCGACGCAGAGGGTGTCGGACGCCTCGCCATGCTGCTCGACCCGTTCGGAGCGCCCTTCGCCGTGATCACCAGCGCCACGGCCTGACCGTACCGCGTGGCGCCGGTCGCTGACGCTGTGTCACCCGGGCGGGCCCTCACCGGAGGACGGCGCGCCCGGCGCGTGTTCGGGTGGAAGCGTGCAGCTACTCCCCGAAGGCGCCCGGCGGCTGGCCGCGTGGTGCGTCGTGCTCCTGCTCGTCGCCGGTGTGGCGTGGGTCGGGATCCGGCTGTGCGGGGAGTTCCGTACGGCGGTGGTGCCGGTGCTGCTCGCCCTGCTCGGGACCGCGCTGCTCAGGCCGCTGTACCGGCAGTTGGTGAAGGTACGGGTCAACCGGTCGCTCGCTGCCGGGCTCACCTGTGTCGGCGTGGTCGTGGTCGTCGGTGGCGCCGTCTACATCGTCGTCGCCGCGCTCATCGACACCGGGGACCAGATCGTCGCCTCGCTCAAACAGGCGGCGAAGTCCGTCGCGGAGCACTTCGGGGCGGCGGGCACCTCCCTCGACGACCTCGCCTCAAACTCCAAGGATCTGCTGACCAAGTTCGGCGGCACGGCCGCGTCCAATGTCATCAGCGGAGTGAGCGTCGTGGGCGAGTCCATCGCCGTGGCCGTACTGGCGTTGCTGCTGGTCTTCTTCTTCCTGCGGGACTCGCACCGGGCGGCCGACGCGCTTCGATCGCTGGCGCCGCGCGGCACCTCCGACACGGTCGAGGCCATGGCCCGGCGCGCCTTCCAGGCCGTCGAGGGCTTCATGCGCGGGACGACGATCATCGCGCTCATCGACGCCCTCTGCATCACCATCGGGCTGCTGATCCTGCGCGTCCCGGGCGCGGTGGGGCTGGGTGCGCTCGTCTTCGTGACCGCGTACATCCCGTATCTCGGCGCGTTCCTCTCCGGCTCGGTGGCCGTGCTGGTCGCGCTCGCGGACCGGGGGTTCGTCATCGCGCTGTGGGCGCTCGGGGTGGTCCTCGCCGTGCAGGTCCTGGAGGGGCATGTGCTGCAGCCGATGATCCAGAGCCGGACCGTGCAGATGCATCCGGCGGTGGTGATGCTCACGATCACGGGGGGCGCGTCCGTCGCCGGAATCCTGGGCATGCTGCTCGCCGTCCCGCTGACCGCGGCCGCGTTCGGGGTCGTCTCGGAACTGCGGACGCGCTATGCCTCGCCGGACGGCTCGGCGGGCTCGTAGAACTCGAACCAGATGCTCTTCCCCTCGCCCCGTGGGTCCACGCCCCACGATTCCGCGAGAAGTTCCATGAGCACCAATCCCCGCCCCGAGGACGCCAGTTCCCCGGGATGGCGCCGGTGCGGCAGGTCGTCGCTGGCGTCGGTGACCTCGACGCGTATTCGCCGCTTGCCCGGGTCGCCCGCCACCTCGGCGATGAGCAGCGCGTCGGCGTCGGTGTGCACGAGGACGTTGGTGACCATCTCCGAGACGAGCAGGACCGCGGAGTCGCGCTGGTCCTCGCAGGCCCAGTCGTGGAGGAGTTCCCGCACCTGCTGGCGGGCCCCGGCGATCCGCTCGGGCTCGGCCTGAGCCACGGTCAGCATCGTGCGCCGCATCGGCGGCCGCACGGCCGTGACCGTGTCGCCGCAGCCGCAGCCGGGGCCCACCCGGCACAGCAGCAGTACGGCGATGTCGTCCTCGCGCCGGTCGGCCAGCGGCCCGGTGGTGTGGTGAGAGGAGGGCCCGTGCACGGCCTGGACCAGGGCTTCGGCGAGGGACTCCATGTCGCCGTCGTGGGCTTCGAGGGTCCGGCGGATGCGCCGCCAGCCGGTGTCGAGGTCGTGGCCCCCGGTCTCGATCAGGCCGTCGGTGCAGACCAGCATGGTTTCCCCGGGCTCCAGGACGAGCCGGGTCGTCGGGTAGTCGGCGTCCGGATCGATGCCGAGCGGCAGCCCGCCCGCGGTCGGCCGCATCAGCACGGTTCCGTCGGCCATGCGTATCGCTGGGTCCGGGTGCCCGGCGCGGGCGATGTCGAGCGTCCCGGTCGCCGGGTCGACCTCGACGTACAGGCAGGTCGCGAAGCGCAGGTCAGCGCCGTCGCCCCCGTCGGGCCCGCCGCCCGCGCCCTCGTTCGTACCACCGTCGCTCGACCCGTACGTCACCGAGTCAGTGACCCCGTACAGGAAACGCGAGGCCCGGGACAGCACCGCGTCCGGGCGGTGGCCCTCGGAGGCGTACGCGCGCAGGGCGATGCGGAGCTGGCCCATCAGGCCGGCCGCGCGGACGTCGTGGCCCTGGACGTCGCCGATGACCAGGGCGAAGCGGCCGGTGGGGAGCGGGATCATGTCGTACCAGTCGCCGCCGACCTGGAGGCCGCCACCGGTGGGCACATAGCGGGCGGCGACGGTCATGCCCGGGATCTCGGGGCCCAGCGTGGGCAGCATCGAGCGCTGGAGGCCGTCGGTCAGCTCCCGCTCGGTCTCGGCGGCTCCGGCGCGCGAGAGGGCCTGCGCGAGCATGCGGGCGACGGTCGTCAGAACCGAGCGCTCGTCGGGCGTGAAGCTGACGGGATACGCGAAGGCCGCCATCCACGCGCCCATGGTGCGCCCCGCGACGGTGAGCGGCAGGAAGGCCCAGGACTGCCGGCCGAAGGTCTGAGCCAGCGGCCAGGAGACGGGGTAGCGCTCTTTGTAGTCCTCGGGGGAGGAGAGATAGACGGCACGGCCGGTGCGGACGACCTCGGCGGCCGGATAGTCCGTGGTCAGGGACATGTGCGAGAACGGTTCCTCGGCCCCCGGCAGATGCCCGTGATGACCGATGATCGTCAGCCGGTCGCCCTTCGCGCCGAAGACGGCGAGCCCGTCCGGCGAGAACCCGGGCATCGACAGGCCGGCCGCGACCCGCAGCACCTCCGCCGTGGACCGCGCCTCGGCGAGCGCGCGTCCCGCGTCCAGCAGGAACGCCTCCCGAGAGCGGCGCCAGTCGCCGGTGACGGGGGTGCGCGCGGCGGCTCCCGGCGGCTGCTCGCTGACCTCCTGGAGGGTGCCGATCAGCTCGTACTCCCCGGTCTGCGGGTCGATGATCGGCTTGGAGCGGCTGCGGACGGTCCGGATCACCCGGCCGTGCTCGTCCATGATCCGCATCCGGGCCTCGGCGAGGGTGCCCTCGGCGACGGCGAGCTGCACGACTCCGTCGATCTCGTTCCAGTCGACGGGATGGAAATGGGCGCGTGTGCCCGCCTCGGTGAGTGTCGTGGGCTTCGGGGGCAGCCCGATGAGCCGGGCGGCTTCGGCATCGAAGGTGACCAGCCCCGCGGCGTTGTCCCAGCGCCACAGGCCGGTCGCGAGGGCGGCCAAGACGTCCCCCACGCCGGGCAGGGGCTCACCAGTGCGCATTGCCCCACTGTATGAAGAGGTAATCGATGCCTGCCACCGAGAGTATTGGGAGTGGCGATCTTGGGGTGGCCGGTACCCTTGGGAGGTCCGGGCTTCGGCCCCGACGTTTCACGTGAAACAGACCCGGATGAGCAGATCCGGATCATCAGCCCCCAATCCGCGAAGACTGGATGAACGACGATGCATCGGTACAGGTCCCACACCTGCGGCGAGCTCCGCGCCTCTGACGTCGAAAGCGACGTCCGGCTGAGCGGCTGGCTGCACAATCGCCGAGACCTGGGTGGCATCCTCTTCATCGATCTGCGCGATCACTACGGCATCACGCAGCTGGTCGCCCGCCCCGGCACGCCCGCCTACGAGGCCCTCGACAAGCTCTCCAAGGAATCGACGGTCCGTGTCGACGGCAAGGTCGTCTCGCGCGGCGGCGAGAACGTGAACACGGACCTGCCCACCGGCGAGATCGAGGTCGAGGTGAGCGAGGTCGAGCTGCTCGGCGCGGCCGCCCCGCTCCCGTTCACGATCAACGCGGAGGACGGGGTCAACGAGGAGCGGCGCCTGGAGTACCGCTTCCTGGACCTGCGCCGCGAGCGCATGCACCGCAACATCCTGCTGCGTACGGCCGTGATCTCGGCGATCCGTCACAAGATGACCGCGCTGGGCTTCAACGAGATGGCGACGCCGATCCTGAGCGCGACCTCCCCCGAGGGCGCCCGGGACTTCGTCGTGCCCTCCCGGCTGAACCCGGGCAAGTTCTACGCCCTCCCCCAGGCTCCGCAGCAGTTCAAGCAGCTGCTGATGATCTCCGGCTTCGACCGCTACTTCCAGATCGCGCCGTGCTTCCGCGACGAGGACGCGCGCGCGGACCGCTCGCCGGGCGAGTTCTACCAGCTCGACGTGGAGATGAGCTTCGTAGAGCAGGAAGACGTCTTCCAGCCCATCGAGACGCTCATGACGGAACTCTTCGAGGAGTTCGGGAACGGCCGTCATGTGACGTCCCCCTTCCCGCGCATCGCGTTCCGTGAGGCGATGCTGAAGTACGGCTCCGACAAGCCGGACCTGCGGGCCCAGCTGGAGCTCGTCGACATCACCGACATCTTCGAGGGCTCCGAGTTCAAGGCCTTCGCGGGCCGGCACGTACGCGCCCTGCCGGTGCCGGACGTGTCGTCGCAGCCCCGGAAGTTCTTCGACCAGCTCGGTGACTTCGCGGTCTCGCAGGGCGCGAAGGGCCTGGCCTGGGTCCGTGTCGCCGAAGACGGCTCGCTGACGGGCCCGATCGCGAAGTTCCTGACGGAGGAGAACGTCGCGGAGCTGACGAAGCGCCTGTCGCTCTCCGCCGGCCACGCGGTCTTCTTCGGAGCGGGCGAGTTCGACGAGGTCTCGAAGATCATGGGCGCGGTGCGGGTGGAAGCCGCCAAGCGCGCCGGTCACTTCGAGGAGAACGTCTTCCGGTTCTGCTGGATCGTCGACTTCCCGATGTACGAGAAGGACGAGGACGGGAAGATCGACTTCTCGCACAACCCCTTCTCGATGCCGCAGGGCGGCCTGGAGGCCCTGGAGACCCAGGACCCGCTGGACATCCTCGGCTGGCAGTACGACATCGTCTGCAACGGCGTCGAGCTGTCCTCCGGTGCGATCCGGAACCACGAGCCCGAGATCATGCTCAAGGCCTTCGAGATCGCGGGCTACGCCCGTGAGACCGTCGAGGAGCAGTTCGCCGGCATGCTCCGCGCCTTCCGCTTCGGCGCCCCGCCGCACGGCGGCATCGCCCCGGGCGTCGACCGCATCGTCATGCTGCTCGCGGACGAGCCGAACATTCGCGAGACGATCGCGTTCCCGCTCAACGGCAACGCGCAGGACCTGATGATGGGCGCGCCGACGGAGCTGGACGAGGCCCGTCTGCGGGAGCTGCACCTCTCCGTACGGAAGCCGCAGCCGAAGTAGTTCTTCGTGTGAGGGTGGCTCGGAACCGACACCGGTTCCGAGCCACTTTTGCGTGAACACGCGAAACCACAGTTCTTACCCACGTCATTGACAGGTTCCGTCCCTAGCGTCCGGCGCATGACTGAGACCCAAGGACCGGCGCACAAACGGAACATGACGCGACGCAAGGTCGTCGTCGCAGGTGGAGCGGCTGTCGCGGCCGTGGGCGTGGGCGGCGGCATCGCCGTGAACGCGTTCGCGGGCGAGACGAGCGGCGACGCCTCGTCATCGTCGTCGAGCGCCGAGACGTGTTACAAGCTCACCACGGAGACGACCGAGGGCCCGTACTACATCGACGCGGACAAGATCCGCCAGGACATCACCGAGGACCAGGAGGGCATCCCCATGACCCTCGAGCTCAAGGTGATCGACGCGGAGACCTGCAAGCCCGTCAAGAACGCGGCCGTCGACATCTGGCACTGCACGGCACTCGGCGTGTACTCCGGCTACGAGGTGATGGGCAGCGGCGGAGCGGGTGGCGGTGGCACCCAGCCGTCCGGTGCTCCCTCCGACGCCCCCTCGGGGACACCCACGGGCGAGCCCCCGTCCGGCGCACCCTCGGGCGGCACCGGCGGCGGCCACTCCGAGCCCACCGACGACGAGCGGTACCTGCGCGGCACCTGGAAGACCGACAAGCGCGGTTACGTCACCTTCAAGACGATCTTCCCGGGCTGGTACCAGGGCCGCTGTGTGCACATCCATGTGAAGGTCCACGTGGACGGCGAGTGGACGTCCGCCGGTTATGAGGGTGGCCACACCTGCCACACCGGCCAGCTCTTCTTCGACGAGAAGGCGGTCCTGGCATCGGCGGAGGTGTCGCCGTACTCCACGAACACCACCACCCGCACGACCCTCGACGAGGACACGATCTACCCGGACAACGGCCACGAAGGCGGCCTCCTGTACCTCAAGTACAACGAGAAGAACATCGCCAAGGGCGTCCACGCCCACCTGACGATGGGCGTCGCCCCGGACGAGACCCACGACAGCACGGACACCCAGCCGAGCGCGGCGGCGAGCAGTAGCTGACGTACGTCCCTTCCGCGAGAGAGGGCTCGGAGCCAATTTCCGGACTCCGGGCCCTCTTGCCCCGCTGACTGAGTTCCTTCACTTCTAGCGGGCCACGAGGGTCGAGATCCGGCCGACGGGATGGGTTCACTCTTTCTGGGAGGGAAGGAACGTTCACGCCGTCGCGGCCAGTTCGCACCAGATGTACTTGCCGGTGCCGACGATGTTCTTGGTGTCCCGTTGGGGGACCCATCCCCAGGTGTCGGCGCAGGTGCGGATCAGTGCCAGGCCGCGGCCTGTTTCGGCGTCCGGGGTGGTGCGGCGGGGCGGGTGCGGTGGTGTGGGGTCCGCGCCCCAGACGCCGATGCGCAGGGCGCCGTTTTCCGCGCGGAGTTTTATGGCTGCGGGGCCCTTCGTGTGCTGCACGGCGTTGGTGACCAGCTCGGTCGCCAGCAGTTCGGCGGCTTCCGTGAAGTGGAGCAGGCCGTGGGCCGCGAGGATCAGGCGGAGGGTGCGGCGGCAGATCATGACGGCGCGGGGGTCGTTGGGGACGTAGAGCGTGTACTCCCACGGTTGGTCGTCGGTGGGTACTCCGTTTTTGGGCATGCGGGACTCCTGGTCAGGGAGGGGGAGTTGGAGGTTGCTGTGGTGTTCGGGCGGTGGCATGCCGCCCCGCCATGGCATGGCGGGGCGGTGCGCTTCCGGTGACTCCGGGTTTCGCAGCGTGTGTGTTACGTCACTGACGGTAGGGCATTAATTTCTGCCACCGCAAGCCGCTCGCGTAATCTGACCCCCGGACGAAGGAGACCAACCAGTCCTCGCGGAGGGCCTGTTGAGAGGAAGAGGCGCGCATGCCACCGAGGAGCCAGCCGACCGCTCGCCAGGCCCGCCTCGGCACTGAGCTGCGACGACTGCGGGACGCCGCCGGCCTGACCGCCCGGGAGGTGGCCGTGTTTCTGGGATCGACCTCGGCGCAGATGAGTCAGATGGAAGCCGGGATCGCAGGAGTCAGCGAGGAGCGTCTGCGCAGGCTCGCGGCTCACTACGCTTGTGCGGACCAGGCGTTGGTCGACGCGCTGGTCACGATGGCGACGGATCGTACGCGCGGGTGGTGGAAGGAGTACGCGGACGTACTGCCGCCCGTCTTCCGAGATCTGGCGGAGCTGGAGCATCACGCCCGCTTCATGCAGGTGATTGCCACCGCGCACGTGCCCGGTCTGCTTCAGACGGAGGATTACGCCCGAGCTGTCCTCGCGTATCGGGTTCCCGAGCTCCCGGAAGGCGAGATGGAGGCCAGGCTGGCGCACCGTATGCGCCGCAAGGCGGTCCTCTCCCAAAAGGGGGCTGCGCCGTACGACGCAGTGGTGCACGAGTCGGTGCTGCGCACCCGTGTCGCGGACCGGCGAGTGGCCCGTGCTCAACTCGACGAGCTGCTGCGGGAGTCGGAACGCCCGAACGTCTCGGTGCGCGTGATTCCGTTCGACGTCGACGGATTCGCCGGAGCCAGCTCGATGATGTTGTACGTCGGTGGTCAGGTGACGGCGCTGGACACCGTCCAGCGGGACGCCCCGTATGGCTCGGCCTTCCTGGATGCCTCGGCCCAACTCCTAGCCATGCGAACACTCGTCCGTAAGGTGGAGTCGGTATCCCTTGAGCCCGCCAAGTCGCGGGACTTCATGCACCATCTGGCGAAGGAACTGTAAGTCGTGATCCAGTGGCAGAAGTCCTCGTTTTCCGGTCCAGGAGACGGCAACGAGTGCGTGGAACTCGCTCACGGTAATGGCCTGTTGCTTCTCCGTGAAAGCGACGAGCCCGCCCGAATACTCCCCCTCTCTCGAGACGGGCTCGCCGGCCTGCTCCAGCAGATCCGCGCGGACCGTACGTGAGTGACGACGAGTTCGCCCGCGTCCTCGAAACCGTCCTTCGGGACCTCCGCGCGCAGTGCTCCGTACAACCGGACGTACGCGAGCCCGAGGACGACTACCCCGGCCTCATGCTCCACGCACCCGACGGCTCGGGCCAAGGCGTGTACTGGGGGCCGGACGACCGGCCCGGTGTGCGGCTCGCCGAGGTCGCGGATCAGGTGCAGGAGTGGGCAGTCGAAGCGCTGTGGACGGAGGGCGAGTCGGCGGTGTGGCCGCGCTGCCCGGCCCATCCGGCCTCGCATCCGGCGGCCGCGACCGTCGTCGAGGGCGTGGCGGTGTGGGTCTGCCCGAAGACCGGGGTGAGCGTGAGCCGCATTGGCGAACTTCCCCCACTGGGGGACACCGTCCGCACCCCGTGACGGCCTCGTCCCGGCTCTGTGACACCAGGCGTTCCAGTGCTGCGGTGGGACGACGCCGTTGCTACGGTCCCGCTCCGGGGTGCGGCCGATGGGGCCGCTTGTGACCAGGGGGACGTCCCAGATGAATGCCAACCGCCTCAGACCCGCCGTGCTCGCGCTCACCGCCGTCGCGCTGACCGCCGTGCTCACCGGGTGCCAGAAGGACGGCTCTGCCACCGCCGCCGGCGGGGTGCCGAGCGCGGGTGCCACGGCCGCACCATCGCCCAGCACGACGGCCGGGGCGCCCGACAGAGCGTCGAGCGGGGGAGCCACGGCCACCTCGTCGTCCGGTGCGGCCGACAGCGGCACGCCGGCCGCAAAGCCCGCCGTCCAGCACACCGGATCAGCATCGACCGGCGCGCCGGCCGCCAAGTGTGTCGACGAGCCGCCGAGCCCGGACCACGTCGACCCCGACGAGATCGCCGTCTACCGCGTCGAGGAACTCGACGGCAGCACCGGGAAGCTGAACCTCGTCATCCAGCACGGGGCCTGGGGATGCCCGGGGAAGGACACGGACGGCGCGCCCTTCGTCGTCACGGGCGAGGACAGCCGCTGGGCTCTCGACCAGGCCGCGTATGTCACCGCCACCAACCCCGTCACCGACAGCAGTGAGAACCAGCGGATCGGCGTGCAGGAGCTGATCGACTGGATCGATGCGCACCCCGACTCCGGTTTGGTGTTCAGGTACGAGACCGGCGAGGACGGTGCCATCCACCGCCTGGAACAGGTCTTCACGCCGTAGCGGCGCGACCCTCAACGGGTACGCGCCCCTCTACACCATCAACTCCCGGGCCAAGGCCCAGGTGGTCGCGGAGGACAACTACTGGAAGGTGCCGACCGGCGGCAAGGTCGCGAAGCTGCTGAGCGGCGACGGCACGGGTTCGGTCGCGGGCAGCGGCAATCTCGTCAACGGCACGGCGACCGACCTCGTCGCCGCGTACAACGCCGCCAACTCCAAGAAGCTGAAGACGACGGTGAACTGGACGCCGACGCTCACCGCCGGACTCCAGAGCTCCGCGAAGGACCTCCCGACCGCGCTGGCGACCACGACCTGTGCCGGGGTTCTGACCTCGTGACCTCGTAGGAGAGCAGCCGTGATGGCCCGGGGTGGTTCATCCGTCCCGGGCCCTTTCGGATCGGCCCTGGCGACACCGTCGGGGCGAGGTCCGTGCCGCACGGTGGCGGGGTGTCGCTCAGGTGTCGTACGTGCCGTCCCACGGCTCGCCGAAGCCCAGGCGGTCCGGGTAGAGCTCGGCCCAGGGCTCGCCCTCGTCCTCTCCCGTCACCAGGCCGAACAGCACGCCGTCGACGGTGAGTTGGAAGGGACGGATCGCGATGTCCGTGTAGGAGCGGCGCGGGAGGCTGCGCAGGAGCTTCGCCAGGTGGACCCGGGCGCGGGAGAGGACCGAGTCGTCGCCGTGCGGGTTGCGCTGCTGTTCGGCCCAGGTGCCCGCGCACCAGATCTCCGAGTCGCGGTAGCGGCCTGCGGAGTCGAAGGTGTGGAGCACCACGTAGAGGCGCTTGTGCTCTTCCCAGCCGTCGTCGGGACGGAACCCTTCGGGGAAGGCGTACGTGATCGACGCCAGGAACTGACCGTCCGCGTACCGTCCGATGGTCTCGGTACGGTGCTTCGGCTCATAGGCGATCGGAATGACCTCGGGGACTGGGACTGCCATGGCGGAAACCATACGGGTGGGCGAGGACATGTCAGCGCTGGGGGCCACCCCCGAACCGGCCGTGAGGGCCCGGGAACCGTTCGTTGCCGACGTCGGCTTCGGCGTCGTGGTCCCCCGCACGACGACGAGGGCGCCCGGGACGTGAAGTCCCGGGCGCCCTACGGCATGTGAGGTCCCTAGGGAGAGGGACTTGTATCCGCCCCAGCCGGTCGCGACCGTCGTACGCGCGCAGGGGTGGGAGAGCAGTGACCAGGAGATCTACCGCGCCACGAACTGCGTGAGGGTCGCCTGGACTTCGTAGATGTCCACGCCCTTGGTGAAGGCAGGCGCGCGAAGTCCTGCTGTGCCGAGGCCGGGTCGACGGTGCTCGCGTTGCCGAACAGTGCCATGGATGAACCCCCCACTCAGTGGATTCACATGTCCACTCATGTCCCAGTAAGCCAATGGCTTCACATGATCTTCGCAATGTATACAGCGCGGGAGAGGGCATGCGCAGAGGAGCAGGGGGTTCCGCTTGGTGCCGCTGTCGCGTTCCGACGCCCTGACGCCGAGGGCCCGGGAACTGTTCGTTCCCGGGCCCTCGGTCGCGTGGCTGCTGCTACTCCGGTGCGCCGCCGAAGCGCTCCTTGTACGTCTCCAGGTCCTCGTCCGTGATCTTGGCGAAGAGGACCGGGGGGACCGTGAAGGGGGTGCCGGCCGGGACCGAGTCCAGGGACTTGGCCTCGTCGGTCGTGACCCAGGCGGCCGTGTCGTCCGTGAGGGCGAAGGCCGAGCGCATCGCGCGGGAGGACGCGGGGATGAAGGGTTCCGAGACCACCGCGTAGAGGTGGATCAGGTTCATCGCCGTGCGCAGGGTCAGCGCCGCGCCCTCGGGGTTGGTCTTGATCTCCAGCCAGGGGGCCTTCTCCTCCAGGTAGGAGTTGCCCGCCGACCACAGGGCGCGCAGTGCTGCCGCCGCCTTGCGGAACTGGAGGGCCTCCATCTGGGTCTCGTACTCGGCCAGGAGACTCGCGATCTCCTCGCCCAGCTTCGCCTCCGCCTCGCCCGCCTCCGCGCCCGCCGGGACCTCCTCGCCGAAGCGCTTCTTGGAGAAGGACAGGACGCGGTTGACGAAGTTGCCGAGGGTGTCGGCCAGGTCCTTGTTGACCGTGGCCGTGAAGTGCTCCCAGGTGAAGGACGAGTCGTCGGACTCGGGGGCGTTGGCGATCAGGAAGTAGCGCCAGTAGTCGGCGGGGAGGATGTCCAGCGCGTGGTCGGTGAAGACACCGCGCTTCTGCGACGTGGAGAACTTTCCGCCGTAGTACGTCAGCCAGTTGAAGGCCTTGACGTAGTCGACCTTCTTCCAGGGCTCACGGACACCGAGCTCCGTGGCCGGGAACATCACCGTGTGGAACGGGACGTTGTCCTTCGCCATGAACTCCGTGTAGCGGACCGTGTCGTCCGCCTCGTACCACCAGGACTTCCAGTCGCGGTTCTCCGGGTCCTGGTCCGCCCACTCCTTCGTCGCGCCGATGTACTCGATCGGGGCGTCGAACCAGACGTAGAAGACCTTGCCCTCCGCCGCCAGCTCGGGCCATGTGTCGGCCGGAACCGGGACACCCCAGTCCAGGTCACGGGTGATCGCGCGGTCGTGCAGGCCCTCCGTCAGCCACTTGCGGGCGATGGAGGAGGCGAGCTGCGGCCACTCGTGCTCGTGGCGCGCCACCCACTCCGAGACCTCGCTCTGAAGCTTCGACTGGAGCAGGAAGAGGTGCTTCGTCTCGCGGACCTCCAGGTCCGTCGAGCCGGAGATCGCCGAGCGCGGGTTGATCAGATCCGTCGGGTCGAGGACGCGCGTGCAGTTCTCGCACTGGTCGCCGCGCGCCTTGTCGTAGCCGCAGTGCGGGCAGGTGCCTTCCACATAGCGGTCCGGGAGGAAGCGGCCGTCAGCCGGCGAGTACACCTGGCGGATCGAGCGCTCCTCGATGAAGCCGTTCTCGTTCAGGCGGCGCGCGAAGTGCTGGGTGATCTCGCGGTTCTCCGGGCTGGAGCTGCGGCCGAAGTAGTCGAAGGCCAGCTCGAAGCCGTCGTACACGGCCTTCTGCGCGTCGTGCGCCTGCGCGCAGAACTCGTCGACCGGCAGGCCCTGCTCCTTGGCTGCCAGCTCGGCCGGGGTGCCGTGCTCGTCCGTCGCGCAGATGTAGAGAACGTCGTGACCGCGCTGGCGGAGGTACCGGGAGTACACGTCCGCCGGGAGCATGGACCCCACCATGTTGCCCAGGTGCTTGATCCCGTTGATGTACGGAAGGGCGCTGGTGATGAGGTGTCGAGCCATCGCGGGCTGCTCCCAAGTCGCTACGTGGGGTGACGATCGTCGGTTCAGGTCGTGTCGTCGGTCGTCTTACGAACCTTGAAATCGTAGCCGACATGGGTGGGCCGCCCGCTTCCCGTTTTAAGGGATGGGAAGGGGGCGGCCCGGTTCGTCGTGGCGGGGGCGGCTACGGGCGCCAGTTCTCCAGTACGCCGTCGTAGATCTCCGCGTCCGTCAGCTCGCGCGGGGTCGGGCCCGCGTGGAAGAAGGCCGTGTTGTCGGTCTTCAGCTTGCGGAGGTAGTCGAAGGCCTTGTTGTCGTGCTCGCCGAAGGCGACGAACGAGAAGAAGACGGTGGGGTGGTCCTTCGCCGCGTCCGTGAGGGACTGGGTGGCGGGCGTCTTCGCGTCCGGGGCACCGTCCGTCTGGAAGATCACGAGGGCCCGCTCCGCGTCGGGGTGGTGCTTCTCGTGGTGGGTGAGCACTTCCTGTACGGCGGCGTGGTAGCTGGTGCGGCCCATGCGGCCGAGCCCTGCGTGCAGGTCGTCGATCTTGTTCTCGTACTCGGTGAGGGTGAGCTCGCCGGTGCCGTCCAGCTCCGTGGAGAAGAAGACGACGTGGACGGTGGACTCCGGGTCCAGGTGGGCGGCGAGGGCGAGGGCCTGTTCGCCGAGGGCCTGGGCGGAGCCGTCCTTGTAGTACGGGCGCATGCTCGCGGAGCGGTCGAGGACGAGGTAGAGGTGGGCTCGGGAGCCGGTGAGGTCCCGCTTCTTCAGCGCGGTCCCCGCTTCCCTGTACGCCGTGACCAGGCTCGGGGCGTGGGTCTTGACGTGGGTGAGGGGGGTCGCGGGCTTGCCGGGCGCCTCGGCTTCGCCTTCGGCCTCCACCTCGGCTTCGCCTTCGGCCTCCACCTCGGCTTCGCCTTCGGCCGTGGGCTCTTCGGTGGCTACCGGCTCCGGGTCCGTGGACTCCTCGGCCGTCGGTTCGGGCTCGGCCTCGGCTTCGCCTTCGGCCGTGTCGTTCCGGCCCGCACCACCCGTGCTGCTCTCGTCGTCGGCTGCGGGTGGCCCCTGTGGGGCCTGATCGCCGTCGGCGGCCGCCGGCTCGTCCGCCTGTGCGGCAGCCGGCTCGACCACGTGCGCCGATGCGGGCTCGTCCGCCTGTGCGGGGGTCGGTTCGTCCACGTGCGCCGATGCGGGCTCGTCCGCCTGTGCGGCGACGGGAGCGGGCTCCTCGGCGACGACAGGGTCCGGCTCCGCGGCAGCCACCTCGCCCACGGGCTCCGGCTCTGCCGCCGGGACCTCTTCCGCTACGGGCTCGGGGGCGGCCTCGGCCTCGGGCTCGGCCTCGGTCCTGGACTCGACCTGGGGCGCGGGCTCCGGCTCGGCCTCGGCGACGGGTTCAGCCTCAGTCGCGGGCTCCGGCTCGGCCTCAGCGACGGCCTCAGCGACGGGCTCAGCCTCGGGCTCAGCCTCGGGCTCGGCCTCAGCCGCAGCCTCGGGCGTCACCTCCGCCACCGTGGGCTCCGCCGCCTTCGGCGTCTCCCCCAGCGTCTCCGCCTGGGGCGCCGAGGCCGGCTTCGGGACCGTTACGTTGTCGAATGCCGCCGACACCAGCTCGTCCACCACGGACGGCTCGGCCTCCGGCGTCGGCTCCGGCTCGGGTGAAGGAGACGGAATCTTCGGCTCGGCGGCGGACTCCTGTGCGGGAACCCGTTCGGCCTCCTCGGAGGAGGGAACCGGTTCGGCGGCGGGGGCCGGAACCGTCGGAGCCGAGGCCTCTCGCGAGGTCTCCGCGTCGGCGTCACGACCCTTGCGTGAGCGGCCGAACGCGTTCCGCAGGAGAGTGAGAATGCCCATGTGCGCAACCCTTCGCGTGAGTTGATGCCCGTTAATCCCTGGCCAGGACGGACACGTAAGGTTAGCGGCCGCCGCCGGTGATCTTGGGCAGGGGCGGGGGGCCGTAATGCCGCCGTGTCAATACCCCCTCGGCTCCCACAGGTTCACTCTTCGTTCATCGGAGTGCAGCGTTCCTGCACGCACGCCCCCCTAGCGTCACGCTGACACCAAGGGCTCGTATGGGGAGAGTAAAGTGCGCAGACTGCTGCCGTTGATCGGAACGCCGGGGACATCAGGAACGCATCCCGGTGGGCGCTCCGCCATGACCTGTCGGTTCCGCTGTGGTGACGCCTGCTTCCACGAGGTGCCCAACACCAGCGACAACGCGTACGTCGGTGACGTCATCGCCGGCGCGCTCAGCCGTCGTTCGATGATGCGGGCCGCGGCCGTCGTCACGGTGGCCACGGCGACGGGCGCGGCGGTCGTCGGCACGGGCGCCCCGCAGGCCCGAGCCGCGACCGAGTCGGTGTACAAGGGCGAAAAGGGGGCGCGTGGGCTTCGCTTCACGCCCGTCGCTCCAAACACCACCGACGCCGTCGTGATCCCCGACGGATATCGCCAGAACGTCGTCATCCGGTGGGGCGAGCCCATCCTCCGCGGCGCCCCCGCCTTCGACCCGGAGAACCAGACCGCCGCGGCCCAGGCGGGCCAGTTCGGTTACAACAACGACTTCCTCGCTCTCCTCCCGCTGCCCGCGGAGCACGGCCGTCAGGTCCTCGTCGCCAACCACGAGTACACCGACGAGATCCTGATGTTCCGGGGGTACGACGCCGAGAACCCCACCCGTGAGCAGGTCGAGGTCGCCTGGGCCGCGCACGGCCTGTCCGCCGTCGTCGTGCAGAACGACCACCGCACCGGCAAGCTCACCGCCGTCTCCCGCCACCCCCTCAACCGCCGCGTCACCGCCACCACCGAGTTCCGGCTCACCGGCCCGGCCGCCGGATCGGATCTGCTGAAGACCTCCGCCGACCCGACCGGCCGCAAGGTCCTCGGCACGCTGAACAACTGCTCCGGCGGTACGACCCCCTGGGGGACCACCCTCCACGGCGAGGAGAACTTCAACCAGTACTTCGCCCACAGCAGCCGTGCCACGGACAAGCGGTACGGCATCGGCACGGGCCCCACAGAGCGCAAGTGGGAGCGTTTCGACAAGCGGTTCGACGTCGCCCAGGAGCCGAACGAGGTGCACCGTTTCGGGTACGTCGTCGAGTTCGACCCGTACGACCCGACGTCCACGCCCCGAAAGCACACCGCCCTCGGCCGCTTCAAGCACGAGGCCGCGACCGTGCGTCTGACGGAGGACGGCCGGCCCGTCGTCTACACCGGTGACGACGAGCGCTTCGACTACTTCTACAAGTTCGTCGGCAGCAAGCGGATGAAGAAGGGGTCGAGCAGGGCCGTACGCGAGCACAACCTCTCCCTGCTCGACGAGGGCACGCTGTACGTCGCCAAGCTCACCGGCGACTCCCCGGCCACCGACATCGACGGCAGCGGGAAGCTGCCGGCCGACGGCGAGTTCGACGGGAGCGGGGAGTGGATCCCGCTGGCCACCGCGACCGACGACGGCGCCGTCTCGCACGTCGACGGGATGACGGCCGAGGAGGTCTTCGTCTTCACACGGCTCGCCGGTGACAAGGTCGGCGCGACCAAGATGGACCGGCCCGAGGACATCCAGCCCTCGCCGCACACCGGCAAGGTGTACGTCGTCCTCACCAACAACACCAACCGCGGCAAGACCGGGTTCGCCGCCGCCGACGAGGCCAATCCCCGCAACGCCAACAAGCACGGCCACATCCTGGAGCTCACCGAGCGCCGCAACCGCGCCGAGAGCACCACCTTCGCCTGGTCGCTGTTCCTCGTCGCGGGCGACCCGGCCGACCCGGCCACCTACTTCGCGGGCTTCCCGAAGGACAAGGTCAGCCCGATCTCCTGCCCCGACAACGTGGCCTTCGACTCGTACGGCAACCTGTGGATCTCCACCGACGGCAACCAACTCGGCTCGCACGACGGCCTGTTCGGCGTCGCGACCAAGGGTGAGCGGCGCGGTGAGCTGAAGCAGTTCCTGACCATGCCCACCGGCGCGGAGACCTGCGGCCCGCTCGTCCAGGACCGGCGGGTGCTCGTCGCCGTGCAGCACCCGGGCGAGATCGACGGCGCGTCCGTCGAGAAGCCGGCGAGTGTCTGGCCCGACGGCCCCGGGAAGATCGTCCGTCCGGCCGTGGTCGCGGTGTGGCGCACGGACGGCTGCGACGTAGGGGTCCAGCGGTAGCTGGGCATACGGGGAGGGGGGCGCTCTTCGACTGGAAGAGCGCCCCCCTCCCCGTACCGGATCACCTGGAGACCGCGGCTCGTGACGGCACCGCCGATGCGTACAGCGGACTTCGGTCCCTCGGTGCAGCGGGGCGGACGTCCTCTGCAGCGATGGGGCGAAGGTCCCGTCAGTGCGGTGAGGCGATCGACCGCGCCGCCGCGACCTCCTGGCGGAGCGGTTCGAGCACGGAGCCCGAGGGCCCGGTGAGATCCGTACGGACGGCGACGAGCACGTCGGTCTCGCGCAGCCCCTCGGACAACTCCCGCAGCTGGAGGACGACGTGGGCGACCTCGGCGGCGGACGGCTCGGGCGCGCCCTCTTTGACACGGACCCGGGCCGCGGTCGTGGCGTCCACCATCCGTTCGACGGCGACGACGAGTGGCGACCAGGCGGCGGCGCGGGGCCCGATCGGTGGCGGTTCGGTCAGGGCGCGCTGGAACTCCGCACGGATGGCGGAGAGGTCGCGGTAGAGCCGTCGTCGTGCGCGGGCGCGGGAGGCGGGATCGATGCCGGCCCCGAACGCCAGCTCCACGTAGCCGGCCGTGTCCGCGACCGCGTCCGCGAGCCGCTCGCCGACCCGGGTGTGCCAGCTCTCCGGCCACAGCAGGTACCCGGCGACGAGCGCGATCGCGCACCCCATCAGGGAGTCGACCAGGCGGGGGACGAGGAGAGCCGTGCCCTGGTGGTTGAGGATGTCGGAGAGGAGGAGGATCACCGGGGTGATGGCGGCGGTCTGGTAGCCGTAGCCGCGCGGGGTGAACGCCGGGATGAGCGGCCCGAGGACGAGCAGGACGGGCACGTCCCACCAGCCGCGCGGTACGACGGTGAGGACCGCGGCCGCGACGACGAGCCCGGCCACCGTGCCCAGCGCGCGCAGCAGCGCCCGGGAGAACACCGAACCGAAGTCGGGCTTCATCACGAAGGTGATGGTGAGCGTGACCCAGTACGAGCGCGGCACCGGGATGATCGAGACCAGCACCTGGGCGAGGCCGATGCACAGCGCGAGGCGCAGCCCGTAGCGCCAGGAGGCGCCGGACAGCAGGACGTTGCGGGCGGCGCGCACCGCGCGGACGCGGAGGGCGGCGGGCCGGCCGAGACGGTCGTCGACGGGTTGGGCGTCCGGCGACCGGGCGGTCACGACGTCGGCGGCGTGGCGCAAGGCGTGGTCGACGGCGCGCGCGGTCTCGTTGGACGGGGTGGGCAGCCGGAGTCCTATCGGTCCGGTGTAGCCGGTCTCCACGGCCTCGGCGAGATGGCGTACGGCGGCCGGGATCTCGGCGGGCAGCGGCTTGCCGTACTGGTGGGCGGCGGGGGCGGCCTCGACGACGGGCGTGACGGCGTTCAACTGCGCCAGCAGCCGGACGAAGTCGGGGCTGCGGCCGTGGCGGAAGGCGCGCCGGGCGAGGACGACGTCGTACGACTGGTTGAGGGACTGGGTGACGGTGACGCGGAGGTCGTCGTAGGCGTCGGTCCCGCTCGCGGCGAGCAGGTCCGCGACCGTGCGGTACGTGCTCGCGACGGCGGCCCGCTCCGGCACCCCCGACCGCAACGGCCAGGCGAGCAGCGCCAGAGCGAGGACGAGGAGCCCGCCGCCGGACATCAGCAGCGGTGCCAGCCACCACTCGCCCGGCAGCGGAAGTCCGGCGCCGATCGAACAGTTCAGGAGCAGCAGCAGTCCGGACACGGACGCCACGGCGCCGATCGACGAGATCATCCCGGAGACCAGCGCGACCCCGGTGACGGCGGCGACGGCGACCCAGCCGTGCCCGAACACGAGCGAGCCGATCGTGACGCCGACCGCGCCGAAGAGCTGGGGCACGGCGATGTTGAGGATCCGCAGACGGTAGGCGTCCGCGGTGTCGCCGATGACCCCGGACAGGGCGCCCATGGAGGCGAGGGCGCCGTAGGCCGGCTGTCCCGCGGCGAGTCCGATGGCGAGCGGGAGGGCCAGGGCGATCGCGGCGCGGGCGACGGCGGCCCAGTTGACGGACGCCTGCTCCGGTTGGAGGTTCCTGACCAGCCAGTCGGGAGGGGTGAGGCCGATGGGGAACTCTCGGGACATGGACCAAGTATGACGGCCGTGCCGGGCCGCCCCACGGGGTCATCGGCGCTGGTGGAGGGTGAGATCGACGACGAGCGCGCGGTGGTCGGTACCGGTGATGCGCGGGAACGTCGCCTTGTTCGCCGAGAAGTCCTCGGAGACGAGCACATGGTCGATCTGCGCGCCGAGCGTCGGGGTGGTCCTCGCGGGCCAGCTCGGGGTGCGGGGGTCTCCGGCGAGCCGGGCGCTGTCGCGCAGGCCGGTGTCGAGGACGCGGCGGAACGCGGCGTGGTCCTGGGAGGCGTTGAAGTCCCCGGCCATGATGGTCGGACCGCTGCCGTGGGCCGCGTAGTCGCGCAGCTCGCCGAGCTCGCGCCGCCAGACGCCGAGCTGGCCGGGGAGCGGGGGCATGGGGTGCGCGAGCTGCAGCCGTACGTCGTGCCCGCGCACGTCGGCGACGGCTCCGGGCATGCCCATGGTCCCGCGCACGCCGTCGGCCCCGGTGAGCGGGAACCGGCTCATGATGACGGACCCGTCGGATCCGGCCCCCTCGACGGCCTCCCGGTAGGGATAGACCCCGTCGGTCCCCCCGAAGGCGTCCCGCAACGCTCGCGAACACCCGTACTCGCACTCCTCCACGAACAGGATGTCGGGCTTCTCCCGCCGCACCACCGGAATCAGTGCGCCGGTCCCTCGCCCGAACTCGACGTTCGAGGTCATCACCCGCAGTTCGGCGAGCGGAGCCCCACCGGGTTCGCTGGTCTTCCCGTACGGCTCGATGAACCATGCGACGATCCCCAGCAACAGCACCGCCCACACCATCCCGACCCGCCACCGCGCGAGCAGCGCGAGCAGCAGCGCGAGCCCGGTGGGGGCCAGCAGCCACGGCAGAAACGCCAGCAACTGCGGCACGGGCGTGATCCCGTCACTGTCGGCCGCCCGGCAGCCGATGACCACGCTCACCCCGGCCAGCAACAACCCCGCCGCCCAGGCCCCGGCCACCCGCCCGGCCCGGCGCTCGCCGACCGGTCTCTCCGAGCCCGTCCACTCGGCCGCCGCAGTGTCCAAGTCCCGGCCTTCCGCTCGTCCGTGGGGGGTGCCCGAATCCTCCCTCAAAGACGGGGCGTTGCGGTGGAGGGTTGCCCTTTGGAGGTCACCCGGGTCGGCTCCCGGCCGCGACGGTTCGTTTGCGAAGCTGCGACGGGCTCGGATTCGAAGCTGCTGCGGGTGGGTTTCCGAGCCGCTGCGGGGTCGGTTTTCGAGCAGTGACGCGGCTCAGTTCTCGATCCGTGCCAGGAAGGCCGCCAGCACCTCGTTGAACTCCGCTGCCCGTTCCAGGTTCGGCATGTGCGCCGCCGAATCGATCACGTGGAGCGTGGAGTCGGGGAGCGCCGCGTGCATCGCCTGCGCGTCGGAGACCGGGGTGTACTCGTCGTCGGCGCCCACGACGACCAGGGCCGGGACGGTGACCTGGGTCAGCAGTTCGCGGTAGTCGGGGCGTTCGGCCCGGCCCCGCAGGGCGGCCGCCGCTCCCTCGGGGGGCGTCGAGGTCATCATGCGCTGCACATGGCCCGCGACCCGCGCGTCCGCGTACGGCGCGACCATCTTGTGCAGCACCTCGTCGGCGTACCCGCGCATTCCCTCGCGCAGGAGTCGGTCCGCCATGTCGTTCCGTGTCTTCTTGCCCTCGGGTGTCTCAGCGGCCGGGAAGGTGTCGGCGAGGACCAGTCCGCGGATCCGTTCCGGGAACTGCCGGTAGCACTCCATGGCGATCTGGCCGCCCATGGAGAGCCCGGCCAGAACGAACTCCGCCACCCCCAGCTCGTCGAGCAGCGCGGCGATGTCCTCGGCGAAGGTGGAGAGCGGAGTGAGCCCGGGGATCACGGGGGACGCGCCGTAACCGCGCAGGTCCGGGGCGATCACGCGGCGCGCCGCCGAGAACGCGGCGATCTGCGGAGCCCACATGGTGTGGTCGAAGGGGTGGCCGTGGATCAGGACGAGGGGCAGCGCCGTCGGGTCGGCGCCCCCCTGGTCCTCGTACGCGAGGAAGGGTGCCATGGCCACGACCCTAGGCACGCCCAACTCCTCGGTGCAATAAGATCTTTGCCCTCGGTGCAATCCTGTTCCGGGGCGCGGAACAGGGGGCTCACATGGTGGAGGACTACCGGCGGATCGCCGACCGGATCGCCGACGACATCGCCGCCGGGCGGCTCAAGCCCGGTGAACGGCTGCCTCCGCAGCGGGCGTTCGCACGGCGGCGCGGGATCGCCGGATCGACGGCCGGGCGGGTGTACGCCGAGCTGGTGCGGCGCGGACTGGTCGTCGGCGAGGTCGGGCGTGGCACGTTCGTCCGGGCCGCGCCGCCCGCCTCGGGCCACGCGCTCGCCGAACCGGCGACCACGTCGCCGATCAATCTGGAGCTCAACTACCCCTCCGTGCCTGACCAGTCGGAGCTTCTCGCCCCCGCCCTCGCGCCGCTGCTGCGCCCCGATGTCCTCACGGAGTCCCTGCGCACCGCTCCCGCCACCGGCACGGCCGCCGCCCGCGAGGCTGCCGCCGCCCTCCTCGCCACCCCGGGCTGGCACCCCGCCCCGTCCCGGCTGGTCTTCGCGGGCAACGCTCGCCAGGCGATCGCGGCCGCGCTCGCCTCCCTCGTCCGGCCCGGCGGCCGCGTCGGCATCGAGGCCCTGACGTATCCCCTGGTCAAGGAGATCGCGACGCGCCTGGGCATCACCCTCGTCCCGCTGCCCATGGACGAGGAGGGGCTCCGCCCGGAGGCGGTCGCGGCCGCCCACCGCTCGGCACCGCTCTCCGCCGTGTACGTCCAGCCGACCCTGCACAATCCGACGTCGGTGACGACGAGTGAGCGGCGCAGGCGCCAACTGGGCGCAGTGGTCACGGACTTGGGTCTTCCTGTCGTCGAGGACCGCATCTGGTCCTTCCTCCACGAGGGGCACCTCGACCCGCTCGGCGCGTACGCCCCCGAGCGCACGTATGTCGTCGACGGCCTCTCCAAGCGCGTCGCACCGGGCCTGACGGTGGGTTTCCTCGTCGCCCCCGAGGGGCGGGTGGAGCAGGTGGCGGCGGCCCTGCGCTCGGGTGCGTGGACCGCGAGCCGGTTCGCGCTGGAGGCGGCGGTGCGCTGGATCGCCGACGGCACGGTGGACCACCTGGTCCGCGCCAAGCGGGCGGATGCGGCGCGTCGGCAGGCGCTCGTCGCCGAACACCTCACCGGCTTCTCCGTACGGGCCGACGCTCGCGCGTATTACGCCTGGTGGGAGCTGCCGTACGCCTGGCGGGCCGACGCCTTCGCGGCAGCGGCGGCGGACCGGGGGATAGCGATCACTCCGGGTTCCGCTTTCGCCGTTGGGGGTGCTTACCGGCGCTTTCAGCGTGCCGCGCTCTCGGGGACGGGGGCTGCCCCTGGCGGCACGCCCGCCCAGAGCCACGAGGGCCTCCTGGACAGCCGTGCCCAGGACTGCGTCAGGCTCGGACTCGCGTCGACTCCTCCGCAGGAACTTGCCGGCGCGCTGCGGACGCTCGCCGGTATCGCGCGTACGCGCTCGTGAGCAGGGCGCCCAGGGCCACGGCGAGGCCCAGCGCCAGCAGCCCCCAGGAGACGAGCCGCAGCGTGTCCGTGAGCGCGTCGTACACCGCGCCCGCGGCCGTGGGCGACACGTCGGGCGGCAGATCGGCGAGGGTGAGCCGGCGCCCCAGGGCGATCCCGGCGCCGAGCAGCGCGGCGCCCAATGCGGTGCCGAGCCCGGTCGCGAACACCGCCCGGCGACGGCCCACCGCCAGAAGGATGCCCGCGAGGGCGAACACCACCGCCGCGACCGGCAGCCAGACTGCGGCGACTTCGAGCACGTGGAACCCCTTTTGGAGCTGGGCCAGATCCTCGGCTTCGAGCACGGTGATCTCGGTGTGCTCGACGGGGATCCGGTCCGCCAACGGCATGTGGTCATCGGCGAGTTGACGCTTCACCAGCTCGGTGACCGGCGCGAGGTCGACGGTCACCGCCCCGTCGCGGTCCTCGCGCAGCGCCCGCATCACGGCGTCGTGCGCGGCCATGTTCGCGGCCTGCCATGCCGTGCGGTACGCCTCGGTCTCGGTGAACGAACGCACCGCGTCCCGCACGAAGTGGTTCACCGGCCCCTGCAGCCGCGGCCGTACGTGGACTTCGCGCAGGATCCCGTCCGTCACGCCGGCCGCGATCGCGTCGCGTACATCGGCGTCCGCGGCGAGCGGCGCCATCGTGGCCTCGTACCGCACGGGGTCGCCGAGCCCGTACATCGCCCAGGTCGACAGCGCGCCGAGCGGCGCGAGCAGGCAGGCGAGCACGATCAGCACGGCCGACAGAGCGCTCCGGAGACCTTGGGACACTCCACCAGGCAAGGCGTCAGGGCCGTCTCGCGCGAGTGGTTCGGCTGCAAATGGGCGCATACGACAAGCCGAACGGGGCCCGCGGGTCACTCACCCGGGCCCGGCCGCAGTTCGGCCGTCGCGGGGCCCGACACCCCGGTCATCAAGGGCCGTGAGGCTCTCCGGTGGAGCCTTCACCCGAACGGGTGTTTCCTTGTTCTGGGAGAAGGAGGCCGATGAGGCACCACTTCGACCGTGCGGACCCTGGCCACGGTCCCGTCGGCAGGCTCCGACCGGGCAGCCGCGAGAGGGGAACCACTCGGGGTGGAACGACAACTCCAACAGGAACGACTCCGGCTGGAGCGACGACTCCGACCGGAACGACTCGTCCGGGTACGGCGACCTCTGTGACGACCCCGGCCGGAGTTCCCCCGGCTCGGGAACCTGGAGCATCAGCGTCTTCGGCTCGTTCGGCCGGGGCCTGAACGGCTCCGCCTCGGACTCCTGGGACTGGGTCCCAGGTGGCAGTAGGTGAGTGAGGGAGACGCACGAGGCCCCGGCAGCCTGCCGGGGCCTCGTGCGCCGTGTGCCGCTCAGCGCGGATCGGGGTGCCCCTCGGCGTCCTCGTGCGTGTAGTAGCGGTAGAAGGTCACCGCGAACACGCCCGCCGCGACGCCCAGTGCCATGAACGTGGACCGCAGGACGGTCTCGCCGGTCTGGCTGTACAGGAACCCGAACGTGATGCCCGCGAACGCGGTCCACAGCACCGCGTGCAGTTCGCGCTTCAGCAGCGGTGCCAACATGCGGACGCCGATGTAGAGAGCCGCGAACGCGATGGCGCACACGAAGCCGAACAGGATGTTCCAGCCGGTGATCGGGCCGCCGCTGCGGTTGATGGCCGCGGCCCAGAAGCCGTAGAGCAGCCCGCCGACGACGGGGATCGCCCACCTGGCGATGGTGTGGCTGCGCTCGTCGAAGACATCGGGTGTGCTGGGTGTCGGTATCCGAGGTGTCTTCGGGGCGGATGACGCCGGTGCCGCATGAGCCATGGGAGCACTCCTCTCTCCTCGCCCCCGGCTTCCAGGGCACACCCCGCCAGGGCGCCTGGCAAGTCGGGATGCGGCAGCTTTTCCCCCGTGTTTCGCTGAGACCCATGAAGCTCGTTCTCTTCGGCGCCACCGGCATGGTCGGGACCCGTATCGCCACGGAGGCGTCGGCGCGCGGACACCAGGTCATCGCGGTGAGCCGGTCCGGGCAGTCCCCCATCCCCGGGGTCACGGCTGCGGCGGCGGACGCCTCCGACCCGGCGAAGGTGGCCGCGCTGGCGTCGGGCGCGGACGCGGTGGCCTCGGCGTGTGTGCCGCCGAGAGACGGTTCGGAGCCGCGCGAGCCCTTCCTCACCCTCAACAAGGCGCTGGTCGAGGGCGTACGGCAGGCCGGAATTCGGCGGCTCATGATCGTCGGCGGTGCGGGCAGCCTGGAGATCGCGCCCGGCCAGGCGCTGGCCGACCAGCCCGGCTTTCCCGAGGCCTATCTCCAGGAGGCTCTCGCGCACCGCGACGTCCTCGCCTTCTTCCGCACCCTCGACGACGAGGACCTCGACTGGACCTACGTCTCGCCCGCCGCGGAGATCCGCCCCGGTGAACGTACGGGCACGTTCCGTGTCGGCGGCGACCGGATGCTCACCGACGACCATGGCAACAGCCGGATCAGCGCCGAGGACTACGCGATCGCCTTCGTCGACGAACTGGAGAAGGACGCCCACCCGCGCGCCCGGATGTCGGTCGCGTACTGATGCCGGCCGCGGCGACGCGCGTCGCGGGCTGACGAGGACGAGGTGGTACGGCGAGGTGGGCGGCCGGAGATCCGTACACGACCGACGGCCGCATGTGCGGCGGGCGGACGCCGCCCAGCGGCAGAAACCGCTGAGGGTGCGCGGCCGCAGTGTCGCGTGGCTGCCACCGCTGCTGCTGCTCGTAGCCATCGCGGTGCTCGACTGGAACACCTCGGGCGAGTTCCGGATCATCTCCTGGATCGTGCTGGTGCCCGGTATCGCGGCGGCGATCTGCGGGGTGTGGGGCACGGCGGTGCTCGCGGTGCTCTCGCTCGCTGCCTACTTCATCGTGGACGCGTCCTGGCCGCACCAGTACCAGACGGGTCTTCCCGACTTCATCCTCGTCGCCCTCGGCGGCATCCTCGCCGTCCTCGCCTGCGCCGTCCGGGTCCGCGGCGAGCAGCGCATGCTGCACATGCGGGACGTCGCCGAGACCACCCGGCGCACCGTGCTGCGCCCGCTGGCGCCGGGCTGGGGCGATCTGGACCACGGGGCGGTGTACCTCTCCGCCGACAGCGAGGCCCGCGTCGGCGGGGACTTCTACGACATCCAGCCGGGCCTGCACGGCACACGCGTCCTGCTCGGCGACGTCCAGGGCAAGGGGCTCGCGGCGGTGGAGGCGGCGGCCGCGCTGCTCGGCACGTTCCGTGAGGCGGCGTACCACGAACCCCTCCTGCACACGGTCGCCGACCGCCTGGAGATCCGGATGCTGCGGCACGTCCGCTACTCCACCGCGCTCGGCCGGAGCGACAGCGACCGCTTCGCCACCGGGATCCTGATCGGCTTTCCGAAGGCGACCCCGGACGCCCCGGACACCATCGAGGTCGTCAACTTCGGCCACGAGCCACCGCTCGTGGTCGCCCCCCACGGCGTACGGTCGCTGCCCCCCGGCGACGGACTGCCGCTCGGGCTCAGCGAGTTGACGCACGGCCCGCCGCCCGTTCTCAGCGTCGCGCTGGCCCGCGGCGAGACGCTGCTGCTGGTCACCGACGGCGTGACAGAGGCCCGTGACGTGGGCGGCGCCTTCTTCCCGCTCCGCGACACCCTCGCCGAGGCCCTGGCGCAGGACCCGCGCACCGCCGACCCGCAGCTGCTCGTGCGCTTCGTCCGCGACGGCACGCTGCGGCACAGCGGGGGCCACTTGGCGGACGACACGACGATTTTCGCCGTACGACGCCGGTAGCGCCCGGCGCAGCGGGACGTCGGCGGTCGTTCGCACTCCGGCCCGGCGAACGTTTGCACTCCTGCCGTCCCCCCTTTGCAGGCGCAGCGGTTACGGTGTGCTGCCGTACGTGATCGATGGGGGAGGGAACCTATGCCCGGAACCGTGCTGCTCCTCGCGGCCTCACCGATGGGCAAGGGGTGTCTGGTGGACGCGGCGTCCGTGCTCCCCGTGCTGGCGGCGGTGTCGCCCGCGGTGCTGTCGGGCACCGACACCGCCAACGTCGTGGAACTGGCCGACCCGCTGGAGCCGCAGGCGGTCCTCACCCGGCTGCGTGCGGCGGCGACGGCTCCCGGCCCGCTGACGGTGTTCGTGACCGGGCAGCTCCAACTGGACCGCCGCCAGCACCTGCCCCACCTGGCCCTCGCCCGGACCACCCCGGCGACGGTCCGTTACACCGCCTTCCCGTGGCACTGGATCACCGAGGAGCTCCGCCTGCGCCCACCGGGCACGACCACCCTCTTCGCCGACCTGCACGCCGACGCGGAGACCTGGGACCACCTCGTCGCCCGCCCGCTCACCGCGGGCCCGTCCGCCGCGCTGTACGGCCGGGTCGCGCCGCCCCCGCCGCGCCGCACGGTGGCGTCACCCATGTACATGCGAGCCGTCGCCACGATTCTCCGCAGCGGTTACCGTCCGCCGTTGTCGCACCTGCACCAGCAGGCGCTGACACGCGTGTGGGGCGAGGGCGCGCGTACGGACCTGGTGCTGGCGCCGGGTGCGCCCCCGATGGCGGCCCTGCTGGTGGCCTCCCCGTCGGTCGCCGCCCCGCCGGTGGCCAACCCGCCAGTGTCCGTCCCGTTGGTGGTGGGACCGCCGGTAGTGGCACCGCCGGTGGTGGCGTCGCCGCCACATCCGGCGCAGCCGCCCGCGGCCCCCGTGGACCCCGCGGACCCGCACGAGACCATCTCCGCCGCCGTCCAGGCGGGCCGGCACGGTGAGGCCGACGCGCTGGCCGGGCAGCGGGAGCAGGAGGCGCTGCGGAGGTACGGACCCGCCTCCGAGACGGTGCTGCACTGGATGGAGGTCCGGGCGGACCTGGCGATGTTCGCGGGGGACGCCGAGCGCAGTTGCCGTACCTGGCTGGCGATCGCGGGCGCTCGCCTGAACGCGGGGCAGGCCCCCGACTCCCCGGCCGTGGAGTCGGCCGTGGACCGGGCCCACCACCAGTGGGGCCGTCTCGACGACGCGGCGCGCGCCCGTGAACTGGGGCCCGCGCTGGCCGACTTGAGGCTGCGCGTGCCCGGGCGCAGGCAGGGCGCGCTGGACCACGTCCAGCAGCAGCTGCGCCGACTGCAGCCCCAGGCGCAGGCCTGAGGGTCACCCCGGCGACAGCGAGGCGAGCGCTCCCGACACCAGGGTCCGTACGCCCGGCGCGACCGTCGACAGGTCGGGGGCGAAGTGCGGGCTGTGGTTGCTGGGCACGGCCGCGAGCTTCTCCATGATGTCGCCGCCACCGGGAGCCGCGTTCCACACATCCGCCGGAGTGCTCGTCACGAACCAGTAGGAGTACGGCAGTCCACCCTCCGCGAGCCGGGGGAAGTCCTCGCTGCCCATCGCCGGACCGGGGTCGAGGATGGTCCCGGCGCCGAAGACCTCGCCGTGCACGGCGGCGATGCGGCGGTCGGTGTCGGGGTCGTTGACGGTCATCGGGAAGCTGCTGCCGACGGTGACGTCGGGCTCGCGCGGGCAACCGGCCGCCAGGCACTCGCCGGCCGCGATGCGCCGGATCGCCGCGATCATCCGCTGCCCCACGTCCTCCGACTGCGTACGGAGGTTGAGGGCGAGGTGGGCCTCGGACGGAATGATGTTGTGCCGGGTGCCCGCCTCGATCCTGCCCACGGTCAGCACCGCCGACTCGCGCGCCGCGATCTCCCGGCTGACGACCGTCTGCAGCCGGGTCACGAGGTAGGCCGCCGTCACCACGGGGTCGACGGTCGCCTCGGGCCGCGAACCGTGCCCGCCCCGCCCGTGCACGACGATGTCGATGTCGGTGGAGGCGGACATGATCAGGCCGGGCGAGTGGGCGTACAGTCCCGCCGGGCCGGGCGCCGCGTGCTGGGCGAGCAGCACGTCGGGGCGCGGGAAGCGCTCGTACAGCCCGTCCGCGAGCATCCGTGCCGCGCCTTCCCCCGTCTCCTCGGCGGGCTGCCCGACCACGACCAGCGTGCCGGACCAGGTGTCGCGCCCCGCCGCGAGCGCGTCAGCGGCGCCGGTGAGCCAGGTGACGTGCAGGTCGTGACCGCAGGCGTGCATGACTCCGGCGGTCTCGGAGGCGTACGACAGCCCGGTCTCCTCGGTGACGGGCAGCGCGTCCATGTCGGCGCGCAGGAGCACGGTGGGCCCGTCCCCGTTCCGCAGGACCCCCACGACGCCCGTACCGCCCACGCCGTCGACGGTCTCGTACCCCGCCTTCCGCAGCCGCTCCGCGAACGCGGCCGCCGTGCGGTGTTCCCGCAGCGACAGCTCGGGATGCCGGTGCAGATCCCGGTAGAAGTCCTCCAGAGCGGGGACCGCGAGGTCGGCGGTGAGGTCCAGCGCGGTGCGGGCGGCGGCAGAGGTCACGGGGTCAGGGTATGCGGGGAGAGCCGGAAGCGGCCGCCGGCGGAGGGGGGATTCTGCCGACGGCCGCCGACGGCGAGATCAAGGCGTGGCGGCTCCCGGCTGCGGGGCACCTCGGTGAACGCCACCGCGCGGGGAAGCCACTGACCCCGACCGTCGGACTCGGGCCCGGTACGAGGGGCGGATCAGCGGGTGGCCGTGGATCCGCCGATGTACTGGGCCTGCGGGGCGGGGTGCTGCTCCGCCGCCCTCGCCGGGCCCGCGTTCGCCGCCGTGACCAGCGCTGCCACGGCGATCACGGCCGCACTGAACCCTCTGAAGTAGCGCGCGTAAATACGTCGGAGCACAGCGACCTCGCAACAACAGCGGCGTATTAAGCATGCTTAACCTGTCGCTTAACGTAGGGGCTTCCGGCATCAAAGGGCAAGAGGTACAAGGAGAGTTGGATATTGTTCAGGAGTCGACTGAATGTAAGTCGACTTAATGGCATGCTTAATCCATGGCGGAGCGTGACGGCCCGGAGATCATCGGGCGCAGGGTGCAACAGCTGCGTACGGAACGTGGGTTGACGCAGAAGCAGTTGGCGGAGCCCGCGTATACGCCCGCGTACATCTCCACGCTGGAGGCGGGGCGGGTGCGGGCCTCCGAACCCGCGCTGCGGCACATCGCCGAGCGGCTCGGGGTCGCCTACGACGAGCTCGCCACCGGGCGGCCCGCCCATCTCGCCACCGACCTGCGGCTGCGGCTGACCGACGCGCAGCGCACGCTCGCCACCGGGGAGGCCGAGGTCGCGGCGGAGCAGTACACCGGGCTGCTCGCGGAGGCGGACGCGCACGGGCTGCTCGCCGAACAGGCCGCCGCGCTGCTGGGGCTCGGCGAATGCGCCCTGGAGACCGGCGACCTGGCCACGGCGCGTGAGCGCTTCGAGGAGTCCGAGCGCAGGATGGGGGACACGCCGCTGCCGCAACGCGTGCCCGCCGTGCGTGGACGCGCCGTCTCCCACTATCTCGCCGGTGAACTCCGTTACGCTTGCTACCTGTTCGAGTCCACGCTGGACGAGCTCAACCGGACGGGACTGCACGACCCGGACGCGCTGCTGCTGCTCTACACCGGGGTCATCGCGCCCTACATGGACATGGGCGCGCACGCCCGGGCCGCCCAGGCGGCCGAGTTCGCGCTGGCCCTCGCACCGCAGGTCGGCGACCCCGCGCTGGTGGCCCGGATGCACCGTTCGGTGGCCCGGACGATGATCGCCGAAGGGCGGATCGCCGAGGCCGACGTGTCCCTGGCCAAGGCCGCCGAACTCTACCGCCAGCTCCAGATCCGTACGGAACTCGCCAACTGCCACTGGATGCGGGGCTACTTGTACGTTCAGAGCGGTGAACTGGAACGTGCCGAGGCGGAGTTGCGCGAGGCGCAGGCCATGCTCTCCGCCAAGCGCGCCGCCCTCTACACCAGCCAGGTCGCCGTGGAGCTTGCGGATGTGCTGCACCGGCGCGGGAAGTCCGACGAAGCCGCCTCGTTGCTGCACGAGGTGCTCGGGGACCTCAGCCCCGAGCGCGGGGCCGTGCACTCGGCCGGGGCGCACCGCCTCCTCGGGATCATCGCGGAGGATGCCCGGGACACCGAGGCGGCCGAGGAGCACTACGTGCGCGCGATGAGCCTGCTGGAGCGGGCCGGAGCGGCCGGGGACCTGGCCGACCTGTGCCGGCTGCTCGGGGATCTGCTGCGGCGTACCGGCCGGGTCGAGGCGGCGCTCGACGCCTACCGCACCGGACTCGGACACCGCACCGCGCCCGGCACCACGACCCTCGGCCCGGCTCCGGCACAGCCTCCGCTCTAGGTCCCGTCGTCGAACTCCCGTCGTCCGCCCGGAGAGCGGGCTCCGCGGCGTCTGGCGCGTGCTCTCGGCGTGCCGGGTGGCCCGTGCAGCCCGGGCTCGTCGCGGACCTCGAAGAGGGCCACTACTTCAACGGCTCGAAGAGCTGAACCCCGGCTCACGGCCGAGGAAGGCAACGAGGCGGTCCATGGCGGGGGCGTTCTCGTCGACGGGGACGATCTCGCCGAACGGCATGTTCTCGCCCCGGTACTGCGGGGGCAGGGTGGCCTTCGCCCGGTTCAGGGTCTGGGCCGCCTCCTCCTCGGTGAAGGGGACCGCCCTGCCGGTGGCGACCGCCAGGTCCCAGCCGTGGGTCAGGTACTCCATGAGCGTCATGTCGAACACCGTCTCGGCGGGCAGCTTGCGGCTGCCGGTCACGGCGACCTCGCGGTCGAAGCCGTAGCTCTCCCAGCCGGCGACGAGACCGGCCGCCGCGGCGCGGAACTCGGCGGCGGGGTCGGCCCCGCACTTGTACTGCCCGGGATCACCGTCGTACGACCGGCCGTGGCAGCCGGACTCGAACAGCAGGAGCCAGCCGACGAGGTGGTCGACCAGGGTCTGGACGTCGTAGTCGTGGCAGGGCGTCGGGAGGCTCAGCCGGTCCGCGCCGACGCCCTCGACGAGGTCGCCGGTCTTGGCCAGGACGCCCGCGAGAAGACCGACTCTGTCCACGGGTGGATCGACGGGGGAATCGTCTCTTTCCATGGCCGAAGTGTAGGAACGCGCGCGGCCGCGGTCTTGAAGAAACCCGACACTTCGCTCTCGCCGCCTCGGTGCCCTCGCTATCTTGGTTGCGTGACTCGGCCGGCCGAACAGGACACCCGGGGCATCGTCGACCCCCGAGCCGGGTTCGAGCGCTTCACGCTGACCCGGCACGAGCCCTCGGCCGACCTGGCCTGGGCCGTGGACCGCTACTGGGTGGTCCGCTGGGAGCTGCGCGACGGGGACACCTACGAGCAGCGCGTGATCCCGCACCCCGCCACGCACCTGGTGTTCGAGGCGGGCGCCGCGACCGTCGAGGCGATTTCGCCGCATGAATTCGTACGGCGGCTGGAGGGCCGCGGCCAGGTCCTCGGCGTCAAGTTCCGGCCCGCCGGCTTCCGGCCGTTTCTGCGGGGCGCGATGGCGGACATCGCGGGGCAGCGGCTCGCGGCGTCGGCCGTGTTCGGTGCCGGGGTGGACGGTGTCGCCCGTGTGCTGGGCGGGGCGGACGACGTGAACGGATGCACGGCCGTCGTGGAGGACTTCCTCCGCTCCTTCGGTACCCGGCCGCTGTCCAGGACCGCCGCCCTGAACGCCGTGGTCGAGCTCGTCGTCGCCGACAAGTCCCTCACCCGGGTCGGTGATCTCGCCGAGCGGCTCGGCATGAACACGCGGACCCTGCAGCGGCTCTTCGCCGAGCATGTCGGGCTCAGCCCCAAGTGGGTCATCAACCGGTCCCGTATCCACGAGGTCGCGGACCTCGCCACCCGGCGGGAGTCCATCGACTGGGCGGCCCTCGCCGTCGAACTCGGCTACAGCGACCAGTCCCATCTGGTCCGCGATTTCACGGCGACGGTGGGCATGCCGCCGGGCCGGTACAGCAAGAGCTCGACCCCGGACGCCTGATGCGGCTCGGGCCAGGGGTTTTTCGCCCCCTCCGTGCTGGACGCCACCTCGGTGAAGAGGGTGAAGCAGCCGGAGAACCCGTACGAGAGGCGTTGGTTCGGGTTACGGCGTGACGACGGGGAAGGCCTTGTCCGGCTCGGAGGCGTACGAGAGCAGGCGGGCCAGGAGCTCTGTGTCGCCGTCCGTCTCGATGCCGGCGAGGCCCTGGCCCGAGAGCAGCCCGAGCAGCTCGGGCCGGGTGAGGATCAGCGTCAGACCCGCGTGCGGCTTGGGTGTGTGGTGGACCGGCATGCTGCGATGGGTGAGCGCCCCGTGGTGGAGATTGACCCGGTGGCGGCGCTGCTCGTCGATGACGACGAAGTCGAGCGTCAGGTGTTCGTTCCAGGCGCGCGGGCCGTCGATGCGGACGGCGAGCGAGTCGAGGAGCATGCTCACGGTCAGCGCGGACGTCATCTCGGAGCCGGAGGTGTCGATCTCGACGGCGGCCGGGCCCTCGCGCAGCTCCAGGGCGGCGGTGAGGTAGAAGTTGCGCCAGGTCCCGTTCTCGGAGCCGTGCCCGAGGCGGTCGTAGACGGTGGCGAGGGCTTCCTTGGCCGCCGTGTTGTCCGGATCGGCGAAGACCAGGTGGTTGAGCAGGGTCGCGGCGAAGCGGAGATCGCCGCCGTCGGCGTACGCGCGGGCCTTGTCGAGTACCTGCTCAGCGCCGCCGCCCAACTCCACGTACCGCCGGGCGAGTTCGACGGGCGGATGCTCCCAGAGGTGGGCGGGATTGCCGTCGTACCAGCCCAGGTACCGCTGGTAGACGGCCTTCACGTTATGACTCAAGGACCCGTAGTACCCCCGCGCATGCCAGGAGTTCTCCAGGGCGGGCGGCAGGCGCAGTTCCTCGGCGATCTCGGGGCCGGTGAGGCCGTTGTTGAGCAGGCGGAGGGTCTGGTCGTGCAGGTAGGCGTACAAGTCCCGCTGCTCGCCCAGGAACCGGACGACGTTCTCGCGACCCCAGGTCGGCCAGTGATGCGACCCGAAGGCGACGTCGTAGGCATCGCCGAAGATGTCCATCGTCTCGTCGAGGTACCGGGCCCAGACACGGGCGTCGCGGACGAGGGCGCCACGCAGGGTGAGCAGGTTGTGCAGGGTGTGGTTGGCGTTCTCGGCCACGCACAGGGCGCGCTGCTCGCGCAGCAGGAAGTTCATCTCGGCGGGCGCCTCGGTGCCCGGCGTCAGCTGGAAGACGAACCGCACCCCGTCGACGGCCTCCTCCTGCCCGGTACGGGTGATGTCCACGTTCGGCGCGACGAGCCCGGTGCTGCCGGTGGAGATCACGGTGCCGAGCCCGGTACCGATCTGACCGCGCGGCCCCTTGGGCAGCCGGGTCCCGTGCATGAAGTCGGCGCGCCGCAGCATCGCGTTCCCGGCGTAGACGTTCTCGCTGACCGCGTGCTCCAGGAACCCTTCGGGCGCGAGTACCGGCACCTCGCCCTCGCGCCCGTGCGGCAGCACCCCGCGCGCACCGCCGAAATGATCGACGTGCGAGTGCGTGTAGATCAGCCCGGTCACGGGCCGCTGCCCCCGGTGCTCCCGGTACAGGGAGAGAGCGGCCGAGGCGCACTCGGCGGAGATCAAGGGGTCGACGACCAGCACGCCCCGCTTGCCCTCGACGACGGTCATGTTCGAGAGATCGAGCCCCCGAACCTGATACACACCCTCGGTGACCTCGTACAACCCTTGCCGCGCACACAACCGCGCCTGCCGCCACAGACTCGGATGCGCACTGTCCGGACAGTCGTCTTCCAGGAACGAGTACGCGTCCCCGTCATAGACGACCTGCCCCTCCGCGTCCCTGACCTCACCTGGCACCAACGCCGCGATGAACCCCCGATCGGCGTTCTCGAAGTCCGTGAGATCGTCGAAGGGAAGGTCATCACGCGCCGGGGCAGTCATGCGTCCAGCCTGTGTCGCGGGCTGGGGGGTGGCTAGCGGTGTGGGCCGTTCGGGGAGTGGGTCAGAGTCGGTCCATCCGGGTGTACGGGCTGAGGACGCGGACCTGGCGGGCGCCGAAGTCGACGAGCATCGCGATGCCCTCTTCGACACCGACGATCGTGCCCAGGCCGTATTGGTCGTGGGAGACGCGGTCTCCGAGGCTGAACTCCTTGGCCACGGGGACGACCGGGGCGGCGAAGGGGCTGGTGGGCAGGTGGCGCCGGGGCGCGGAGGGTTTCGTCATCGTGTAGCCAGTATGGGCCCTATTTTTTTGCGGGGGGTAGGGCCTTATGGTCTCGATCCCGCTCCGACTCGGGCTCCCCGGCCCTCAGCCGGTCCCCCGGGCCCTCGACGTCTGTGCGGGAACGGGGACCGTTCCCCAGGCCGGCGGCGCCAGCCGGTCGCGTACGTCCGCGGTGACGCGGGCGGCGAGATGGGAGGAGCCGGCGGGAAGCTGGGCCGTGCGGGGCGGGTGTTTGCCGTGTGCGGGGTGCTGGGCGAAGAGAGCGACGGTCACGGCGAGTCGCGGGTCGTACGTGGTCTGCCACAGGGTCCGGGTCCCCGCGCCCGCCGTGTACGTGGTCAGGGGGGACGGATCCGTGGCGTGCAGGACCTTGGTGATCGTTCCCGCGCCGAACCGGTCCATCGCCGTTCGGGTGCGAGGGCGGGCCGTGAAGAGGGTGCGGCCCGCCCGGGTGATCTTCTGGACGGTGTAGGGCTGGGCATGGGTTCCCCCGGCCGCCGCCGTGGCGTACGCGGCGGCCATGTCCAGGGGCGTGGGAGCCGTGCGGCGCGGCAGGGCCGTCAGGGGAGCGCCCAGTTTCGCCGCCGTGAAGGGCTCGAGTGCCGTGCCCGCCTCCACCGCTCCGTGCAGCGCGTCGTTGAAGGGCTGCCGCGCGTAGTCCGCGCCGCCGTACAGGACACGGACCGCACCGTCGCCCGGCACCAACGCGACCACTGCCGTGTGGAGCCGGGTGCCCTTCTCGGCCGGCCTGGGCGGATCGACCGGCTCGTCACTCACCAGTTCCGCCGTCGCGTCCTGGGCCGTGAGGTCGAAGGTGGTGCGGACCGTGTAGCCGCCGCGAGCCAGCTCGTCCTGGGTGATGCCCAGCCGGTCGGCGGCCTCCGCCGCGGCCGCGTCGATCAGGTACTGGCGCTGGCCGTCCGTGTCCCCCGGCGGGTAGAAGCGGAACGCCGGGAAGCGGGCCGCGGTGCGCTGGGCGGGTGTGATGGCCCCGCTGTCGGCCATGGCGTCCAGCACCCACTCCCATCGGTCCGTCAGCTTCGTCGTCACCTTCGCGTCCGAGCCCGCCTTCTCGTAGTACGAGGGGATGTTGACGATGGCGGCCAGGGCGGCTCCCTGGCTGACCGTGAGGTCCTTCGCGTCCACGCCGAAGTAGTTGCGGGCTGCGGCCTGGATGCCCGCCGCGCCGCGGCCGAAGTACACCGTGTTCAGGTAGCCCTGCAGGATCTCGTCCTTCGACCGGGTGCGGTCCAGCTTGATCGCGATCAAGGCCTCCCGCGCCTTGCGGGACAGGGACTGCTCCGGGCTGAGCAGCGCGTTCTTCACGTACTGCTGAGTGATCGTGGAACCGCCCTGTCGGCCGCCGCCGCTCACCGTCGACCACGCCGCCCGGGCGATCGCACTCGGTGATATCCCGGTGTCCGTACGGAAGGAGCGGTTCTCCGCGGCGATCACCGCCTCCTGCACATGCCGCGGCACCTGCGAGAGCGGGATCTCCTGGCGGTCGACCGGGCCGCGCCGCCCCAGATAGTCCCCGTGGGTGTCCACGAAGACCGTGCTCTGCATCGCCGTCTCCGGGTGCGGCTCGGGGACCACCGTCAGCTTGTAGGCCACCACGGCCGCGCCGACGAGCGAGAGCAGCAGGACGAGCAGGGCGATCAGCACACGGCGCAGGCGCCTGCCACGGGTGCGGCGGGCCCGGACACGGCGGGCCCGGAGGTAGCGGCCGAGGCGGGCCCGGGCGCGGCGCCGCAAGGTCGGGCGGCCGGCGCCTTGCGTGCCGGCGCTCCTCAGGGCCCTCACGGAGCGAACTCCTGGTTCGCGATCACCCCGCCCGCCGAGTCGTACACGGTGACTCTCTTGGTGACGCCGGTCACGCCGCTCGCGGACGTCACGGAGTCCGGCACCTTCGTCCGCAGGTACCACACGCCCCAGCCGGGCTTGCCCGCGAGCGTGAGCGCGGTGCCGTTGCCCTCGCCCGCGGTGGTCTCGACCTCGACGCGTGCCGGTTCGCCCCTGCCGTGGAAGATGCCCGAGAGGAAGTAACTGCCGTCCTGCCCCGACTCCTGGAGGCTGACGCCGGGCCTGCTCATGTCGAGGTTGCCGTCGGAGACACTGCGGAACTGGGCGCCGGGCGCCCCCGGCTCCAGCCAGTGCTTGCCGTCCTCGGTCAGCCAGATCTTGATGCCGGGCGCGACCTGCACCCGCTCGCCGGGCGTCACGACCCGCACCCTGCCCGCGGGCACCGAGGGTGAGGGGCTCGGGGTGCCGGCGCTCGCGGCGGGCGGCTTCACCCACTCGCCGGGCCCGGCGGCCGTGCCGTCGCCGAGCACCACTACGGCCAGCGGCACCACCAGTACGCCGCAGGCCGCACCCAGCACGGCGGACCCGCGGCGCCGCCTGCGCCGGCGGCCGTCGCGCTCGATGGCGGCCAGCGGCACCGCGGAGGGCGTGACGTCGTACGCGGCCTCGGCGAACACCTCGCGCAGCCGATCGGCCTCGGCCGGGGGGCGCGGGGAACGGAACGGGTGGTTCATGGGCGGGCTCCGGAAACGGGGTGTCGGCCGTCGAACAAGGGGTGGGCGCGCAGGGCCTCCAGGCCGCGCCGGGCATGGGTCTTGACCGTGCCGACCGAGCAGCCGAGCAGCTGGGCTATCTCGGGCTCGCCCAGGTCCTCCCAGTAGCGCAGCACCATCACGGCACGCTGCCGCGCCGAAAGCGAGGCCAGCGCCTGGCCGAGGGCCGCCCGCTGCTCGACGGCCTCCGCGTGCCCGGGCTCGCGCTGGTGCACCCGCTCCGGCAGGAACGGCATCAGCAGATGCGCGACCCGTCTCTTGCGCACCCGGCTGAGGTTGTTGTTGACCAGCGAGCGGCGTACGTAGAAGTCGACGTCGTCGCGCGGGATGCGCCGCCAGCGTGCGTAGACCTTGGCCAGCGTGGTCTGGACGAGGTCCTCGGCCTCGTGGAAGTCGCCGGTGAGCATGTGCGCGGTGCGCACGAGGCGCGGCCAGGCCGCGGTGGCGTACGCCGCGAAGTCACCACTCTCGGCGGCGACCGGGGAGGCGTCAGCGGGAACTTGGCGCGTCTGCGCGGCGATTCGGGAGGCGTCGGTGGGGTTGTGCGGCACGGCCGGCGGTCCCTCGGGTCGGGTACGTGGGGGGTGGGGCGGTGCGGGGGAGCCGAGACATGAACAACCCGACTCCCCCGCCCGCAGGCTCAGTTCAGCTTCAGCTGGGCGTAGACCTTGCCCTGGGTGGTGCGGACGGTGACCTTCTCGAAGTAGCCGAGCCCGCCCTTGTCATCGCTCGACGGCACCTCGGCGGTGGCGTACCAGACGCCCCAGCCGGGCCTGCCCGCCAGCTCCAGCAGCTTGCCGTGCACGGCTGCGGACTTGGTCTCGACGGTGACGCGGGACGCGGTGCCCTTGCCGCCGTAGTAGAGGCCGGAGAGGAAGTAGTGGCCGGCCACGCCCTCCGACTGCATCGACACACCCGGCTGCGTCAGGTCGATGTTCCCGTCGACGACACTGCGGAACTGCGGCTCGGGATCCTCCGGCGTCGTCCAGTACTTGCCCTCCTCGGTGAGCCAGATCTCCGCGCCGCCAGGGACCTTCACGTGTTCGCCGGGGGCGACGATCCGAGCCGTGGGGGCCTTCTTGGCGGCGGCTTCGACGACCGCGGCCTTCGCCTCGGTGACCCGCTGATGTGTGCCGGACGCCGCCTTCCCCTGTGAGGCGGCGTACGACACCGCAGGCGCCCCGACCAGTGCGACGGCGACCGCGGTGGCGGCCACGTACTTCTGTATCCGTGTCATGAACGGACAACTCCTCGCGTTGCAGCGATGTGCGATGTACGAATCGGACTGGAGGGCGCCTCTCCACTCCTCCAAACTCCGGTCACCCGCGCCCCGGATGACACCGGGGCCGAAATTTCTCGCGCGGACCTCACGAGAGCGCGCTTCCTGCCCGCCACTGCTCCCAGCTCAGGTTCCAGTCGCCGTATCCATTGCCCACGGCGACCGTGTCCGTGGAGCCGACGACCGTGACGACGTCGCCCGGGATGACCTCGTCGTAGAAGCTCTTCGCCGTGCCGTCGGTGGCGAGTCCGATGCACCCGTGGGTGACGTTCTGGTGACCCGCGTAGGTGTTGGCCTTCGGGTTCTGGTGGAGGTAGGTGCCCGAAGAGGTGAGGTGCACGGCGTAGTAGTAATAGCCGGCGTACGCGTCGCCGTAGCCGACCGTCCGCGAGTTCATGAAGACCTTGGTCGCCTTGTCGGAGACGACCATCGTGCCGTTCCAGGTGTCCATGCCCGGGGCGCCGGCGGTGATCGGAACGCGGTGCGTCGAACCGGCCTTCTCAACCGTCATGGAGTGTGTACGCACATCGACTTCGGCGACGAGGGAGCGGCCCACCGTGAAATGGCGAGTGATCCCGGCACCGGCCCGGACGGTGACGGCCGTGCCCGGCTTCCAGTACGTGCGCGGCCGGAAGTCGACGCGCTGCCCGTCCAGCAGATTGCGGTCCTTGATCCAGCTCCAGGAGCCCTCGACGTCTGCGGTGACCTTCAACTGCCGTTCCACGTCGGCCCGTTCGGCGGCAGGTATCACGTGGTCGAACGTCACGGATATGGGCATGCCGACGCCCACGGTCTGCCCGTCGGCGATGTTGACGCGGGCTCCCTTCAGGGACTTGAGCGGCGTGGACGTGGGCTTCGGCGTCGGATTGACCGTGGTGGTGACGGCCGGCTTCGCGCCCGTCCCGGCGCCCGTGCCTCCGCTCCCGTCCGCCAGGGCCCGTGCGGAGCAGCCCGCCAGCGCGAACGCGCACACCGCCGCCGCGCCCCAGGCTCGCCCGAGCCGACGCCGCCTGCCTCCCCTGATCCCCCAACTGCCCGTACTCCCCGTGGCGCCCGTGGTCATCGCGCTCCCCCTGTGGTGTGTTTCGATGTGCGACGTACGGGACCTGTACGCACGGCAGGGACGGCCGGGTTGCATCGGGCCGCGGAAATTCCGGAAACTCCGGCGGGGGGCATGACCGAGGAAGAGTTCGACGCGTTCTACGCCGCCGCGTTCCCCCGGCTGACCGGCCAGCTCTACGCCTTCACCGGGGACCACGGCGAGGCACAGGACGTCGTCCAGGAGGCGTTCGTACGCGCCTGGGACCGGCGGCGGGAGTTCCTCGCCGACGGGGCGCCCGAGGCGTGGATACGGACCGTGGCGATGCGGCTCGCGGTGAGCCGCTGGCGCCGTACGCGCCGGTGGCTCGAGCTCGTACGGCGCACTCCGCCGCCCGAGCACACCCCGGGCCCCGACCCCGAGCGCACCGCCCTGGTCGCCGCGCTGCGCACGCTGCCCGAGCCGCAGCGGATGGCGCTGGTCCTGCACCATCTGTGCGACCTGAGTGTCGAGCAGGTAGCCTCCGAAACCGGTGCCCCCGTGGGCACGGTCAAGGCCCGTCTGTCCCGCGGTCGGGCGGCGCTGGCACGGGTGCTGTCCGCGGACTCGGCGGACCCGGCCGGCAAGGGGGAGAGGGAGGACGACCGTGTCCGATGAACTCACCTCGGAACTGCGGGATTTGGCGGCCGAAGGCGAGACGCTCCCGGCGCTGTCGGGTGCGGAGATCCGCGGCCGGGCGCTGCGCCGCCGACGCCGCCGCCGTACGGCGCTGGCCGTGGCCGGCGGCTTTGCCGCGGCGGGGCTGGCCCTCGCGCTGGTCCTGAACCTCGGCGGCGGCACGGATCAGCGTCCGGCCCCGGCCGCGAGCCCCACCGGCACACCCAGCCTTCCGGCGGTACCGGACGCCACGGTCGACCTGTCCCGGCGGGTGATCTCGGTGGCGGGCCGCGAACTGCCGCTCTCCTCCGGCTCCGAGTGGACGCCCACGGGGACGGGCCGGATGACGGTCACCGCCAAGGAGTCCGTCAAAGTGATGCCGGGCAGCGTGGCCGGCATCAAGGGCGACTACCACCTCAAGGTCCCCTGGGTGATCGAATTCAGCGCCTCGGACGGGACGGCGAACTACATCGCCGGCCTCACCTACGACGAGAAGGCCCCCGGCGACTACGACCGCACGACCGGCTGGATCGGCCTGCGCCAGGCCGACGCGAAGTGGCTGTACGGGCAGTTGAGCCCGGGCTCGGTGATCGATGTCGAGGGGACGGCCCCCACGGACACCCCGTCAGCAAGGTCGACTTCCACGCCACCCACCGCTCTGCCGGGTGCGGGTGCGGGATCGGGCACGTCGGGCGGCTAGGGGGCGCGGCGCCGAGGGTGAACGAAGCGCGCTGCCGGGCCTGTTGCGCCGCATCGGTTCCCGCGGCGGCGGGTCCTAGGATCACGGACCATGGAAATAACGGGTCTCTTCGTCCTCGCCGCGCTCATGATCGCGAGCTTCGCGGGGCTGGAAAGCAAGCTGGGCCGCACCGACCGCAGAATCGCGCGTGTCGAGCACAAACTCGACGTGATCCTCGACCACCTCGGCCTCCACCAGGACGACCCGCACCTTCCCCAGGTCGCCGCCCTCCTTCGCGACGGCAAGAAGATCCAGGCCATCAAGGCGTACCGCGAGGCCACGGGTGCCGATCTCAGGGAGGCCAAGGAGGCGGTCGAGCGGATGGGGTGAGCGGGTGCGCCCCAGACCCCCGGAAAGACTGCGCACTCCCCCGCGCCACTGAAAAGGGGCGCGGGGGAACTGCGCGACGAGCCCTCACCCACCCGCAGCCGAGAGGCCGGTAAGGGACGGGCAGGGGCGGAGGGGGCGAAAACTCAGCCCTGTGTGGGCGGGGGCGTCTTTCCCGCCAGGACGTCCTTCAGGCGGGTGGCGCCCGCTTGGGCGGCCTGTTGGGTGGAGGCATCGTCGGCGCCGTTGAGGCCGCCGTTGCTGAAGGACAGGGCGCTGTCGCCGACCCGTACGGCGGCGAAGTCCAGGGTCAAGCTGGAGGGATCACCGTCCAGTTCACCGTTCATGGTGATCTGCAGCCCCTGGCGGGCGTCGCCCACGTTGGGCAGCGACATCGAGATGACCTGGACGGTCTGCTTCCCGCCCTTGTTGTCGACGGCGGTGAACTGGTCGCACTTGTCCGGCAGCGTCTTCAGCCACGACAGCTTCGCGTCCACGTCGGACTGCGTGTACCCGGCGACCAGGTAGTGCATCTGCCCGTCGTTGTCGCTGTCGTCGAACCCGGTGACGGCCTGCCCTCCCTTCGGGTCGCCGAGCAGGTCCTCGGCGTACAGGCCGTCGAGCAGTTTCTGGCAGTCGACGGCGTTCTGCTTGTCCGTGACGAAGGCCTGCGTGTCGACCTTGCTCTTGAGCAGCGTGTCGTGCCAGGTCGCCGTGCCCTGCGTCTCGGTCCACTCGGACCCCAGGTCGGTGTTGGTGATCAGCGCGGCCATGGCCTGCGCCTCGGTGAGCGCGGTGGGGGAGTCTTTGGCCGCGGGGGACGCCGGGACATCCGTACGACCGGAATCACCACTGTCGCCGCTCGAACACGCGGCCGTCGACAGCAGCATGCCGGCGGTCAGGGCGGACGCGAGGAGACAGGACGGACGATTCATGGCGAAGGCCTCCCGAGGACGCGGTGTGTCCTCCCACGCCACCACCAGGCAGGGCCGCCCACCAGCGCACGGGGCCGTCCGGGTGAGCCCGGTTCCACCCCGTCGGCGGACACCCTTGGGGCGCCTTCCGCGGATCTGTCAGAGTGGAGGTGATGCACCTGACCCAGGGAACTTCAGCGAGTGCCACCGAGCGCTTCGAAGACGACGACTACCCCGCGTACACGATGGGCCGCGCCGCCGAGATGATCGGTGCCACCCCCGCGTTCCTGCGCGCCGTCGGCGAGGCGGCCCTGATCACGCCGCTGCGGTCCGGTGGCGGCCACCGCCGCTACTCCCGCAGTCAGCTGCGCGTCGCCGCCCGCGCTCGCGACCTGGTCGACCAGGGCACGCCGGTGGAGGCTGCCTGCCGCATCGTCAGCCTGGAGGACCGCCTCGACGAGGCCCTGCAGCTCAACGCGGAACTGCGCCGGAGGGCGACGCAGGACGCCTGAACCCTGACGCTCACCCGCCTGTGGCACCGTCTCCGGCCGGCCCGGATATCTGTTTCGGCCGATGCAGAAATTGGCTCGGGGCGCCGTCAGATTCTTATATTCCCCGGAGTGGGGTGAGATAGTGCGCCCCCCCTCGGGACCAGTACCGTGCTAGTGTCGATATCAGTTGCAGTTGTGGTTCCCAAAGTTTTTCCGGTGCGTTTTCCGGACGGGGCAATCATCGCGGCGACGCAGGTCCACACAGTGTGGGCCTTCGAGCTTTGCCCCGAAGGAGATATGACATGGCTACTGGCACCGTGAAGTGGTTCAACGCGGAAAAGGGCTTCGGCTTCATCGAGCAGGACGGCGGCGGCGCCGACGTCTTCGCCCACTACTCGAACATCGCCACCCAGGGCTTTCGTGAGCTCCAGGAAGGCCAGAAGGTGACCTTCGACGTCACCCAGGGCCAGAAGGGCCCCCAGGCGGAGAACATCGTCCCCGCCTAGTCCGGGACCCCCGCTGACGCCTGACTCCTGAGTCGGCCGACGCTTACAGGTGGTCGGGACCTGCACCCTGAGGTGCGGGCCCCGGCCACCTGCTTTTTGTTTCCCTCGGGCTTCTTCCCGGCTTCCTGGGGCCGTCTTCCAGGCGTCTTCCCTCAATGAATTTCCGGCGAATTTCCCGGTCCGCCTTACCCATTCTCGGCACCGCGAAACTCACCCAGCACAGGCGCCATGCGTTGCGTGATGGCCCGTTTCCCCTTCGACCTCATCAAGAGCGAGGCCGAACAGTCGATGCGGGGCGTTCCGCCCGAGCCCGTCACGGGTGCGTCGTGGTCGTGGGGCCGCCCGTCCACCCGGTCGAACAGGTCGGGGAGAGCATCACCGGGCAGGACCGCCGCGACTTCACCGAGGCCGAGGTGGCCCGCGCCCTCACCCGCCTGGGCTTCGTCTGCCGCCCGGCCTCCGCCCTGGCCCGCCCGGTCGTCGCCGGCTGGGCCGAGAGCTGGTCCGGACCCGCGTAGCCCGTAGCGCCCGTATGCCGGCCGCGGTATTACACCGCCAGGACCGCGCGGACCGTCTTGCCGCCCAAGCCGGTGTTGACGACCTCCAGGCTGTGAGCGAGGTGCTGGACCATCGCGAGGCCGCGGCCGCTCTCCGAGTCGGCGTCCAGCGGGCCGACGCGGGGCCGCCCGGGGCTGTCGTCGTGGACCTCGACGGTCACCTGTCCGTGCCCCAGCTGCAGGCGCAGCCGACAGCCGGTGCGGCCGTGCCGTATGGCGTTGGCGACGAGTTCCGAGGCGATCAGCGTGGCGTCGTCGACCTGGTCGGCGGTCGGCGCCGGCATCCGCGGCCGTGGCCGGGTGAGGAACGCCGACGTCAACCTGCGGGCCCTGCCCGCCGAGACGGCCGTACGCGGCAGTGTGTACTCCACGCGGGCGGTCGGCCTGACGGCGCGCTGGTGCGCACGCATGACGGACACCTCTCTTCCCCCTGCCAGGACAACCGGCACCCGGCGGCTCCATCCCCGCCGACCGGGGCTCGCGCGAAACGGTGCGCGGCCGGTCCTGCCTTCGGGTGATGCCCGCCCCTGGTGATCGGCAACCAGCGCCTTACGTCATAAAGCCGCGACGGAGCCCTCCGGGCAGGTGCCGGAGCCCGGATCAGAGCCCCGAGTCGAGCAGGCGGAAGTCCTGGTAGTCGAAGCCGGGAGCCACCACGCAACTGACCAGCACCTCCTGATCGGTTGCCGGGCGAGCGGACTGCCACACACCGCCGGGGACGAGGACCTGGGGGCGTTCCCCGGCCTCGATGGCCGGGCCGAGGCGGACGACCGTGGGGGTGGAGTCGGGGGTGCGGCCGTCGCCGCCGAGGAGCAGGTCAAGGGGGCCGCCTCGGTGCCACAGCCACAGTTCGTCGGAGCGCACCGTGTGCCAGGCGGATGTGTCGTGCTGGGTGAGCAGGAAATAGATCGCGGTCGCGGCGGCGCGGGGGCCGGAGTAGCCATCGGGGCGGAAGGCCCGTGGCGCCGTCCACGTCTGGACGAACCAGCCACCCTCGGGGTGCTGTTGCATGCCCAGTTCGGCGGCCAGCGGCGGGACGGCGGAAGGCGTCTCTGGAGAGGTCACCACATGGCTGTACCACGCAGATGAAGGCGGTTCAACCAACTCCCGGTGCGCGCACCGACATGTCTGAAAGGGTGTGGGGATGCCGACCCTTCACAGAAAACTGCTAGGGCTGCTTCCCCGGATGGGGGTGCGGGTTCTGGATCTCGGTTCGGGTACAGCGTTGGTCTACCGGCGTGGTGAGCGCAGACGCGTTCCGCTGGGTCGGGGTGCTGATCTGGTGCTGAGAGGCGGGACCGCGGCCTGGAAGAGCGTGTCTCTCGGGGACACCGGCGCCCGTCTGCTCCTCGACGAGAAGGCGACGGCGGCCGACGAACGCCGGTTCCAGCTGGCGGCCGCGGCCTACCTGTGCGGGCAGCACGTCGCCGCGCTCCTCGACCGGTACGAGGTGAACTGCGTCTTCGACGTGGGGGCCAATGCCGGCCAGTACGGCCGTCAGTTGCGCCGCCTCGGCTACAGCGGCCGGATCGTCTCCTTCGAACCCACGGCGGAGGCCTTCGCCAAGCTCCGGAAGGCCGCCGAGGAGGACCCCGAATGGTGGGTGTACCAGGTCGGGCTGGGCCGCGAGGACGCCACCCGGTCCATCCACGTGGGCTGGAACACCATGAACTCCCTCCTCCCGCCGAGCGATTACGGCAAGGACCGCTACAAGCGGTTCGCGAAGACGCGCACCGAGGACATCGAGATTCGCCGGCTCGACGGTGTGATGGACAAGGCGCTGGCCGGCATCACCGATCCGCGGCCCTATCTGAAGATGGACACCCAGGGGTACGACCTGGAGGTGTTCGCGGGCGCCGGGGACCGCGTCCCCGAGTTCGTCGGGATGCAGTCGGAGGTCGCGACGCTGCGGCTGTACGAGGGCAGCCCCCGGATGGGCGAGGCGATCGCCGTGTACGAGGAGAGCGGGTTCGAGATCACGGGCATGTACCCGGTGTCGCGGGAAGCGGCGACGGGCCGGGTGGTGGAGTTCGACTGCGTGATGGTGCGCGCGGCCGCCGTGCCCGCCTCCGAATGATCCGCCGGACAGGCCCTGGCGCTACGCCGGATACGCGTGCGTCTGCGTGGCCTTCACCGTCGCCCAGACCGGGGCACCCGGGTGCAGGTCCAGTTCCGCCGCGGCGACCGTCGTCAGGTCGGCGGCGAGCGGGAGTTCGCCGGTGAGATCCGCGCGGATCTGGTCGCCGTGGGTCTCCAGTCCGCCGACCCGGCACTGCCACAGATTGCGGGCGCTGGAGCCGGTGGGGCGGTCGCGGTGCAGGGTGACGGCGCCGGGCGGGAAGGCCACGAAGACCGGTCCGTCGAGGTCCTCGGTCGTGGTGATCGCCGGGCCCGAGTCGAGCCGTACGGTGTGGCCCTCGGCCTGCCCCCGGTAGAGGTTGAGGCCGACCAGCTGGGCGATGTAGTCGGTGCGCGGATGCCGGGCGATGTCCGACGGTGTGCCCTCCTGGACGACGCGGCCGTGCTCGATGACGACGAGCCGGTCGGCCAGCACCATCGCGTCCAGCGGGTCGTGCGTCACCAGTACGGCGACGGCCTCGAAGTCGGCCAGGTGGCGCCGGAGCTGGGCGCGCACATCGAGGCGCGTACGGGCATCGAGCGCGGCGAGCGGTTCGTCGAGCAGGAGCAGCCGTGGGTGGGTGGCCAGCGCGCGGGCGAGGGCGACGCGTTGCGCCTGCCCGCCGGAGAGCCGGCGCGGCTTGGCTCCGGCGTGGTCGGTCAGGCCCATGCGGTCCAGCCATTCGGCGGCCTGCGCCCGCGCCTCGGCCTTCCCCGCGCCCTGGCAGCGCGGTCCGAAGGCCACGTTGTCGAGGGCGGTCAGGTGAGGGAAGAGCAGATAGTCCTGGAAGACGACGCCGACGGGGCGGGATTCGGGGGGCGTACGGTCCAGCGCGGCGCCGTCCAGCCGCAGATGCCCGCCGTCGGACAGCGGGGTGAGTCCGGCCAGCGTGCGCAGCGCGGTGGTCTTGCCCGCGCCGTTCGGCCCGAGCAGCGCGACGACGTCGCCGGGGGCGGCGGTCAGCGTGACATCGAGGTGGAAGGCGCCGCGGTGGACGACGAGGCGGGCGTCGAGGCCCTTGTCGGGTCCCTTGCCGGCGAAGCCCCGCTCGGCGGGGGCGGTCGGGTCGGTCATGGCGCCGTCACCGTCTCGTACACGTCCGTCCGTCATGGCGCCACCACTGTCTCGTACCCGTGCGTCATGAGGCCGTCGTCATCCAGCGGTCGCGCAGTCCCGCGAGGACCGCGATCGACACGGCCAGCAGCACCAGGCTCAGCGCGATCGCGGCGGCCGGGTCGTTCTGCAGGGCCAGGTACACGGCCAGCGGCATGGTCTGCGTACGGCCGGGGAAGTTGCCCGCGAAGGTGATCGTCGCGCCGAACTCGCCGAGCGCGCGGGCCCAGGCCAGCACGGAGCCCGCCGCGATCCCGGGCGCGATCAGCGGCAGCGTGACCCGGCGGAACGCGGTGAAGCGGGAGGCGCCCAGGGTCATGGCGGCCTCCTCGTAGCGCGGATCGGCGGCCCGCAGCGTGCCCTCCACGCTGATCACGAGGAACGGCATCGCCACGAACGCCTCGGCCACGACCACCCCGGCCGTGGTGAACGGCAGCGTGATCCCGAAGGCCGAGTCCAGCCACTGCCCGACGACTCCGTTACGACCGAGGGCCAGCAGCAGGGCCACACCGCCCACCACCGGGGGCAGCACGAGCGGCAGCGTCACCAAGGCGCGTACGAAGCCGCGCCCAGGGAACTCGGTGCGCGCGAGCAGCCACGCGAGGGGCACGCCGAGCACCAGGCTCACCGCGGTCGCCGCTGTGGCGGTGAGCAGGGACAGCTGGAGCGCCTGCCAGACCTCCGTGCTGGTCAGCTGGTCCGGCAGGCTGCGCCAGGGAGCCCGTACAAGGAGGGCGAGAAGGGGGAGGAGCAGGAAGGCCAGGCCGACGAGGGCGGGCAGCAGCAGGGGGAGCGGCGCGCCGCGCCGCGTGCCCGTCCGGACGCGTCCGCGCCGCGGCCCACCGGTCAGGGTGTCGGCCGCGGCGTCGGAGGTGTCCAGCCCGGTGGTCACGGCTTGAGGAATCCGGCCGCTGTCAGGACCTTCTGGCCCTCGGCCGACTTCACCAGCTCGATGAACGCCTTTGCCGCGGCCGCGTTGTCCGCGTCCTTGAGCAGGGCGATCGGGTAGTCGTTGATGGCCTTGGCCGACTCGGGGAACTCCACGCCTTCCACCTTGTCACCCGCCGCCTTCACATCGGTCTTGTAGACGACGGCGGCGTCGGCCTCCTTCAGCTCCACCTTCGTCAGGGCGCTCTTGACGTCCTGCTCGTACGAGACCGGGGTGAGCTTGAGGCTGCTGGCGTCCAGCGCCTTCTGCGCGGCGGCGCCGCACGGCACCGTCTTGTCGCACAGGACGACCTTCAGGCCGGACTTGGTGAGGTCCTTCAGGGAGGCGACCTTGTCGGGGTTGCCGGGCAGGGTGGCGATCTCCAGCTGGTTGCGGACGAAGGTGGTCGGGGTGCCGACCGCGTCGTTCTTGTCCGTCACGATCGCCATCGTCTTGGGGCTGGCGGCGGCGAACACATCGGCCGGGGCGCCGCCCGCGATGCTCGCGGCTAGCGAGTCACTGCCACCGAAGCTGAAGGTCACCTTCGTACCGGGGTGAGCCTTCTCGAAATCCTTGCCCAGCGTCGTGAAGCTCTCCTTCAGGGAGGCGGCGGCGAAGACGGTCACCGTGCCGGAGAGCTTCGGGGTGTCCTTGGCGGACGCCGAGGAGTCGGACGAGGAGGAGCAGGCGCTCAGGGCCAGCAGCGCGGCGGCGCCCACGCCTGCCACCTGCAGGGTCCGGCGTGCGGTACGGGTCATCACGGTTCCACTCCCTTTGAAGCCTCAGTCGTGCATACGCCGATCATACTTCCGCAGATGCCACCCAAAAGTCTCCTGTCGCATCGCATGAGCTGGGTGATCGATGCATGGATGTACGCATGTGCGTTTGTACGGTCCGGTGCTGCGGGTACCGTCTTCCGGGAGGTGGTACCCAGTGACCCAGTCCCTTACGGAACCGCCCGTCCGCCCGGCGGCGGAGCTGACCCTGACCGGAGACCTGGCCCGTCCCGCCCGGCTGACCGTGCCCGACCTGCTGGCCTGGCCCCAGCACCGGGTCCGGGTCAGCTTCGAGTGCGCCACCAGCGGCGTACAGCACCACCGCTTCGAGGGACCGCTGCTGCACGACGTCCTGCACGCGGCCGGACCCGTCTTCCACCCGGCCCGCCGCAAGGACCGCCTGCGCTTCCTCATCGCGGTGAGGGGCTCGGACGGCCACCACGCCCTGCTCACCTGGGCCGAGATCGACCCCGACTTCGCGCACTCGCCGGTGCTGCTGGCGGTCGGCATCGACGACACCCCGCTCGACACCGCGGGTCCCCAGCTGGTGCTGCCGCAGGACCGCTGCGGCGCCCGGCACATCAGCGGCATCAACGCGATTCGCGTGGACGGCCGCTACACGTCATGGACGGCCGACGGCGGCTGAGGCCGCCGAACCGCCGCGTCCAGGGCCGGCCACACCCGGTCCCGGGTCAGCGGTAGCTCGGTCAACCGCAGTCCCGTCGCGCAGAGCGTTCGCGAAGGCCGGGGCGACCGGGTTGAAGGGGCTCTCGCTCATCGACTTGGTGCCGAGACCGCGTCGACCGACTCGTACAGCTCCTTCGGCGCCGGCCGGCCGCTTCCTTCAGCGCCGGCCGGCGCTCCCGTACGCCACCGCCTCCTCCACGAGCCGGCAGTCGGCACGGGGACCCGCAGATGGGCGGCGGCGACGTCGAGCGGGGACCGCGGAGGCGCTGCAGGAAAGCGGCCCCTCCCATGACAGGATCGCCCGGCGTCTGCGACGCTGACCCGCCAACGGAGGTGACGCATGCTGCTGCGTCAGCTGGAGTACCTGGTCGCACTCGCCCGGGAGCGGCACTTCGCACGGGCGGCGGCGGCCTGCTTCGTCACGCAGCCGTCGCTGTCGGCGGCGATCCGCCGGCTGGAACACGAGCTGGACGTGCCGATCGTGCGGCGGGGCAGGAAGTACGAGGGGCTCACCCCGGAGGGCGAGGTCGTGCTCGCCTGGGCGCAGCGCATCCTCGCCGAGCGCGACGCCCTGCGCCAGGAGCTGTCGGCGCTGCGCGGCGGCCTGACCGGCACCCTGCGGCTGGGCATCGTCCCCACCGCGCTGCCCGCCGCCTCCCTTCTCACCACCCCGTTCTGCGAGCGCCACCCGCGGGCCCGGGTCGCACTGGCGTCGCTGTCGTCCGCCGAGATCAGACAGGGCCTGGCCGAGTTCGAGCTGGACGCGGCGATGACGTATATCGACGACGACGAGCTGCGTCCCGCACGCCGCTTCCCGCTGTACGAGGAGCGGTATGTGCTCCTCACACCGGCGGACGGCCCGCTGGCCACGGCGCCGACGGCTCGCTGGGCGCAGGCGGCGGCGCTGCCGCTGTGTCTGCTCAGCCCCCGGATGCGCAACCGCCGGATCATCGACGCGTGCTTCGCCGCCGACGGCGCGACGGCCGCCCCGGCGATCGAGTCGGACAGCGTCGCCGGGTTGTACGCGCATCTGCCGGGCGGCCGCTGGTCCAGCGTGATATCGCACGCCTGGCTGCACATGTTCGGTGTGCCCGAGGGGATGCGGGTGGTGCCGCTGGAAGGGCCCGCGCACGGGCCCAGGGTCGGGATCGTGGTGGCCCGGGAGGAGCCTCAGTCCGTGCTGGCGGAGGCGCTGTTGAAGGTGGCGCGGGAGGCGGATGTACGGGACGCCCTCGATGCGCTGCTGAAGGAGCATCTGGGCGGGCGGAGCCGATAGCCGCCGGCTGTCCGGGCATGGCAACGTTCGTTTCGACCGGCGCGATCCACCCCGAGGATGGTGAAAGCACCTTCCGATCAACGGAGTTGAGGAGAGCCGCCTCATGGCCAAGGTGCTCTGCGTGCTGTACGACGAGCGACTGCGACTGCGACTTCGGCGACGACGCCGGCGGAGTCGTGAACCGCACGCCCTCTCACGTGCGGTCGATGTGCACGTTGGTCGACTTCACCCGGGCGGTGGCCTCCATGCCGACCTCCAGGCCCAGCTCCTCGACGGCCTCCCGGGTCAGCAGCGAGACCAGCCGGTGCGGTCCCGCCTGGATCTCCACCTGGGCCGCGACATCGCCGAGTTTGACGGCGGTGACGATGCCCGGGAACGCGTTGCGGACGGACGTGTAGGAGGCGCCCTCCTCACCACCGGCCCCGGCCAGCTCGACGGAGAACGCGGCGAGATCCCGCCCGTCGATGAGCCGCCGGCCGCCCTCGTCCCGATGGGTGGTCACCCGACCGGCGTCCGCCCACCGCCGGGCGGTGTCGGGGCTCACGCCGAGGAGCCGGGCGGCCTGGCCGATTGTGTAGGACTGCATGGGCGTCACGATAGGCCGGAAATCCGGCACAGCGTGCGCGGGCACCGGACGGACCGGACGAAAGCCCGCTGGCCCGGTGACGGTCGGCGGTAATCTTCTCCGATGAACACCAGGGGTGTGGGGGACCCGGCCGACGCGGACCGTCAGGTTCTCGACGCGGATCAGGTGAAGCATCTTGAGTTCCTGCAGGGGGTCGTCTCACGGCTCGCCAACAACTCCTTCCTGGTGAAGGGCTGGGCGCTGACCCTGACCGGTGGCCTCCTCGCCTTCGCGGCGGGCAGCACCAGCTGGCCCATCGTCGCGACGGCGCTGATCGTGCTCGTGGCCTTCTGGTTCCTGGACAGCTACTTCCTGCACCAGGAGCGGCTGTTCCGCACGCTCTACGACGAGGTCAGGCGGCCCAGGAGCACGGTCGAGCCGTTCTCCATGGACCCCCGCCCCTACGCGGACCGGGTGAGATGGCGGCGGTCCGCCTTCTCCCCGACGCTCTCACTGTTCTACGGCGGTCTCTGCGCCGCTCATCTCGCCTTCCTGGCCGTCCTGTTGCTCGGCTGACGGGCGCCCGCGCCCCGCTCTCACGGCCAGCCGCAGCTGCTCGGCCGCCGCGTCCAGCCCGGTGGGTTCCATGGGGGGTGACGGCGGCCAGAAGTTGCCCATCCGGTCACCCTCGTAACGGGCCACGACGTGTACGTGGAGGTGCATGACGCTCTGAGTCGCCGACGCGCCCGCCGAGTTCACGACGTTCAGCCCGGTGGGCCGGAAGGCGGCCCGCACCGCGTGCGCGACCCGCAGCACGCTCCGTGTCAACGCCGTGGCCGTCGCCTCGTCCAGGCCCCACAGATCCCGGATGTGCCGCCGGGGAATGACGAGCGCGTGCCCGCTGGTGACGGGCCTGAGCGGCAGGAAGGCCAGTGTGTCCTGGTCCTCGTGGATGATGCGGGCGAAGGCTGAACCCGCCGCGATCCTGCAGAAGGCGCAGTCGGAGTCCTCGGTGGCGCTGTGGTCCATCAGGCCATGGGCCACTTGGCCGCGGCGGCCCGCACCAGGCGCAGCACCGCCTCCGCCTCGGCCTCGCCCGTCTGGTCGGCCAGGGCATCCCCGACAGCCAGCAGAACAGCAGGCGTGCGGCGCCTGAGTGCGGCCGTGACCAGGGCGACCACCCTTGTCCTGAGCTGACCGCCGTCGCTCAGCAGATGTACCTGCTCGGGGTGGACCAGGGTGCGGACGGAATCCACGTACACGTCCCACCCGTCGCGGGTGCGGGCCACCTCGGAGGCCAGGATCAGCTCGATCAGTTCACGCTTCTCGCCGGGCGTCATCGGCGCGGCGCCGTCGGCACGGGGCGGCTCCTCCTCGGTGGGCGATGCCTGGGGCGCACGTGGCGCGGAGGCCGTGGGCGCCGGGGCGGCGGCGGTCAGCCCGAAGGCCGGAGGGAACCGTTCGGCGGTATCGGCGTCCAGCTCAGGCAGGGGTGCCGTGGCCGCCTGGCCCATGTAGTCGGTCAGTTCGATGACGAACTTCTCGAACTCCTGTGGGTCGCCGCGCATGAGGTCGACCAGGCAGCTGTCCGCGTACGCGGCCCCGAGCTTCGGCATGCGGTACTGCACCGCTGCGACTTCGGGGGGCAGTGCCCGGGCGACCGGTACCCAGAACAGCGGAAGGATGGCGACCGGTTCCTGCGGAGCAGCCAGGCGCAGCCGCTCCGTCATGACCGCCCACTCCCGCCCGCACCACTCGCGGTCGAAGTAGTCGTCGGAGAGGAGCGCGATCAAGAACCGGGTGCGGCCCAGCGCCTGAGAGAGCTTGCGCCGCCACTCGACACCGAGTTCCAGGTTCCCCACGTCGAGGAACCCCTCGTTGGTCGCGGACCGGCCGCGCTTTATCTCCACTTCCTGCTGGAGGCGGTCGTGGAACTGCCTGACGAGCGGGCTGTCCGCGCGTCGTACCGCGTAACTGGTGAAGAAGAACGGCGACCGTGTCATCGGTCCTCCCGGCATCTGTCATGGGGTGCTTATTGTCGCGGATCGCGGGTCCAGGCGGCTTTGGCCTTGTTGACCAAGCGCCGCACCTCGGCGACCCCGGCCTCGTCCTCACCGAGCTCCTCCAAGGCGTCCGCGAGCGCGACCATGACCGTTGAAGTCTCTTGGGACAGCGCGAAGTTGACGGCGGAGACGATACGGGTCCGGGTGTTCCCACTGTCGTTGGAGAGCGTCAGCTTCGTCGGCCTGATCGCATACCGCACGGAGTCCACCCAGGCGTCGTACGCGTCCCGGGTGCGGCCCACCGGCGAGCGCGCCAGTTCCTCGATGAGGGTTCGGCGCTCCTCCGGGCTGAGGGGCCTGCCGGACTGGTCGGCCGCACGTGCGTGAGGAAGGAGGACCATGCCGCCGGGGGGCGTGTCGGGGTCCGTCCGGGGTGCCGGCGTCAGCGCCCTGGCGCACTTCTCGAAGCCGGAGTGGAGCACCTCCTCGGCGACCTCGAGCAGCAGTCCGGGATGGCCCTTGATCAGACTCGCCAGGTGCTCGGCCTGCTTCGAGTCCAGTTGGTCCTCGGCCTGGTCCAGGAGCAGTGCCTCCGCCTGCGCCTGACTGAGGCCACCGAGTTCCAGTCGGTTCTTCCCCCATGTCTCTCCGCCGGAACGGGAGGTGACGAGCCGGTGACCCGTGCCGGGGACGAAGTGCTCGTAGATCCGATCGGGGTTCGGCACGTTGTCGTAGACGAACAGCCAGCGTTTGTCGGGTCTGGGTTCGTGATCCGGCCCGAATTCCTGCGCGCACTTCTCGCGCAGCTGCCGGTACTGGTCGTCGATCAGTCCGCACAGCCGATCGTCGTCGGTCTCACCGTTGCACTCGAACCACCACGCCACGTCGTAACGGCGGTGGTAGCGGCGGCAGTAGGCGAGGGCCATCTGGGTTTTGCCGAAGCCCTGGACCGGCGCGGCGGCGTCGTGCAGCAGGACGTGACCGTACTGCGTGAAGAGTTTCAACAGCGCCGCGATCTGGTCGTCGCGCCCCTGAAAGGGCAGGCCCAGTTCGCGGATGTTCCATATGGGGGGCGGTTCGGTGGCCGAACGGGGTGGGCGCAGGCGGGCAGACGTCACCGGGCGTCTCCTCCGCGCTGGTCCGGGACCTGTGGATCGGGTTCGCGCACCAGGTCGCACAGAAGGCGGGCCTGGCTCTCGTCCGAGCCGGTCAACTGGGTGACCCGCACGCCGCGGCGCACCAGCAGCGGACGGGGCTCGGCGTCGATCTGGACGGGAATGAGCCACTCTTTGCCCGGACCGACGAACGCGTTCTCCCAGTGGAGCGGATCGCCGGAGCCGGCCGCGAAGTAGCTGCGGGAGAAGACGACGACGACCCGCTGGGCCCCCTCGTGTGCCCGTCGCACCGTCTCCGGCAACGACTCGTCCTCGGTCCTCCACCGCACCTGGGACACCTCGGGATGACCGGCCAGTTCCAGGATCTCCTCCATCCAGTCCGCCCAGGGCTGGTCCGCCCCCACGTAGCTGATGGCCACGGATTCGAGGGGGGCGGTGGGGAGGGGGGCATGGTGGTCGAGGTCCCCCAGGCCCGGCCCGGTACGGACCGGCGTGCGGGCGGGGGTGGTCTGGCGGGCGTGGGAGGTACACCCGAACGCGGGCTGTATGTCGCGGAGTTCGGCTGCGTCGGTGATCTCGGCGAGGCCGAGGCGTCTCGCCTCGGTGATGCGTTTGGCCAGTTGCCCTATCAAGGAGTAGTACGCCTCGTCGGCCGCCGAGCCGTCCGAATGCATCAGTCCGTGCAGCCCCGAAGTGACGTACCGCCGGTATCCGTATCCGTCGTCCCACTCCGCGCCGATCGACCACTCCTCCGGGGCGGGCGCCCCGTTGGGAAGCCGCGGGACGGGCTTCCAGACGAGTGGGATCAGGCATTCGGACACGTCACGTTCGGCACGGTCTTCGTCCCGACGTAACCGACGTTGGAAGACGGCCAGTTCCAGACCGCAGTCCCGGTCCTTGAAGTACTCCGGCGAGTAGAGTGCGATCATCACCCCGACCCGGGTGATGGCGCTTTCGAGCACCGGTGGCGAACCGGGCTGTGGCCCAAGAACACCGCCCACCCATAAGCCTTCCTGGGCCCTCAGCCGGTACTCCAGGTCGGCGTGGAAGCGGCTGAGGGACGGCCACCCGTCGCTACGGGTGCAGCTGGTGTAGAAGTAGTTGACGGATCGATCCACGCGCCCCTCGCAGACTGCCGCCGGTAGTCCGGCAGGGCGAAACTCTCACTGGCATGGACATGGGCTTCGCAACGTCGTAGCTCCAGTCGGTCCGGTGGACCCCCGTTGACCGAGGATAGGCTTCCTTGACCGTGCTGGGTACAGTGGTAAGGAGCCTGACGGGCGCGCAAGTCAGGCGTACGGGCACACGTCAGGCGTACGGGGTGATATTCGCCGACGGCTCACGAGTCCCGGACTTTAGCAGGGTCTGTGACCCGTCCGATCGCTTCGGGGGCGGGGACGCGGGGGGAATGGGGGCCTGAGCGTGATGCAGAGCGACACCGGGAGCGGCACCTCCCGAACGCTGGGCGAGTTACACGTGTTGGCGGACCTGGTGTCCGTCGAACGTCTGGAGCGGATGCCGCGTTCCGCGATGGTGGAAGCCCTGCTGAGGCAGCGTGGCCGCGGGGGCGGCACATCGGGGGCGGCGTCGGCGAAGTCATCGGGGAAGACCGCAGCTCCCAGGTGGCACAGTGCGGTGTGAGTCGGCAACAGGCGTGCCCCGTGACTCACCCGCATTCTCGCAGTTCGTCGTCAAGCTCCACAGCAGGTGCAACTTCGCCTGCCCCGACTGCTATGTCTACGGGCTCCGGGACAGCGGCTGGTCGGCCCAGCCCCGGATGATGCCGCTCGCGGTCATGGAGCGGACGACGCGGCGGATCGCGGAGCATGTGCGACGCCACCGGCCCCCTGAGGCACGGGTGATGCTGCACGGTGGTGAACCGCTGCTCGCCGGACCACGCAGGATCGGCCGCTTCGCCGAGGCGCTGCACAGTGCGTGGAGGGGGCTGGACACGGAGCTCGTCCTCGTCGTGCAGACCAACGGCGCGCTGCTGGACCGGCGTTTCCTGGACCTGTTCCGGCAGTGGGGCATCCGTGTCGGGGTCAGCCTGGACGGCACCCGCGAGGCCCACGACCGCCGACGCCGCCATCACTCGGGCAAGGGCACTCATGCGGATGTCGTACGAGCCCTGGAGCTGTTGCGCGACTCCGACTACCGCTCGCTGTACGGCGGTCTGCTGTGCACGGTGGACATCGCCGAAGACCCGGTAGACACCTATGAGGCCCTGCTGGCGCACGAACCTCCCTCGCTGGATCTGCTGATGCCGCTCGGCACCTGGCAGTTCCCGCCGCCGGGTCTGCCCGCGGCGCAGGAGGTTCCGTACGCGCGCTGGTTGGCCACCGCGTTCGACCGCTGGTACGACGCGCCGGTGCGAGAGGTCCCGGTGCGGCTCTTCGATTCGCTCGTCGATCTGCATCTCGGCGGGGCCGGCACCAGCGAGGTGTGGGGGGCGCTCGGCTCGGATGTCGTGGTGGTGCAGCCGGACGGGAGCATCGAGCAGAACGACGTCCTCAAGGCGGTGCACGAGGGCGCCGCCCACACCGGCTACCACATCGATGCGCACGGTTTCGACGAGGCGAGTGCCCATCCCGGTTTCGCCGCAGAGCGAGAGGGAGTCGCCGGACTGTGCGCACAGTGCCGTAGCTGCGCAGTCGTGGACGTCTGCGGCGGAGGTCTGCGTGCGCATCGGTACCGGCCGGAGAACGGCTTCGACAACCCCTCGTGCTACTGCGCGGATCTACGCGCTTTGATCGAGCACGTACGCGACCGTGTCACCGGCACACTCCTCGCTCTTGCAAAGGACTGTCACAAGGCGGTTACAGGGGAAGGGATTCTCCCTATCATGGGGATGCCTGCCGATGTAGAACCGTTGCACTGATCAGAGGAATGATCCGGGGGACCCAGGGGCGGGAACGGGGGGCGAGGCATGGTCCCGTACTTCTTCATCAGCCATGCTGTGAGCGGCAGTGGCCGACAGGACGTTGAGCATTTTCGGGCGGATCTCCAGGCCGAGATCCGCGGCAGGCTGGGACGTGATCCCAGATTCGACGGAGCGCTTGCCGACTACCGGGGACTGGATGTCGGCGTCGGCCCGCCACCCAACACCCCTGCCATGAACTGTCGTTCTCTCATAGTCCTCTACTCGCAGGAGTACTTCCGCTCCCCACCCTGCACCTACGACCTGGCCGTGTTCGACGAACGCATGAGTTGGCGACTGCACCGCACGGGCGAGGCCTCGGTGGCTCCTGTGGGGGTGGTGTGGAACACGATCGGTTTACCGGTGCGGCTGGCCGAGGAGACCGCCCGTCAGTCGGAATCGACGGGCAGCGACTATCCGCGGCGCAGCATCAGCCAGTTGCTTCGCGACCCTGCCGCGCGGGGCGGATACATCAAGGTGCTGCGCAGTGTCGCCGACCGGGTGCTGACCGCCGCGGACCGCTCACCGCCCACGATGACGGCTCGTGATGTCGGCTACCTCACCTCATTCAGGTCTATGTCCCGTACGTCGCTCGCCTCCTGGGATATGCACCTTGCGCCCGTGCCGGTACCGTGGCACAGCAGGCGCACCGGTTCGCCACAGGACACGGCTTCGATCGGAGCCGCGCTTGAACGGCCGGACTCGCCTCCCCGCACCAGATCGTGGTTCTCATCCCCGGGGGAAGGCGAACGCCCCATCCTCCGCGGCCCGCATGGCTGAGTGAACACGTGGAGCAGCATCAATGAGCAGCGTGGAGCCGGAGCCCCCCGGCGCCGAGGCCGCCCATGAACCGGCGACCATCGTCACCTTCTACTCGTACAAGGGCGGAGTGGGCCGCACCATGGCCCTCGCCAATGTGGCCTGGATCCTCGCCGGCCAGGGCTGCAGAGTGCTTGTCGTGGACTGGGACCTGGAGTCCCCGGGCCTGCACCGCTTCCTGCGTCCGTTCCTCAACGACCCGGAACTGGCCCGCACCCCCGGGGTGGTGGACATGGTCCAGGGCTACGGGAGGGGCGTACTGGACCTGGTCGAGGCGGAAGGACTTGACGAGGCGGAGTTCGAGCGCCGGCTCCAGGAACTGCTCCAGCAGCACACCGACGTCCTGCAGCACCGTGACACCCTGCGATGGAGCCACTTCCAGCCGCCGGGGTCCATCGAATTTCTCGGGCCCGGTGTGCAGAACGAGTCGTACAGCACGGATGTGGCCCTCTTCGACTGGGCCTCGTTCTATCAGCAGCACCGGGGCAAGCAGTTCGTTCAGACGCTGCGCGAGCGGCTGCGGCAGGGGCCGTACGACTACGTGCTCATCGACAGCCGTACCGGCCACTCGGACAACGCGAGCATCTGCACGCTCTGGCTGCCCGATGTCGTCGTCGCGGGCTTCAACCTCAGCAACCAGTCGATCGAGGGCACCGCGAGCGTCGCCCGACAGGTCCACCAGCAGGCCCGCGAGACCCAGCGGGACATTCGCATCCTCCCGGTGCCGATGCGCGTCGAACATTTCGACCCGAGCAAGGGAAGGCGGCGCAGGAGTTACATCCAGGGGCGGTTCGCCGGCTTGGTCGGCCCGCTGACCAGGGGATCTCTGGAGGAGTACTGGGGGCAGGTGGAGGTACTGCACAACCCGGCCTTCGCCTACGAGGAAGTGCTCGTCCCCTTCACCCTGCTGCCCGGTTCGGCCTCGCCCCAGCTCACCGCCTACGTTCGTATCGCCGAGGAGATCAGCCGCGGACGGGTGACCGAGGCCCGGCCGGTGAAGGAGAACATCCGTCTCCAGTTCGCCGACCGCTTCGCCGAGGTCAGGACATCCGACCGGCGCACGGCCCGGATCGTCTACGCGCCGCGCGACCGTCAGTGGGCCGACTGGATTCGGTCCGTGCTGGCACGCGTCGGCATCAGCTGCGAGACGGCCGGCGACTGGCGGGTGGAAACGGGCCGGGCGAGCGCGAAGCCGACGTTCACGATCCTCGTGGTCTCTCCGGCACTCCAGTCCGAACCCGCCCTCGACGCCGTCATCGACCAGCATCTGCGCGACGGCGGCCGCCTCGGCTCGGGCGAGCGCACCGGGTCGATCGTGCCCGTACGTGTCGAGGAGGCGTTGGTCAGGCCGCCCATCGCCGACCTGCGGGGACCACGTCTGCAGGAACTGGACGAGGCGGACGCGCAGGCGTTGTTGCTGGCGCACTTCGCCCAGGGAGAGCAGCCGGCGGAGCAGCGGAACCAGCCGAGCGACCGGTCGTCCGGCGGGGCGCGCTTCCCGGGCCGGACCCCCAGGCTCTGGAACAACATCCCGCAGCGCAACGCGATCTTCCAGGGCAGGGAGGCACATATCGGGCTGTTGCGCGACGGGTTCCCGCCCGGTCGTCCGGCGATGCCCGCGGTCCTCACCGGTCCGCTGGGCGTCGGGAAGAGCCAGATCGCCTTGGAGTTCGCGTACCGCTTCGCGGCGGACTACGACGCCATCCGGTGGATCAGGGCCGACAGCGCCGAAAACGTGGCGGTCGAACTGGCCGGGTTCGGCGAGGAGTTGGGAGTGACGAAAGCCACCGCCCCCGGCGCCGTGCAGGACACGCTGCGGGCACTGGCCGGCGGTCACGCCGACTACCACAGGTTCCTGCTCGTCTACGACAACGTACGCCGGCCCTCGGACCTGGAGGGTCTGCTGCCCAGCGGTGGCAGCAGCCATGTGCTGATCACGTCGGAGACCGACGACTGGAGCGTCACGGGACGGCAGCACGAGGTCGGTGTGCCGACCGAGGACGAGGCGCGTGGGCAGCTGCGCCGTCACTTCCCCGGGCTCCGCGACAAGCAGGCCGATGACATCCTCGCCGTGTCGGGCCGTCTTCCGCAGACCGTCGAACAGGCGGCCGCCTGGCTCAAGGCCAGCGGGCTGCCGCGTCGGGAGGCGGTCGACCGCTATCGCGAGGCGATGTGCAACCAGTCCGCGGGTGCCGGGCCCAGGCGTACGGCTCCGGGCCGAGGCGCCGGTTATCCGGCGGCGGCCCATGCCACCTGGTCGGTGTCGATGGAGTCGCTTCGGGTGGCGCGCCCCGTCGCGGAGGGGTTCCTGCGGCTGCTCGCCCACATGGCGCCGAACGGCGTGTCGATCGACGGGAAGACCGACGTACTGCGCTGCCAGGCTGCACTGGAGTGGCTGAGCTCGCTGGGCAGCGACCCGCTCACGGCTACGACGGCGGGGCTGGCGTTCCGCGCGCTGTCGGAGCGCGCGCTGGCCCGCGTCGACTACGGAACCAAACGCGTGGTGGGCGACCCGATGGGTCTGACCTTCCTGAGGAGCGGGCTGTCGGACGCCGAGTTCCAGGAGTCGCGTCGGGCGGCCCAGCGGATTCTGGCCTCTCTCTCGCCGCGCGACACGGAAGTCGACGACCCGACCCATGCCCCTGTCTTCGCCGAACTCGACCAGCACGTCGACCCGTCGGGTGCTGTGCACAGCGATGACGACGGGGTGCGGCGCTGGCTGGTCAACCAGGTGCGATACCGCCGCCTGGCGCGACGCCTCGACTCGGCGCAGAGTCTCGCCGAGCGACTGCGCGACAAGTGGAACCAGCGGCACGGCCCCGTGGAGCGGACCGACGACGTACTCCTGCTTCGGCTGAACGTGGAACTGGGCAACATCCACCGTGACGCGGGCCGCTTCGTCGAGTCCGAGGAGATCAACCGCAGGGCATTGGAGCGGCTGCGCACCACGCTGGGCCTCGACCACCCGTACACCCTGCGCAGCGCGACCGGGCGGGGTGCCGAGCTGCGCGCGCTCGGCCATGTCCAGGAGGCCTTCGCCGAGGACCAGTCGACCGCCGACATCCTCACCGAGGTGTTCGGCCCCGACAACCCGTACACCCTGATGGCGACGGGCAATCTCGCGCTGTCGCTGGCCATGGTGGGTATGACGGCGGAGGCGCTGGACCTGCACCGGGAGACGTACGAGCGCTGCCGTGGGGTGCTCGGTGTGGAGCACGAGATGACATGGAGCGCGGCCACCCAACTCGGCATCCGCTACCGGGAGTCCGGGGACTACGAGACCTCGCTGCTGCTGCTGCGGCAGGCCTTCAACGAGGCGGAGAAGCGCTTCGGGGAGGCCGATCCTGCGACGCTCCGCGCGGCCCGTGGTCTCGCGGCGACTCTGCGGCGCACGGCATGCGATGACCTGGACCAGATCGGCGCGGCGCGCAAGTACGACTCGGACGCGGTGGCGGGCTGGCTGTCCTACGCAGGCCCGGGGCACCACGAGCAGCTGGCCGGGCAGTTGGCGCTCGCGGCGGATCTGCGGCTGCTGGGGGAGTGGCGAGAGGCCTGCCGACTCGCGGAGGACGCCCTGGAACGGTTCGAGAGTTGGGGGGAGGACCATCCCTTCCGACGGATCAGTCAAGTGAACCTGGCCCTCTGCCGACGCTCGGCGGGTCGGGTCGACGGCGCGCTGGAGCTCAGCGAGGCGGGCTGGCGGGGCCTGTGCGAGACGCTCGGATCGGATCATCCGCTGACCCTCATCGCGGCGCTCGACCACGCCAACGCCCTGGTGTTCTCCGGGGAGTCGACGGAGGCCTTGGAGATGGATCGTCGTACGTACGAGCGGCTGAGCGTCCGATGCGGGGCCGAGCACCCGCTGACGGGCTTCGCGGCGACGAATCTCCAGGACAGCGAGGCCCGGGTGCGGGACACCGGGGCAGCCCCGGGAGCGGAGCGCATCGAGATCGACATCGACCTGCCGTACATCTGACCGGCGCCGGACGGGCGACGGACAGTGCGGTGGTCGTGGGGCGTGGCAAGGAGGTCGGCAGTGGTGCGAAGGCCGGAGAGAGAGTTGGGCAGGCCCTGGTCGGCGGCCGTGGTCTCCGCGCGCCCGGGTGAGGGCGCGACGCTGGTCACCGCCGCCGCCGGGGCGCTGATCGACGCCGAGACCGGGCCCAAGGGACAGAACGTGATCCTCATGGACGCGGATGTGCGGACCGCAGGGCTCACCGCGCTGCTCGGTGCCTGGCACGCCGTGGGAACCGGTGATGAGTACGGGATAGGCACGGGCGCCGGTGACGGCGGTGGACTGCCCGGCTTCGCCCTGGACCGGCATGTCGCCCTGCGGGACCGCTCGGTCGAGCAACGGCTGCAGGAACTCCGCTCTCCTGATGGACGCAGCGGCGACATGTCACTGCTCGCGATGCGGGCACCGGGCAGTACGGCTCTGGCGTCGCTGCCGGATCTGCCGGAGATCACGGGCCGGGCGGTGGAGCTGCTGGCGGAACTCGCCGGTTGCCTGCTGGTGGACTGCGGACCGGGCTGGGGGCCGCTGACCCGGAGAATCTGCGAGACCGTCGAGTACGTCTTCGTGGTGGGCCGTGCGGACTCCCGTTCCCACCCGGACACCGTGCGGCTCGTCGAGCGCCTCGATGTCTCGGGCCTGCTGTCCAAGACCATCGGATACGTCGCGAACACACCCGGACAGAGTCCGCAGGCCACTCGGCAGAGTACGCAACTCGCCGGTCAGTGCGCGGAATTCACCCGGCATAGTCCGGAATTCTCTGTTGGAGGAACGCATTCAGAGGGCACACTGGCTTTGAGAACCATCATGGATCTGCCGTACGACCCCAGGGCCGCGCAGACGCTCGCACACGGAAAGCTGTCCGGCCCGCAGAGTCCCTTCGAGTCCGCGCTCTGCCAGGGCATGGAGGCACTCGAACCAGACCTGTTCCGCACCGGCTTCGACTTCGACATCACCTGAGGGGGAGTGATGGACACCGCGGACGACAGCCGCTCCGATGCCCCGGCGGGGAGCGCCTCGGTCATGACTCCCGCACACCACAGAGCCGCTCATGTCACTGCCGACAGCGACGAGTTCATCACCATGTGCGCGCAGACGCTGCGCCCCGACGGGCTGCACCATGTGGCCGCCTACCACCGCGGGGTCTACAACTACTCGGTGGACATCCTGGACGGCCTGCGGCAGGCGGGCTCGCTCCCGGCCGGCACGGACACCAGATCCAGCCGCGAGCTCTACATCCGTGTGGGCCGGCAGCTGAACTTCCTGCTGGGGCGCATGGACCGGGCGCTGCGCCCGGTGGAGAGCGGACGGCTGATCCGGACCGTACTGCGCCTTGGTGAAGCATCCGTCTTCCATTACTACGTCCGGCCGGGCGAGTATCTGACCGGTGTCTCGCTGGGGCGGGACAACGACGAGTCGGGCGACCGGGCCATGGCCGGACTCGCCACCCGGTTCGGCGAGCTGCTGCGGCAACGCGGTCTGAACTACGGCGGGTTCGAGGAGGACACGCAGAAGTCCAAGGAGGGGCCGCGGTCCGGATCCGCGACGGTTCCCGGGCCGTCCACGACCGAGGACGCGCTCCACTTCGAACGGTTCGGTATCCTCGGGCCGAATTCGGCCCGAGTGCGCGAGGCGTGCATCTCGGCGCTGTCCGCCGAGGATCTCCACTACGCGGCCTACGTCGACCCCGCCTGCGGGTTCCTCTCCGCCGACGTCCTCGAACTGACCACGCTGGCACCCTACTTCCGCAACATAAGCCGTCCGGGGCGCCGTGATCGCTACCAGGACATCGCGCGCAGACTGCCCTTCGTCGTGGCTCGGCTGGACCACTCGCTGAAAGCGGTGCTGCCGGGACGGCTGACCCGGACGGTGCTCGACGTGGACGAAGGGGCGCTTTACTATTTCGCCGCGGGGGACGGTCCTTTTCTGCTCGGCGTGACGCTGCACCAGGACCGCGTGTCCCATGCGGATCTTCGCATGAATATGCTGTGCCATTCGGTACGCCACCTCCTCAAAGAAGGTGAGGGCAACCGTAATTGACGGAGTGACTGGTCGCGTGCTCTCTCAATGAGAGGGTTTCTGCTCGCTTTACGGCACAATTACCTGTTCTCGGGTCCCGATGGACGAGAGAACTCTAAAGTCATCGGTGCAGCGGTGATCAAAGTGTCGGACGGGGGTGATTCCCATGGCATCGGGCACGGTCCTCCGGGGCTTTCTCGGCGCCACGAAACACCTCTGGATCCTGTGCGGCATCATCGGGGTCGGCTGGGCGACCGGGGCCGGTGCCGGGACCGGGGACCTCAGCGGTTCCCCGCTCTATCTCTTCTTCACCATGCTGCTCCTGGCCGTCGGGCTGTACGGCAGCACCTCGGGGATCTCGCTGCGTGAGGCGAGCGAGGATCTGAGACTCCTGCTGCTCGCCGTGACCGTCGGAGTGGTGGCCAAGGCCGCGCTGATCGCCCTGGTCCTCTGGTGGGTACTGGACGATCCCGCGTACCTGATCCTCGCCGTCGCGGTCGCACAGATCGACCCCTTGTCCGTCGCCGCTTTGCGTGACTCCTCCCGGATGACCCCGCGCGGGAAGACGGTCCTGTCCGTCTGGGCATCCTTCGACGACCCGGTCACGGTGCTGCTGACCGCCTACACCGCGCCCATCGCCCTGCGCGCCCTGCACGGCTCCCCCGGCGCGGGCGGCATGGCGGCCATGTCGGGCCGCGATCTGCTGGACTACGCCGCGCAGCTGGGGTGGAACGCCGCGCTGGTGGCCGGGGCCGCGGCCGTGTGGCTGGTGCTGCGTGGTGTGCGGCGGCGTACGGGGACCGGGGACCCGTCACTGGGGGTCCGCACGCTGCAGGCGGTGGCCGTACTCGTCCTGCTCGTGGTGGCCGCCGCGTTCACCCTCATGCTCGGCATCGCCGTCGTCGGGCTGTTCTTCCGGCCTCCGGCGCTCCAGCGGCAGATCGACCGGGTCACGCAGGGGGCCTACCTGGCAGCGGCCTTCACGCTGGGGTTGCTCCTGGTCGGGGGCATCGACGTGGCCTACGGCCTGACGCTGGGCGCGGCGGCGTACGGTGCGCAGATCGCGGTGGGTACGGTGCTGGCCCGTAGGTTGGACCGGGTGGACCGTGTCTCGTTGGCCCTGGGCCAGCAGAACGGAGTGACCGCCGTCATTCTTGCCCTGTCGCTCCAACCGATGTTTCCCGAGGCGGTCGCGATCGTCGCTCCCGCCATCGTGACCGTCAACTTCCTCCACTTCGCGGCCAACTCCCTGTGGGGGCGGTTCCAGCCGGACCTTCCCGCACCGCGTCCCACCTCCCTGAGTCGGCCCACTTCCCAGGACGTCGCTCCACCGGCAGCCATCACCGCAGACAAGTGAAGGCGCCTGGTCCTTGCCGACTGACGGGCCGGGCCTGCCTTCCGCATGGCCTGCGCCACAGTCCCCGAAAGCCGCGGCGACTATGGTGTCGCTGCGTGTAGACGCGCATCGAACACCAGGAAAGACCACCAGGACAGCCAGGAACGTCGGCGAGGGGCGCGCAGTGTCGGACGAGGGGCGGCTGGTCGCCGGGCGCTACCGGTTGATCGACCACATCGGCCGCGGTGGCATGGGCACCGTATGGCGGGCCGAGGACGAGGTGCTGAGCCGCCAGGTCGCCCTGAAACGGCTGCACGTCCAGCCGCATCTGACCGACGACGAGCTCGCCACCCTCTACGAGCGCACCCGCCGCGAGGCGCGCAGCGCCGCCCGTATCGCCCACCCCAACGTGGTCGTCGTCCATGACGTCGTGGACGACCAGGGGCTGCCCTGCATCGTCATGGAGTACGTCCCCTCGACCACCCTCGACGCGCTGCTCAAGAGCGGCGAGCTCCTCGCGCCCGCCGAGGCCGCTCGCGTCGGCCTCGGCATGATCGCCGCGCTGCGTGCCGCGCACACGGCCGGGGTGCTGCACCGCGACGTCAAGCCCGGCAACGTACTACTGGGTGCCGACGGCCGCGTCGTGCTCACCGACTTCGGCATCGCCATGACGAGCGGCACCTCGACGCTGACGAAGACCGGCGAGATCGTCGGGTCGATCGACTACATCGCCCCCGAGCGGATGAAGGGCCGGAACTCCGGTCCCGCCGCGGACCTGTGGGCACTGGGTGCGACGCTGTACCAGTCCGTCGAGGGACGGCCCCCGTTCCGCAAGGACACGGCCGTCGAGACGGCGTACGCCATCGTCGTCGACCCGCTCGCCCCCATGAAGCAGGCCGGGGCCCTCGAACCCCTCATCGAGGCCCTGCTGGCCAAGGAGCCGGCGGAGCGGCCGTCGATGGAGGAAACGGAGCGGGCGTTGCGCGTGGTGACGTCGCAGGCGCCGACGCAGCTGCAGACGCAGCCCTTGTCCCAGCCGAGGCCGCGGCCACAGCCGGCACCGACGCGTTCCCTGCCCACGCGGCCGTCGGATCCCGCGCCCGTCGACAACGATGGCAGCGGTCGCCGCAGGAACAAGGACAAGGGCGGCCGTCGCAAGCGCCGCGGGCTCCTCGTGAGCGCGGTCGCCGTGACCGCCGCGGGCGCGGCCGTCGCGGGTGGGCTGTACATAGCGCACCGGGACAGCGGTTCGCGCACGCACGGCACCGAGGCGGCGTCCACGTCCACGCCCGCGTCCACGCCCATAGCCACGCACGTCCCCAAGGGTTTCCACCTCGTCGAGGACAAGACGCTGGGCGCCTCCTATCCCGTCCCGGACGGCTGGAAGCGCACCAATCCGAGCTCCGAGCAGGTCACCTACGTCGACCCGTCCCGTCTGGTGGACCTCACCATCGGCACGGTGGACCCCGCGGGCCCCAACCCCGAGTCGCACTTCAAGAACATCGAGGCGAACACCAAGGTCAACTACTCCACGTACCGGAAGATCCGGATGGAGCGGACCACCTTCCAGGGGAAGGCCGCGGCGGTCTGGGAGTTCACCTTCAACGGGCAGGTACGGACGTTCCGCGCCATCGACCTGGGCTTCGGGCAGGAGGGCGGCAGGGAGTACGACATCTACCTCTCGGCGCCCGAGGCCCGTTGGGACAAGTACCGCCCGGTCTTCGACCAGGTGAAGGCCGGCTTCCGCGCGGACTGAAACGGGCACCGGCCGCACACCGAAGCACACCTTCGGGTGAGCGGAGGGCGGCGTGCGAGTTCAAATCAACTCTCCGGGTACGCAACCCGGAAGAGGACTGGCCCCTCCTAGAGAACAGTCGAACCAACCCGGGTGCTCGGAGAGGACTGTCTGGTGGCCCGTCAGTTGTCCCGCCGCAGGTTCATGGTCTACACGCTGGCGGCGTCCACCCTGACCGTCGCGGCGCCGCTCGGCTGCGACGGATCCTCGGCGGAGGGCGTCGAGCCCACCGCGGCGGGCGTCCGCACCCCGTCCGGCGTCCTGGTGACAGGCACCGACGAGGAGATGCTGGTCCTGGAGGTCACCGCGGCCAACAAGGTGGTCGTCCGGCTGCCGCGCGTCGAGGTCGGCCAGGGCATCACGACCGCGGTCGCCATGATGATCGCCGAGGAGCTCGACGCCCGGCTCGCCGACGTCCAGATCCCGCTCGCCGAGGCCCGGACCAAGGGGAACCAGTACACCGGCGGCTCCAACTCGGTCGGTTCGCTGTACGGCCCCGCCCGCGAGCTGGCCGCCACCGCGCGCGCCAAGCTGGTGACCGCGGCCGCGCGGCGCTGGCATCTGTCGCCGCGGCTGCTGCGTACCCGGGACACGATGGTGATCGCCCCCGACGGGCGTACGGCCACCTTCGGGTCGCTGACCGAGAGCGCCGCCAAGATCCACCGGCCCGCCGTGTCGACCAGGCCCAAGCCGGCGTCCGAGCACCGGGTGATCGGGCGGCCGACGACGCGGATCGACGCGCGGGACATCGTCACCGGCAAGGTGAAGTACGCCGGGGACCTGGCGGTGGCCGGAGCGAAGCCCACCGTGGTGGCGCGGCCGCCGACGCTCGGCGGGAAGGTGGTCTCGGTCGACGACCGGGCGGCCCGTGCCCTGCCGGGCGTCCACGCGGTCGTCAGGATCGCCGGTGGCGTGGCCGTGGTGGCGGAATCCTTCCACCACGCCTTCAAGGCCAGGGACGCCCTGCGGATCACCTGGGCCGCCGGGCCGCTCGCGGCCCTGTCCGACGCGGCCATCCGGTCCCGGCTGCGGGCCGCCGTTCCCGCGCTGGGGACGCCGCTGCTCGGAACGAGGCAGGTGACGGGCGAGTTCGAGTTCGCGTTCGTCAGCCATGCCCCGATGGAGGTGCTCACCGCGGTCGCGGACGTGCGCGCCGACCGTGCCGAGCTCTGGTTCTCCTCTCAGACGCCGATGGACGCGCGCGACAGCATCGCCTCGGCGGTAGGGCTCCCGGCGTCCAAGGTACGGGTCCATGTCACGCGGGGCGGCGGCTCGTTCGGACGGCGGCTCAACTTCGACGCGGCGATCGAGGCGGCCCTGATCTCCAAGGCGGCACACCGGCCGGTGAAACTGATGTGGAGCCGCAACGACGACATCCGGCACGGCAGGATGCGTCCGGCCAGTCACCACCGGATCCGCGCCAGCCACGCGGGCGGCAGGGTGGTGGCCTTCACCCACATGATGGCCTCGGTGAACGAGTCCTACGAGCGGGAGGGACCGGCCGCCCAGGGCGGCGTCACCGGCGCCGTTTCCGGCTCCCGGGCGGCGGACCCGCTGCCCAGCGACAGCGGCCTGTACAACTTCGGGCGCGTCTCCGGGGACTCGGGCGGGGTGGAGCTGGCGATGCCCCTCGGCGCCTGGCGCTCGGTGGACTCCGGGACGATGCGCACCGCGGAGGAGATCGTCGTCGACGAGGTCGCGGGGAGTCTGGGCGAGGACCCGGTCGTGTTCCGGCGTACGACGCTCAGGAGCAAGACGGTCAAGGCCGTGCTCGACAAGGTCGCGAGCGCCGGGGACTGGGGCCGAACCATGCCGGCCGGCCAGGCCCAGGGCGTGGCCGTCCACGAGGAGTACGGCTCCTGCGTGGCCTGTCTGGTCGAGATCGACGCCACCGACCCGAAGAAACCCCGGGTGACCAAGGTGGTGATGGCGGCCGACGTCGGAACGGCCGTCAATCCGCGCGGGCTGGAGGCCCAGCTCATGGGCACCGCCGCCGACGGCATCTCCACCGTGCTGCAAGCGGGCCTGCACATCGACCGGGGCGCCGTCCGCGAGGGCAGCTTCGCCGACTTCCACTACGCCCGCCAGCGGCACGCTCCGCTGCACTTCGAGGCGCACATCATGCCCTCCCGGCGGGACCCCGGCGGGGCGGGCGAACTCGGCGTCCCCGCGGCGGCGGGTGCCGTCGCCAACGCCTACGCCCGCGCGACGGGTACCCGCCCCCGCCGATTCCCGATCAACTTCTGAGACGGTGCCGATGCCCTCCTACTCGTTCCTGCTCAACGGGAAGCCGGTCACCGTCGAGGCGCCGGCCGACATGCCGCTGCTGTGGGTCCTGCGCGACATGCTGGACGTCACGGGGCCCAAGTACGGCTGCGGGGTCGGCGTCTGCCGCGCCTGCACCAGCCACCTCGACGGGGCGGAGGTCCAGCCCTGCGTCGTCCCGGTCGCGGACTGCGCGGGCCGCAAGGTCACCACCATCGAGGGCCTGGCCGACGGCGACACGCTGCACCCGGTCCAACAGGCCTGGCTCGACTGCGATGTCGCCCAGTGCGGCTTCTGCCAGCCCGGGCAGATCATGGCCGCGGCGGCCCTTCTCAAGAAGACGTCCAGCCCGACGGACGCCGACATCGACCGCATCGAGAACGTCTGCCGCTGCGGTACGTACTCCCGGATCCGCGAGGCGATCAAGAAGGCCTCCGCCCAGGGCTGAGCGCCCCGACGCTGCTCGACGACCACGGCGGCCGTGGGCGCGGCCGGCACGCCGGCCGCCTGGAAGGGCCGGCGCGCTCGGCGCGTTCCGGGCTGCGCTGTGGGGCTGGGCCGTGGGGCTGCGCCCCGGATCCCGCTGTGGGTCCGGGCCTCGGATCCTGCCGTGGGGTTCCCCGCATGGACCCCCGGCCGGGGCTGCGCCGACTGCACCGCTGCCTGGTGTTGATTGCCCCCCAGTCTGCGGCTGCGTCGCCACCTCCGCCCGGGGGTGCGCCCTTTGGAACCCGGGCCCCGCCGGGAGCCCGACGAGCGGCATTTCGTGCTAGATACGAGCTATGTCGCACCCGGACGCTCCGATCACGGCGGGCCCTCGCGGCCGGATGTGTCCGGGGCGCCTGCACCCGACCTCTCTTGACCGGTGCCGCCGCCGCCGGTGCCGCCGGTGCTCTGTCGCTGCCGGTGGAGGGAGCTGCTGGTATCCGGCTGCTCCCGGCCCAGGCCCGTACCCTGCCGTTCGCGACCACGGCCACTGGTGCTCCGTCGCTGCCGGTCGAGGGCGGTACGGGTACCGCGCTGCTCCCGATCGAGGGAAGTGTCGATACCGCGCTGCTCCCGATCGAGCGCGGTACCGGTACCGCGCCGCTCCCGGTAGAGGGAGCCACCGCTACCGCGCCGTTCCCCGCCGAGCGCAGCGACACCCCGTCGTTCCCGGTCGGAGGACCCGCCGGTGACCGCCCCCTCCCCCGACCGCCACTCCCCCGAGGCCTATCCCGAACGGTGCCTGCTGGCATCGATCCTCGGCGACCCCGGGCACCTTCCCGAACTGCTCGCTGCCTTCGCCGTCCGTCGGATGGGCCCGGGCGTGCCCGAATCCGTCGCCCGGCTGCGGCGGGACCATCCCGACGCGACCGCCCCGGAACTCCGCGCCCGGGTGATCGCCCGCGGCCGACGGGCCGTCGTGACGGAGGGCGCGTTCGTGGGCGGCCCGTTCCTTGTGTTCATCCCTGTCGCTTTCTGTGCCGCGCTGCTCCGGCAGGCGCGTACGGTACTGGAGTTGGCTGCCTTGGACGGCCGCGACCCCACGGCTCACGCCAGGGCCGCTGAACTCCTGGTCATTCAGGGCGTGTACGAGGACACGCGGCAGGCTCAGAACGCGCTCGCGCGGGTCCCCCGTGCCGCACCCGCCGCGCGCCGGAGGCGATGGACGGCCCTCTGGGACGTCACCCTGCGCATGGCCCGCCTGCTCGGCCTGTTGACGACGGGCGGCGGGGGACAGGGCGAGGTGCGGCGCCTGCGCCGGATCGCGGTCCAGGCCGGGCGCCTGCTGCTCCTGGGGGTGGTCTTCCTGGTGGGGCTGGTCGCCCCGCTCGTCTGGCTCCCGTACATGGCGGTGGCCTACCGGCGCGGCGACGCCCAGCTGGCCGGCCGCGCCCTGGCCCACTACTCCGCCGACATCACGCCGGCCCCGCGCCGCCGGATCACTCGCCTCGAACCGGAAGTACTGGCGGGCGCGCTCCGCGCGCTCCTCTCCGTCCTCCTGCCGCTCGTCCTGACCGTCGTGATCGTCAGGACCGGCCTGAGTATCGCCGACAGTTCCTGGCCGGTTCTCGGCATCGCGTTGGCGACGGCGTCCGCCGCGGTCGGCGGGCTCTGGTACTGGCGGCGCCGTCGCAGGCGCAAGGCCCGACAGGAGGTCCTGGCCGCCCGGGGAGGGCGCACGGGAGACCCGGAGACGTGACCATCCGTTGACCAACGGACAGAACTCGTAAGCGAGTTGCGGCAGAGCTCGTGACCAAGCACCGACTGACCGACGTTCGTCGTCGTCGCCGTATCCCTCGGACCGCGGTGGGGCGCGGAAGGCCGAGCTTCAGCGCCCATCGTGTACTCACCGACCCCCTCGGGCTGGTCCGGTCATGTGGTGGGCAGGGCCGGAACCGCCGACATCACGCCGCCGAGCAGTCCGCCGACCGCGCCGCACCGGCGACAGGAGGTCCGTCACCGTGCCCAGCGCACCCGTCAGGGCCTTGGCCGGATTGCCGACGGTCGACCGGAGCCGGCCCACCGGATCCGAGACCGGATCGGCGAGCGCGACGCCGGCTCGGTCCGTGGCCCGGGAGGCGGCGTGCACCCGGTCCTTCAGCTGCCGCCGGCCGGACGCGTTCGCCGTCTCCAGGGCGCTCGCGTACGCGAGCGCCTCGGCCGGGCCGAGGTGATCGGCGTGCCCTGGCCGCCGCACCCTGACCAGTTCCTCACATGTCTCGTCCAGGCTGTCGATCATGGCTTCATCAACCAGTCGTCCGGTCCCCGTGGGGATGGCGGCCGCAGCCCTGGTCCTGTCCGTGACGCTCGCCGGATGCGCGGGCGCCGGGGCCGCCGAATCGGCCCCTGAAGCCCTCGGCACCCGCGGCACGACACAAGCCATGCCCCGGCAGTCCTCCGCGGCCGACGAAGCGTCCCCCGCGGCCGTCCCCGCGCCGCTGCCGGGCCTGGGCCCCGCGACGCTGGCCGAGATACCCGGGAACGCGCGACAGGTCGTCCTGGTCACCGGCCGGGGCAAGGACTCCCCGAGGTCCCGGGTGGTGCTGTACCGGCGCACCGGCGCCGGCTGGCAGCCGGGAGCCACCTGGCCGGCCCACAACGCCCTCAGGGGCTGGACGGACGATCACCACGCCGGTGATCTCCGCTCGCCCATCGGTGTGTTCGGCCTCACCGACGCAGGCGGACTGCGGCCCGATCCCGGCACCGACCTGCCGTACGACCGGTCGGGGGGCTTCGCCGTCGGCGGCACCGGGTTCGAGGGCGAGCCGCTCGCGGGCTCCTTCGACTACGTCGTCGCGATCGACTACAACCACCGGCCCGGCACCTCCCCCCTCGACTGGACCCGCCCCCTCGGCGCGGGCAAGGGCGGCGGCATCTGGCTGCACGTCGACCACGGCGGCCCCACGCACGGCTGCGTGAGCCTGGCGCGGGAGCACATGAAGGAGCTGCTGCGCGCGCTCGATCCCGGCCGGCACCCGGTGATCGTCATGGGGGACGCCGAGTCCCTCGCCCGCTGACGCCCCGGTCGAGGACGTACGACAGGACCTGTCGAGGACGTACGAGAGGACCAGTCGAGGACGTACGACAGGACCTAGGGGACGGTGACCAGCACCCGGCCGCGGCCGCCGGCGTCGACGCGGTCGTGGGCGCGGGCGATCTCGTCCAGCGGGTAGCGGTCGCCGACGTCGACGGTGAGGGCGCCGACGGCGGCCGCGGCGGTGAGGTCGCGGGCGGCCTGTCGTTTCGCCTCGGCGGGGAAGTCGTCGCTGCCCAGCAGACGCAGGGTCACGTTGTGGAACAGCAGGGGCCAGAAGGGAAGTCGAGGCCGGTCGTCGCGGGTGGCATAGGCGGCGACGACCGCGTCGTTCGCGACGACCGCGGTGTCCAGGTCGGCGTTGTCGGACAGGGCCACCTCGACGACGCGGTGCACCCCGTCGGGCGCGTACGCGCGAATGGCCTCGGCCGGGTCGTCCCGGTCGAGGGCGACGGCGTGGGACACCACGGCGGGGTCGACGCGGTCCAGGTCCTCGCCGCGCCGCACGGTGGCGATCACCGTCGCGCCGCCCCAGCGGGCGAGTTGCGCGGCCAGTGAGCCGACGCCGCCGAGTACGCCGTGCACCAGCACGGTCCTGCCGTCGACCGGGCCGTCACCGAACACCGTGCGGTGCGCGGTGATCCCGGGGATGCCCAGACTCGCGCCGAGTTCGTCGCTCAGCTGGTCGGGCAGCGGCACGGCTTGCGGGGCGGGCACCACGGTGTACTGGGCCGCGGTCCCGAACGGCCGGTAGGACTGGGCTCCGTGCACCCATACCCGCTGCCCGATGCGGTGTGCGTCGATCCCCTCGCCGACGGCGTCGACGACACCGGCCGCGTCGCTGTGCGGGACCACCCGGGGGAAGGGCATCGACGAACCGAGCCAGCCGCGCCGCTTCTTCGTGTCGCCGGGGTTGACGCCCGACACGGTGACGCGGACGCGGACCTCGCCGGGGCCGGGCTCGGGATCGGGCAGCTCGCCGACCTGGAGCACGTCAGCCGCCGGGCCCTGCCGGTCGTACCAGGACGCGAGCATCTGCGGACCTCCGTGGTCTGTCGGCGCGTGTGCCCGTCGAGCGTATGCGGATCACGGCCCCCGCGCGTGGAGTCCGGGTCGGAGCGTGAGCGTGTCGACCGGCCGAAGTGAGCCGCCCGCGCGTCACCGGTCGGGCGAGGCGCGGGCGGGAGGTTCGGCGGTGACGGCTAGTTGGAGAAGTACAGGTACTTCCAGGGCCCGTACGTCGTCGTGTTCACGGTGTCGCCGGACGACTCCGACGGGCCCCGAGCCCCACGCGTGACCAGCGACTTCCTCGGGACCTGGGGGGCAGCGAGCGGGCGAGTCCCGGCCGTGGGAGAAGCGAGGAGTACCGTGAAATGAGGAAGCCCCTGCGGTTTCCCCGGCAGCCACACCGCCGCCGCACGCGAGCTGTGAGCTACCGAAATCCCCGCAGACAGGCCAGCGCGATGTCCCACTCCGACTCTCCACGCGTGACGAAGCTTTTGCCGGACGCCATCCACGAAGCCGTCAAGCCCGGGACGGCCTTTCTGCGGCTGGAGACGACTCACGACCGTCAGGGAATTCTCGATGGTGCGTGGTGGCCCCGTTCCCGCGACATCGGTGCCGAGCTTCCGGGCCTGATTGCCGCGCTGACCGAGCACCTCGGGCCGGTCACGCGCGTCGGTCTGGACTCCAGTGCCTGGGAAGAGATGCCGACGCGCTTGATCATCGACGGCCGCGTCGTGCACATCGACTCCTTCCCGGTCGGCGACGACACCGTCCTCATCACCCGGGGCGATCAGGACCACTTCTCCCTGCTCGTGGTCCCGCCGCACGCGACGCCCGAGGCGGCACGCGCCGCGATGGCCAGAGCCGTCCACGCCGACAACCTCACGCAGGCCGAACAGATCCTCATCGACACGGGTACCGATCGAGCCCGTCCGATCACCACGGAAGACTCTCAGGCGAGCCGGGAGGGTCGGAAAACGCCCTGACACCTGGGTAGTTGCAGGGATCCGAAGGCGGGACGGCACGTCGTCAGAACTCACTTCTCGGTACGACGCCACGGCCGGAACCGCCACAGTCCACTCATCGCGGTACGTGCCGCAGTGGTTCGCCGGGGATCCTTCTCCGGCGGGCGGGACCGGCCGGAAGGCAGGGTCGCGATGCGGTGGTCGTGGCTCGTGGTGAACAGCTGAATCGCGAATGCGCCCAGGGCGATCATCGCCAGGACCATGATGACGGTCGCGAAGGTCTCCATGCCTGTCACATTCCTTGAGCTGGAATCGGTCCGTGGTCGATGACGGCCCCGGCAGGGCCCCGAGAGGGCGTACGACGGGCGTCATGCCCGCCTTCGGAGTCCCAGACCATCTCCCGGGTCGAGTCCCAGTCGGCCTCGGCCGCGATCCGGAAGAACTCGGCCTCCTTGATCAGGCTGCTCGCGGTGAGACTGCGCGACGGATCCGTGGCCGTGGACATTAGCCGGGCGGCCGTGACGGCGCTGGTCTCGGGTGGGATCACCAGCAGGTCCCAGCGGTCCGCGGTGTAGGAGAACAGGAGCAGCTTGTGCGGGTCCTGCTCGGCCTTGAACCAGCCGACCTTCACCACATGGCCCTGGACGGGAACCTTGCAGGGGATGACCGGCCAGAACGTGGGGTTCACGGTGACGTGGGTGATCCGCCCCCGGTGCGGGTCCAAAACCGCGATGAGCGCGGGGAGTTCAGCCATCAGATCGCGCGAGCGGGGCCACCATGCTCCGTCGATCAAGGCAGGGGCAGTGCCGGTCGGCGCCAGCTGGAGCCGAAGGAACGGCGAAGAAGAAGAGAAGGTCCGGTCTTCGACCGCGGGTTCGTGGAACGTGGTTGCGGTCATGACGCGGACCTCGCCCCGGGCCGGTCATGACCGGCCCGGTGTTGTGACTCGCCGAGAGCGACACGGGCGTGAAGGCGGGTGTACGAAGTGGTCTCGGTATTTGCAGGATACTCCTGGCCAGGGTCCGACGAACCGTTACGGTGGCGCGAGTTCAAGGGCGTTCCGGACGCTCGGTCGCCCATTGCCCACCCTCAGCGGAGGGGACGACGGCCGGCACGCCCGGACCATCGGACGGAGGCGATGGCCACATCGGCCGCGAGGAGCACGATGCCGATGATCAGCAGATAGCGCAGGCCCTCGGCTGCCACGCCGACGATTCCCAGGAAAACGGCCACGAGGACGAGCAGAGCAGGAAGAGCACCATCGCCCGAACGCCTCCCTTGGACTCACCTGGACTGGGTGCTGTCGCTCAGCGGCGCGTGACTTGGCGTTCGCCGTTCGCGCCCGGCTGGTAGGTCATGCCGTAATGCTGGAAGACCGCTTCCTCCTGCTCGGTGGTCAGGACGCGTCCGTGCCGATCGAAGGGGATCTTTTCACCAGGCTCTTGGCGTAGGAGACCTTGAGGAAGTCAGGCCCGAGGATTGCCACGGTTGCGCCACTCACGGCTATCGGCTGCCTGGACCACGCCCGCTCCCTTGGCCAACGGCTCCGGCGTGAACACGCCGGAGCCGCCCTTCCGGGCGATTACACGTGAGAGTGAACCGACCCGGAATCAATAATACTGCGGCCTGTGCGGCTCGCGCATGCCACAGACGTTTACCTCCGGTTTCCGCATGTAGAGCATGGGCGATTTTCTTTCGGTATGAAACACGATCGGACATGCCCTCAACGCTGTCGCCGCCAAGGGAGTCGCGCTTTGAATTCCATGGCCATTCTGGCGGTCCGGTACCGGTAAGCAGCTCCATTCGGCCCATTAAGTATTACTTATGCATTTCGCGATCCATTCGTCAGCTCGGCGTAATCACCCGAATGAATCATGCTCAGATCTCTTTCCTGAGTAATATGCCAGCCGCACGGAATCGGGCGATTCTGTGCGGCCGAGAACCGCCAAAATTCGTCACCATCCCCTCACAGGAGCTGGCTCCTCGATGACGCTGAATATTCCTGCCGCGCCTCTACGGCGCACAATGTCAGTCTGGATCGCGGCGGTGATGGCCGTGGTGATCGCCGCTGCTGTCCTCGCGCTGACGCCGACACGTGCAAATGCCGTTGCCAGCCCTGTGCCTCTGGGCACGGCAGCCAGTTTCGGAGTACTGGCTGGTGCGACGGTCACCAACACCGGTCCCACGGTGGTCAACGGTCTGAACGTCGGCGTGAGCCCCGGGACGGCCATCACCGGATTCTTCCCTTCGACCCCGACCGGGCCCGGCACTGTGACCCCGCCCGGGGCTCTGCACTCTGCCGATGACATGGCTGGCCAAGCCAAGGCCGACCTGACCAACGCGTACAACCAGGCCGCCGGACAGGTTTCGCCGACTGCGGAGTACAACGACGATCCCCACGACTTCGGTGAGCAGACGCTGAAGCCGGGTCTCTACAAGGCGGACGTCTCCGCAGGAATCAACGGCACACTCACCCTGGACGCCCTGGGCGACCCCAGTGCCGTCTGGGTGTTCCAGGTCGGTTCGACGCTGACAACGGGATCCGCCAGCCGAGTAGTCCTCACCAATGGCGCCTCGCCGTGCAATGTGTACTGGCAGATCGGCAGCTCGGCCACGCTCGGTACCAACTCCACGTTCGTGGGCAACATCCTGGCCCACACCTCGATCACGGCCACCACGGGGGCGACTATCGACGGCCGGTTGCTGGCCGATGCGGGCGGTACCGGTGACGGCGCCGTGACGCTGGACACCAACACGATCTCCGTGGGGCCGTGCGGGGGCGAGACTACTGGTGGTACTACGACGGCCGGTACCACCGGTGGCACGACGGGTACCACGACGGCCGGTACCACGGGTACTACGACGGCTGGTACCACGGGCGGAACGACGGGTACCACGACTGGTGGCACCACCGGTGGAACGACGGGTACCACGACGGCCGGTACCACGGGTACTACGACGGCTGGTACCACCGGTGGAACGACGGGTACCACGACGGCCGGTACCACCGGTGGAACGACGGGTACCACGACGGCCGGTACCACGGGTACTACGACGGCTGGTACCACGGGCGGAACGACGGGTACCACGACGGCCGGTACCACGGGCGGAACGACGGGTACCACGACGGCCGGTACCACGGGCGGAACGACGGGTACTACGACGGCTGGTACCACGGGCGGAACGACGGGTACCACGACGGCCGGTACCACGGGCGGAACGACGGGTACCACGACGGCCGGTACCACGGGCGGCGTCAACGGGGGCACAACCGGTGGAAACGGCGACCACGACCATGGCGAGAAGCCGGGCAAGGGCGAGGGTCAAGGCGAGAAGCCGGGCAAGGGCGAGGGTCAAGGCGAGAAGCCGGGCAAGGGCGAGGGTCAAGGCGAGAAGCCGGGCAAGGGCGAGGGCCATGGCGAGAAGCCGGGCAAGGGCGAGGGTCAAGGCGAGAAGCCGGGCAAGGGCGAGGGCCACGGCGGCGATCGTGCTTAGCGCGACGGGCAGCGTGGCACGGAGTGATTCCCGTGAGTCCTGCGGGTTCGCGAAGTGGTAGCTGAATCACGCGGTGGGCCCCTCCGGCGGGGTGAGTGCTCGGAGGCAGCCGTCCATGTGCGTGAGTAGGACGGGCGGCGTGCGACGCGGATCGTCATCGGTTCCGTCGCGCGCCGCCGGCGAAAGCTCAGGAGAAGCAGGTGAGGGAAGTCGGGACGGAAAGGCCGGACAAGGCGGTGCGGGGTGGCGTTGTATCAGCGGATGCTGACGAATCGGACCGGCCCGACGCTGGGCCGACCGCACAGAACGGGGGCGGGAGACCTCTTGCGTTCCCAGAGCCTTCAGAGCCGCCCGTCGCCCTGAGGGCCGGAGTGCGAGTCGCCGTGGTCCTGTGTCTGGCGACGGCCCTGGTGCATGTGCTCCTGGTATTCCTGCAGGTGGCACCACCGAATCCCATCTCCTGGCAGTACAGCCGGCAGGTCAACGCCTGGGTCTTCCCGTTGTTCGAGCAGAACTGGCGGCTCTTCGCCCCGGACCCGGAGTCGGTCAACCGGCAGATTTCGGCAAGGACCATGCACTCCGCCCCGGACGGCACCGCCCAGGTCAGCGGCTGGTTCGACCTGACCGCCGTCGACACAGCCGCGGTGAAACACGACCCCTTCCCGAGCCATACAGCGCAGAACATGCTGCGCCGGGCCTGGACTTCCTACCTCGAAACGCACGGCGGCGACGACCATCCGCGCTCGCAACGCGCTCTGATGATCCAGCAATACCTGCGCAACATCGCAGCGAATCGCGTCGCCGCCCATCGCCACGGCGCATTCGAGTCCATCCAACTGCGGGTGATCACCCTGCCCATCGCCGCGCCGACCGCAGCGGGCGGCCCCCGTCCCGGCGCGGCCCCACCAGGGCCCTCCGACACCCGTTACCTGCCCTGGTGGAAGGTGGCCCCCCATGCAACAGGCTGAGCAGACCTCGGTCGCGGCACCCACGCCGTCGCGACGCCGCACCGAGCGGGCGGGGGCACGTAAGCCGCAGCGAGTGCCCGAAAGCATCGGTACGCTCCTCACCCTCCTGCTGGAGCAGCCGGTCTCCCTGTACGCCGCGGCGGTCTTGCGCATCGGATACGGACTTCTCTACCTCGCCTTCCTGCTGCGCGAGTTTCCGCACCGCGACGAGATCTGGGGTCCCGGGTCACCGTGGACGCCCGAGCTGGCGAGGCAATTGTTCGACCAGACGGGGTGGGTCAGCATCCTCACCCTGTCCGACAGCCAGGCGTACTTCGAGGCCTGTTACGTGCTGGCCGTCGTCACGTCCGCACTGTTCATGCTCGGCTGGCGGACCGGAGCAGTGTCCGTACTGTTCGCGATCGTCGTCGCGTCGTTCCACGCCAGAGCGATCTTCATGACCGACGGAGGAGACAACCTCATCCTCCTCATGGCCGTCTACCTCGTCTTCACCGCATGCGGCCGTCGCTGGTCCCTGGACGCGCGCAGAACCCGGCTCCGAGCATGCGCGGGCCCTACGTCGAGCCTGCCGGTGGACCGGGGAGCGGGCGGACTCCGGCATCAATTCCGCTCTTCCCAGCGGACCCTGACGGCCGTGCTGCACAACTGCGGAATGTTCGTCATCGCGGCCCAGGTCTGCTTCCTCTACGGGTCCGCGGGTCTGTACAAGGTGCAGGGCAGCTCCTGGGGCAACGGGACCGCCCTCCACTACGTCCTGAACCTCGGCCTGTTCCGGCCCTGGCCCGAGCTCTCCCTCATCGCGGACGAGCACGACGTACTGATCGCCATCGCCTGCTACCTGACGGTGCTGCTGCAGGTCGCCTTCCCGTTCGTCCTGTTCGGCAGGCTCAAATACCCGGTCCTGACCATGCTGTTGGGCATGCACCTGAGTATCGCGGTACTCATGGGACTGCCGCTCTTCTCCGGTGCGATGATCATCGCGGACGCCGTGTTCCTGCCGGACCGCTTCTACCGGACTCCGGGACGGCTGTGGCGGCGCGCCGGTCTGCGGACGGACGCCAGGGACGCAGGGTCTCCGGTCCACGGAGAATCCCCACTCCTGCCGTCGCAGCCCGCGGCGTCGAGCTTGCGCGCCTAGCCGCTCCCGGCAAGGGACGGCGGGCGTGACCCGCCCCCTCAGCTCCTCCGGTTGCCTGCTCGTGGATCGGCGGAGATGTTCTGACCTGAGGCGGAGTGGCGAGCACCTATATGCGCAGCAGCCGTTGTGTGATCTCGCGGTACTGCCTCAGTGCGTGCCGGAGTTCGCCCGACGGTGCTTCGGGGTCCTGGTCCTGCCGGCCGCGTGGAGGACACGCCGCCGTTCCGCGAGGGTGCTCACGACATGGGCGGTGGCTTCGTCGAATGCACCCTCGGCCTCTTCCAGCGCCTGACGCGGGCTGTCGGGAAAGATGCTGAGGGCGTGTTGGAGGCGCTGGGCGAGCGTGTCCCGTTCGGCCGACGGGAGCAGCCGCTCCGGGCCGGGGTGCGGCGTTCGGCAGGGCCGGGGAGGCGGCCCGTCGCCACGAGGCTGCCGTGACTGTCCCTGATGCGGCCCGGCCTTCACACCACACCGCCCGAGAGGACAGGGACAGGCGGAACAGTCCGGGGCGGCTGGACCGGAGCGGTCGTGGCCGGGGCGTCCCCGAGTGGAGCCGGCAGACGCCCGAACGGCAGGACCTGGAGAAGGAACTGGCAGTCGGTGATGCCGATCGTTCGAACCAACATCGTTGGTGGATAGTGCAGTTGCAGCGACCCCCGATGGCGGTGATGCGCTGTGAGGCGTGGAGGAAGGCCTTGAGGCCGCTGCAGTCGCAGAAGGTGACGGGGGTGAGGTCGACGTCGATGGTGCGGATGCCCTCGCGCAGACACCGTTCCAGTGATGCGCGCACCGGGGGCACTGTCTCCAGGTCGAACTCACCGGCCAGCGTGATCAGTGCCCGTTTCCTTCCGTCGTGACGGAAGATGTTGGGCTGTGGGAGGGGCATGACACCTCGGTTCGGAAGACCATCCGGCAGCGCACCCGGTGGGGCCGGATTCCCGGCCTCTGTCGGCCCACTCCCGGCAGCGGCGTACATTCGGCGGAGGCGGGCGCCGGCCGACTCGACAGCCTGCGCAGCAGGACTGAGGACCACCCGGTTTCCTCCAGGGACGCGCCGGGTGACGGGCGAAGGGGCCCGCTCCCCGTGGCGATCTGTGCTCAGCAACGACATGCCGCCGGGGTCTGGGACGTCTGCACACGAGCCTAGTCCTCGCCCCGTGCGCCGGACCGCCCGGAGCGGCCCATTCCCAGGATGTGGACGCTACCTGGTCCGGGGGCCATGCGGCGGGAGGAGTGGTCACCAGCCCGTCAGCAGCAGGTGATTGAGGAGCAGCGCAAGGATGGCCTGCGCGGTGAGCCAGGCGCGCGGACGGGGGAGGAACGCGCACGCCGGGAGCAGCCACATCGCGAACGGCAGCCAGATGCGCTCCGTCTCCGCCTTGCTCATGCCGGACAGGTCGGCGACGAGGAGGGCGAGCAGGGCGGCGAACACCAGGACCGACAGCCGGGGTTCGGCCGCGGGGACACGGAGCCAGCCGCGGACGTCCTTGCGTACGGGGGCCGCGCCCGCCCGGCGCAGGCCCGCCACCGTCGCCGCGCCCACGATGAGCGCCGTGCACGCGAGGTTCGCCCACACCCAGTAGCCGTACGGGCGGATGCCGCCCGCCCCTTCGTAGTAGCGGGTGACGAGCAGGCGGTAGGCCTCCCACCAGTTGAAGCCGAGCAGCGTGAACACCAGCGGCACGACGGCGAGTCCGGCGACGACGTACGGAAGGGGGTGCAGCCGTCGGCGCCCGAGCAGCAGGACGGCGCAGGCGATCACCGCGAACAGCGTGAGCCCGTACGAGAGATACGCGGTGAGGCCGAAGAGCAGCCCGGAGGCGAGGCCGGTCGCGCGGGGTCGGTGTCCGGTGACCGCGAGGGCGAGGAACGCGACGGCCCAGGCGGCGACCGCCGCGAAGTATCCGTCCGCGGAGGTGCCCATCCACACGGCGGCCGGCGCGAGGACGAGGAACGGGGCGGCACGGCGGGCGAGGGCCTCCCCGGCCAGCGTCCGTACGGTGACGAGGACCGCGGCGCCCGCCGTCGCCCCGACGGTGATGCACCAGACGCCCGCCCAGGCCCCGCCGGCCAGCCCGATCCGGTCGAGCAGAACGAAGGTGAGGGTGGCCGCGGGGGGATGCCCGGCGACGTGCGCGGGCCAGTGGTCGGGGGAGTGGATCAGAATGTGGTGGGTGAAGTCCCGCAGGGCGGCCGGGATGTCGTGGAAGCGGTTGACCGGGCTGATGACCTGCAGATACTCGTACTCGGTCGTCAGCCGTCGGGCGATCCCGCGCTGCCAGCCGTCGACCAGCGCGAGGGAGTACGTCCACGCCATGGCGGTACCCCAGGCGGCGAACAGCAGCGCGCGCCACGGCAGCCGGGCGGCGAGCAGCGGCCCGTAGGCGATGACGGCGACGGCCACCACGATCGCGGCCGGAGTGCCGGGGCCGACATGCGGTTCCCAGTGGGCGTACAGCGGCGGCCAGCTGACGTGCAGTGTGCCGTCGCGGTGCTCGATGGAGTTGCCGATCAGGACGGCCGCCGTGACGAGCAGGGCCGCGGCGAGGGCGGCGGACAGATCGAGGAGAAGACCGCGGGGAAGGCCGCGGGGGTGACGGGGGAGAGCGGCGGGTTCGCGGGGGCGGTCGCGGAGGTCGCGGGGGTCGCGGGGGTCGCGGGGAAGATCGCGGTTCACACCGGCACGCTAGGCCGGAGGCGGTCCGGTGGGGCCGCCGCAGGGGTGGACGTCAGAGTTTCGTCATGGTTTGCGGAGCCGTTCGGGGGGTGTCCCCGGCCTACGGTCGAGGCATGCCACGGTCTCCCTCGTCTCCCGCGTTCTGGCGCAGTCCGCTGCGCGGCCCCTGGTTCACCTCCGTGCTGGGCATCGTGCTGCTCGGCGGGATCACGGTGCTGTTCGTGACGGGTCTCCTGTCGTACGCCGCCTACAACCCGAACCTGTCGCCGGTCAACGACATGACCCCGGACAAGGGGCTGCTCGGCTTCTACCTCTTCTCCTGGCCGACCGATCCGTCCTGGCTGTACCGGCTCACCCAGGGCGTCCACGTCACGCTCGGCATCGTGCTGATCCCCGTACTCCTGGCGAAGCTGTGGTCGGTCGTGCCGAAGCTGTTCACGCTGCCGCCGGCCCGGTCCTTCGCGCACGCCCTGGAGCGGATCTCGCTGCTCCTGCTGGTCGGCGGCGCCCTCTTCGAGTTCACGACGGGCGTGCTCAACGTCCAGCTGGACTACATCTTCCCCGGTTCCTTCTATCCGCTGCACTTCTACGGCGCGTGGGTGTTCTTCGCCGCGTTCGTGGCGCACGCGGTGCTGCGGGTGCCGATGGCGGTGCGCAACCTGCGCCATCTGAAGGACGAGCGTCCCGCGCGTCATCCGGCGGACGAGGGCGATGAGTTGGTGGCGCCGGACCCCGTCCCGCCCACCTTCTCGCGGCGCGGTGCCCTCGGGTTCGTCGGCGGCGGCTCGCTGCTCCTGTTCGTCACGACGGCGGGCCACAGCTTCGACGGGCCGCTGCGGGAGACGGCCGTGCTCGCCCCGCACGGCGGCGCCGAACCGGGCTCCGGCCCCGCCGGGTTCCAGATCAACAAGACGGCCGCCTCGCGCGGGATCAGCGCGAGCGAGACGAGCGAGGAAGCCTGGCGGCTGGTCGTCGAGGGGTCCGGCCGGACGGTCCGGCTGAGCCGGGCCGACCTGCTGCGACTCCCGCTGCACAGCTCCGCGTTGCCCATCGCCTGCGTGGAGGGCTGGTCGACCTCCGACCAGTGGTGGCGGGGCGTGCGGCTGCGGGATCTGGCGGCGCTCGTCGGGTACGAGGTGGGCGCGGCGCCCGACGTGCTGGTGGAGTCGCTCCAGCGGCACGGGGCCTTCCGCCGGGCCGCCCTGCGCTACAACCAGGTACGCGACCCGCGCTCCCTGCTCGCCCTGTTCGTCAACGGCGAGGAGCTGACCCCCGACCACGGCTATCCCGCGCGGATCATCGTTCCCGCGGCGCCCGGTGTGCTCAACACCAAGTGGGTGGCCCGGATGACGTTCGGAGACCTGTGATGAGACGGCCCTTCACCAAGCCCGCGCTGGGCAGTCCGTTCCAGATCCTGCTGTTCGTCTGCTCGTTCGCGCTCGCCGGGTACGCGGGGGTGCGGCTGCTCGGCGACAACTGGTTCGAGGTCGCGCTGTGGTTCGTGGGCCTGGCGGTGCTGCACGACCTGGTGCTGGTGCCGCTGTACTCGGGAGCGGACCGGGCCGTCACGGGAACGCTGGACGGGGTCGGCCGCCGGGAGTGGACGGTCTACGTCCGGGTCCCGGCGGCGCTCTCCGCTCTCCTGCTACTGGTGTGGTTTCCGCTGATCAGCGGGCAGTTGGCGGACCACTACAGGTCCGCGACCGGCCTTTCGGGCGACGACTTCCTGTCCCGCTGGCTGCTGATCACGGCAGTGCTGTTCGGCGGCTCGGCGCTGCTCCTCGTGCGGAGGCTGCGGCGGTTGCGCAGGGCGACGAAGGAGCGGCCGCCGGTCGCCCACTGACCGTCCGGGCGCCAGCCCGCGCGCGTCGCGTGCCGCAGCAGGGCCGGGGTGCCGAGGCGGGCCCAGGGGAAGGCCGGGCCGACGTCACCGGCGCCGTCGTGGGCGCCGGTGACGCGGACGACGTGGACGTCGACACGTTCGTCCACGTCCACGTCCGGGACGGTCTCGGCGATCAACAGTCCGTCAGGGGTCAGGACGTGGCACATCCGGCTCAGCAGGGCGGCCGGGTCGCCGCCGATGCCGACGTTGCCGTCGATGAGGAGAGCGGTGTCCCAGCGGCCCTCGCCCGGGAGCGGCTCGAAGACGGACCGGTGCAGCGCCTGCCCGCCGAGTCGTACGGTGTGCGCGACGGCGGCCTCACTGACATCGATCCCGAGCGCGGGCCGCCCCCGCGCCGCAAGCTCGGCGACCAGCCGCCCCGGCCCGCATCCCACGTCGAGCACGGTCCCTTCGCACCGCCCCAGCACCTCCCGGTCGACCGCGTCGGCCCGCGCACACCAACGCTCGACATCGAGCGGGAGCAGCCAGCCGTCGGGACGGCGAAGGTAGAGGGGACCTCGACCGGTACGGAGCGCGTCGGAGTAAGGGTCCGCGGACCAAGGGGTGCCCACCAGCCCGTCCGGCGTTTGAGGACGAGGCCGCTCAGGCCGACACGGGGGTCTGGGGGCGGAGCCCCCAGGGACGGGAAGGGTAGGGGCGGAGGGGGCGAAAACCCGCTCGGCAGCGGCACGGGGAACGCCGGGTGCCGTACTCACCGGTGGCTCACCGCCCGCACGCGGGCCCACTCCGCGGCGAACCGCCCACCGGGCGCGACCGCGGCGACCGCCTCCGCGTCGGCGGAGGTGTCGACGTCCCGCAGCCGCGGCAGATCCCGCACCAGCAGCCCCGCGGCGACGAGCCGCTCCCGCTGCACGGCCCCCGTCGTCGGCGTGGACATCGGCACGCCCCGCAGCAGTTCGGGATCGGGCTCCGCAAGCCCCAGCGCCCAGAACCCCCCGTCCTCGGCCGGCCCGAAGTAGGCGTCGCAGTCGGCGAAGTCCACGGTGAGCAGCTCGGGCGTCACCTGCGGTGTGTCCATGCCGATGAGCAGAGCGGGTCCGTCGCAGCGGGCGAAGGCCGCGGCCAGCCGCTCGTCCAGAGTTCCCGCGCACTGCGGTACGACGTCGAATCCGGGCGGCAGCCAGGCTCCCGGCTCTCCGTCGAGCACCAGCACGCGACGCCGGGCGGGCGTCGCCGCCACCGTACGCAGGGTGTCCACGAGGGCCGCCTCGGCGAGCAGCGCGGCTTCCCGGGGTGTGAACGGCGGCGTGAGCCGGGTCTTGACCCGTCCTGGCCGCGGTTCCTTGGCGATGACGAGGAGAGTCGTCACTGGATGGTTCCTCCCTGAGAGGGGGCGGGCGTCTCGACGCGCGCCGGCGGTTCCGCGAGGACGCGGCGCATGTCCCGTACCGCCTGCCACGTGCCCCGCCAGGTGCCGGTGACCTTGGAGGTGCCGATGCGCGGCAGATACGGAACGTCGTGCTCGGTGATGTGCCAGCCGGCGTCGGCGGCCCGGACGACCATCTGCAGCGGGTAGCCGCTGCGGCGGTCGGTGAGGCCGAGGTCCAGCAGCGGCTCGCGGCGGGCGGCCCGCAGCGGGCCGAGGTCGTGCAGGCGCAGCCCGGTGCGGCGCCGGAGCATCCGCGCCAGCGCGAGATTGCCCGCCCGGGCGTGCACGGGCCACGCGCTCCGGTCCCGCGGGCGGCGCCGTCCGAGTACGAGGTCGGCCCCACCGTCGCGCACTTCGCGGACGAACGGGACGAGGAGGGCCGGGTCGAGCGAGGCGTCGCAGTCGCAGAAGCACACGATGTCCGCGGTGGCGGCGGTCAGCCCGGCATGGCAGGCGGCACCGAACCCGCGCCGCGCCTCGCGCACCACGGTCGCGCCGAGCCCGTGGGCCAGTTCGGCCGAGCCGTCCGTGGAGCCGTTGTCCACGACCAGCGCGCGCCAGCCCGGCGGGATGCGGGCGAGCACCCAGGGCAGGGCCTCGGCCTCGTTGAGACAGGGGAGGACCACGTCGACTTCCGGGTCCGATGGGGGGCAGGCGGGATGGGCAGTCACGGCCTTCACCCTACGAACGCGAAAGGTAAATATCGGACTTCGGGTCCTTACGAAACAGGGACGTCGGCCTCGTCGCGAACGCGCACGTCGGGACTCCTTACGAATCACGGACGTCCAGGTCGCAGGTCGGCACGGACCTGCGGCCGGTGGGAGGCTGGACGCATGCATCAGCCGTACGAAGCCCCAGGTGCCTCGGCCGTCCCGAGCGGGTACCGGGACGCGACGCGCGTCCTGGTCGTGGACGACGACCCGACCGTCGCCGAGATCGTCTCCGGCTATCTCGACCGCGCGGGCTACGTCGTGGACCGCGCCGCGGACGGACCCGCCGCGCTCGCCCGTGCCGCCGCGACCTGGCCGGACCTGGTGGTCCTGGACCTGATGCTGCCCGGGATGGACGGCCTGGAGGTGTGCCGGCGGATGCGCGGGCACGGGCCCGTCCCGGTCATCATGCTCACCGCCCGCGGTGACGAGGACGACCGGATCCTGGGCCTGGAGGTGGGCGCGGACGACTACGTCACCAAGCCGTTCAGCCCCAGGGAACTGGTCCTGCGCGTGGAGTCCGTCCTGCGCCGGACCCGGCCCTCCGCCTCCGCGCAGCCCCTGCACACGGCCGGTCTCACCGTCGACCCGGCGGCCCGCCGCGCCACCAAGGGCGGCGTCGAACTCGCCCTCACCATCCGGGAGTTCGACCTCCTCGCCTTCTTCCTCCGGCATCCCGGCCACGCCTTCAGCCGCGAGGACCTGATGCGCGAGGTCTGGGGCTGGGACTTCGGGGACCTGTCGACGGTCACGGTGCACGTGCGCCGGCTACGGGGGAAGGTCGAGGACGACCCGGCCAGACCCCGCCTGATCCACACGGTGTGGGGCGTCGGCTACCGCTTCGACGCCGCGCCCGGCGAGGAGGCGGTCTGACGATGTTCGATGCCCTGTCCTGCCCGGAGGCGGTCTGACGATGTTCCGTGCCCTGTCCTGTCGGGAGGCGGTCCGACCATGCGCGACATGATGCTCATCGCCCTCTTCGCCTTCCTCGGTGCCGCCGCGGCCGGGCTGCTCGGCGCGGGTGCGCTCCGGCTGATCCGGCGGCGCTCGCTGACCGCGTCGCTCGCGGTCGTCGCCACGGTGGCCGTCACCGCGATGCTCGCGGGGACACTGGCCGTGGCGTGGGCGATGTTCCTGTCCCCGCACGACCTGACCGTCGTCACCACGGTCGTCGCGATGGCGGCGGTGGTCTCGCTGGCCACCGCGCTGCTGCTGGGGCGCTGGGTGGTGGCCCGCAGCCGGGCGCTCACCCTCGCTGCCCGCTCCTTCGGCGACGGCGGCGACTTCGCGGCCCCCGACGGCCCGACCACGGCCGAACTCACCGCGCTGAGCCGTGAGTTGGAGGCCACCAGTGCGAAGCTCGCCGAGTCCCGCGACCGCGAACGTGCCCTGGAGACCTCGCGCCGTGAACTCGTCGCGTGGATCTCCCACGACCTGCGCACTCCCCTCGCGGGGCTCCGGGCCATGTCCGAGGCTCTCGAAGACGGCGTCGCCGCCGACCCCGACCGCTATCTCCGCCAGATCCGCACCGAGGTCGAGCGCCTCAACGACATGGTCGGCGACCTGTTCGAGCTCTCCCGCATACACGCCGGGACCCTTGCCCTCTCCCCCTCTCGGATCTCCGTGTACGACCTGGTGGGCGATGCCCTCGCGGGAGCGGATCCGCTGGCCCGCGAGCACGGCGTACGGCTGGTCGGCGACCGGATCGAGCCGCTCCCCGTCGAGGTCGACGGGAAGGAAATGAGCCGCGTGCTGGGCAATCTGCTCGTCAACGCGATCCGGCGTACGCCTGCCGACGGTACGGTCGCGGTGGCGGCGGAACGCTCGTCCGAGGGGGTTGTCCTGTCCGTCACCGACGGCTGCGGGGGTATCCCCGAGGAGGACCTTCCGCGCGTCTTCGACACCGGCTGGCGGGGTACGCACGCGCGCACGCCTCCCGCCGGGGCGGGCCTGGGCCTCGCTATCGTCCGCGGCATCGTGGAGGCCCACCAGGGCCAGGCCGCCGTCCACAACGTCCCCGGCGGCTGCCGCTTCGAGGTCACGCTTCCCATGGCCAGGGCCTGAGTTCTTCGCCGCGGTTCCCCGCGCCCCTTCAGGGATGCGGGGAACCGCGCGATCTTTTGGCGGGGGTCTGGGGGCGCAGCCCCAGGGACGGGACGGGTAAGGGCGGAGGGGGCGAAGCAGTCACTCCCCGCTCAGCCGCGCCACCGCGAACTCCCGCATTCCCTCCGCGAATCCGACCTCGGCCTTCCAGCCCAGCTCGGCCCGCAGCCGTGACGAGTCGGCGGTGATGTGCCGTACGTCGCCCAGCCGGTACTCCCCGGTCACGACGGGCTCGGGCCCGCCGTACGCGGCGGCCAGGGCGCGTGCCATCTCGCCGACGGTGTGCGGTTCGCCGCTGCCGGTGTTGTAGGCGGTGAGCGCACCGTCGTGAGAGCTCGCCTCCAGCGCCGCCACGTTGGCCGCCGCCACATCCCCCACGTGCACGAAGTCCCGCCGCTGCCCGCCGTCCTCGAAGACGCGCGGGGCCTCGCCCCGGGCGAGCGCGGACCGGAAGAAGGAGGCGACGCCGGCGTACGGGGTGTCGCGCGGCATCCCGGGCCCGTACACGTTGTGGTAGCGCAGCGACACGGCGCCGCCGCCCGTCGACCGGGCCCACGCCGCCGCCAGATGCTCCTGGGCCAGCTTGGTCGTCGCGTACACGTTCCGGGGGTCGACCGGGGCGTCCTCGCCCACCAGCCCCGGCGTCAGTTCCTCACCGCACCGGGGGCACCGGGGCTCGAAACGCCCCGCGTCCAGATCCTCGACCGCCCGGGGCCCCGGCCGCACCACCCCGTGCCCGGCGCACTCGTACCGCCCCTCCCCGTACACCACCATCGACCCGGCGAGCACGAGCCGCCGTACGCCCGCGTCCGCCATGGCGGCGAGCAGCACCGCCGTACCGAGGTCGTTGCGCGAGACGTACTCGACGGCGTCGCCGAATCCCGTCCCCAGCCCCACCATCGCCGCCTGATGACACACGGCGTCCACCCCCGGCAGCGCGGCCGCGACCGCCCCGGCGTCGCGCACGTCCAGGCCGTCGCGCAGGTCGAACACGACCGGCTCGTGCCCCCGCGCGGTCAGCGCCTGGACGACATGGGACCCGATGAACCCGGCACCGCCGGTGACCAGTACTCGCATGAGCCGAACGCTAGGGCCCCGGGCGCGGCGCACGGCGGAGCGCGCACGTCACGTCATGGGGCCGTAAGGATTGTCCCGTACTGTCCGCCGCTTCGAGGGAGCCCGCCACGGCAGCGTCGCCGTCCGCATCCCCGTCCGCGGATTCCCCGGGTACCGCCACCGACGACCCGTACCGCTTCGACGACTTGCGTGCCCTGTTCATCAACTGCACCCTCAGGCCGTCGCCGCAGCAGAGTCCCACCCGGGGAGCCCCCGCCCGTGCGTGACCTGGATCACAGGGGCGGAGTGCATCGTGAAGGGGCCTCCAGTGTCTTTCCCCTTGTGTAGGGAGCCGGTGCAGGGAGCCGGCGAGAACGGGGACGGTGCGGATGGAGCAGGAACGGGCCGATGGGTTCGACGGGTTCGTGGCGGCCCGTTGGTCCGCCTTGTTCCACCTCGCGCGGCTGCTCGCCGGCGGCGACCGGCACCGCGCCGAGGACCTGCTCCAGGAGGCCCTGGTCAAACTCTGGTTCGTCTGGCCCAAGATCGCCGAGGAGGCACCGGAGGCGTATGTACGCAAGGTCCTGGCCCGAGCGGCGGCACGCTCGGCCCGGCGGCGCTGGTGGGGTGAGCGCCCGGTCGAACAGCTCCCCGACCTGCCGGAGGCGGGCGACGTGTCCGCCGCCGTGGTGGAGCGCTCGCGACTGGAGGCCGCGCTGGCCCAGTTGCCGGCGCGACAGCGGGCCGCGGTGGTGCTGCGCTACTACCAGGACCTGCCCGAGAAGCAGGTCGCGGAGGCGCTGGGGTGCCCGGTGGGCACCGCTCGATCCCATGCCTCACGGGGCGTGGCACGGCTGCGTCGGATCCTGGCCGATGTCATCGAGCCGGTGGGGTGAAGGGGAGTCCATGGATCACTTCGAGCGGGAGTTGGCGCGGTTGATGCGCGACACCCAGGAACACACCCCCTTCGAGCCGAAGCACCGGACGCGTCTGCGGGCGGGCGTACGGGCCCGCCGCCGTGCCCGCGCGGCGCAGAAGGCCGTCGGCTCCGTCCTGGCGGTCGCCGGACTCGGCGTCGGTTTCTTCCTGCTGCCCCACGACCCCGCCAAGGACAGGCCCCAGGCTCCCCTTCCACGGCCCGCGACGAGCCCCTCGTACCCGAGTACGACTCCGACGCCGGACGCGTCCCCGAGCGAGAGCTCCACCTCCTCCCCCACGACCACCGCCGGGACCGGCGACTCGACCTCCGGCCCACCCACCACACCGACCGCGACCGGGAGTTCGGTCACGGTGTCCTCGGACCCGACCGCGTCCGCGACCAAGACGCCGCCGCCCTCGTCCTCGGGGACGCCGAGTGCACCGGCCACGCCGTCGAGCACGCCCTCGACCGTCGAGTCGTCGTCGGTCGCCGACTCCGCCGCCCCCGGGTAGCGGGTGCGGCGCCGCGTCCCCGACCGGCGCTCCGCGACTCGTCACCCCTGACCCCTGACATCTGCCCCCTGATCGCACCCTGCCGTGGGTGACTTCGGCATGCCCTGCGACAGCACACAGACATGGACGCATCGTGACAAATGCAGGGCTGATCGCCTTGACGGACTCTGTGGTGGACGACTTGACGGACCGACTGCCGCTCCGCACACCGGTGCCGGCGCACCACCGGGAGCCCGTCCTGGACGTGGTCGTTCCGGTGTTCAACGAGGAGACGGATCTGGAGCCGAGCGTGCGGCGGCTCCACGCGCACCTGCGCGAGACCTTCCCCTACCCGTTCCGGATCACCGTCGCCGACAACGCGAGCACCGACGAAACTCCGCGGATCGCGGCCCGGCTGGCCGCCGAGCTCCCCGAGACGCAGTGGCTGCGGCTGGCCGAGAAGGGACGGGGCCGGGCGCTGCACGCGGCGTGGTCGGATTCGCGGGCGCCGGTCCTGGCGTACCTGGACGCGGATCTGTCGACCGACCTGAACGCGCTGCTGCCGCTGGTCGCCCCGCTGATCTCCGGGCACTCCGACATCGCCATCGGCACCCGCCTGGCCCGCGGCTCCCGGGTGGTGCGCGGCCCCAAGCGAGAGGTCATCTCCCGCTGCTACAACGCCCTGTTGCGTTCCACGCTCGCCGTGGGCTTCTCCGACGCGCAGTGCGGTTTCAAGGCGGTGCGCCGCGATGTCGCCGAGCGGCTGCTGCCCCTGGTGGAGGACTCGGGGTGGTTCTTCGACACCGAGCTGCTGGTGATCGCCGAGCGGGCCGGGCTGCGAATACACGAAGTCCCGGTCGACTGGGTGGACGACCCCGACAGCCGAGTCGACCTCCTGTCCACGGCGCTGGCCGACCTGCGCGGCATCGCCCGGATCGGCCGGGCACTGGCCCGCGGCACGCTCCCGATGGCCGGGCTGCGCCGGAGCGCCGGCGGCGAGTCGCGGGGCGGCCTGGCCGGCCAGCTGTTGCGCTTCGCCGCCGTAGGAGCGGTGAGCACCGTCGGATACGTGCTGCTGTATGCGGCATTGCGCCCGGCGGCGGGGCCGCAGGCCGCCAACGCGCTGGCACTGCTGGTCTGCGCCGTCGCCAACACGGCCGCGAACCGGCGGCTCACCTTCGGGCTGCGCGGCCGTGGCGGTGCGATACGCCACCAGGCCAAGGGCCTGCTCGTCTTCGTGATCGGTCTGGCACTCACCAGCGGGTCGCTCGCCACCCTGCACCACGTGGCGCCGGGGGCCGCGCGCCCCACCGAAGTCGCCGTGCTCGTCGCCGCCAACCTGGCCGCGACACTCCTGCGCTTTCTGCTCTTCCGGGCCTGGGTCTTCCCCGCCCGCCGCACCCGTCGCCGCGGGACGGGACCGACGGCCTCATGAACCGCCCTACGCCGAACCATCCGACGCTGAACCGCCCGGTGCCGAACCACACGACGCTGAACCACCCGGCGCCGAACCGCACGACGACGATCCCCGCCGCGATGAGCCGAGTGACGATGAGTCAGGCGAAGCCGGCGGCTCGTCCGGACGCCGGCTCTCCCGAGTTCTCCGCCTCGGCCCCCACCAGGCAGGAGCGGTTGCGCCGGGCCGCGCGGCACTACGGCCCCGTCCTCGCGATGTACGGCGCCCTGAAGCTCATCGGCTTCTGCGTCTTCATGTACCTGCTGCACTCCGCCGGGGACTACCGCACCAAGCACCCGCGCTTCGGCGGCGGCGCCCACCCCTGGGACGTACTGGCCACGTGGGACGGCTGGTGGTACCAGCAGATCGCCGCGCACGGATACCATCCCGCGCTCGTCCCGGTCCCCGGCGCGAAGGGCCTGATCACCCTCGAAGGCAACTCGGCGGCGTTCTTCCCGCTCTACCCGGCGGCGATGCGCCTGGTCTCCGAGTGCACCGGCCTCGGTCCGTACGGCGCCGGCCTGCTGGTCTCCGTCGTCGCCTCCTTCGTCGCCGCGCTCGGCATCTACGCCGTCACCGCACGGTTCGGCGGCAGGCGGGCCGGGCTGGCCGCGGCCGGACTGTGGGCGGTCTGGCCCGGCTCCGGCATGGAGTGGTCGGTCTACTCGGAGTCCCTCTACGTCGCCCTCGCCGTCTGGGCCTGCCACGCCGTCATGAGCCACCGCTGGCTCACCGCGGGGGCCCTCACCTTCACCGCCGGCCTCAATCGCCCCACCGCCGTCGCGCTGATCGCCGCCCTGACGGTGGCCGCACTGGCTGCACTCCACCGCCAACGCCGACGGGACGGCATGGCCCGCCCGCTGACCGCGATACTGATCGCCCCGCTCGGCCTGGTCGGCTACCTGCTCTGGGTGGGCCACCAAATGGGCGACTACGGTGGCTACTTCAAGCTCCAGACCGGGGCCTGGGCGCACACTTTCGACTACGGCAGCCACACCCTCGACGTCCTCACCTCCGTCCCGGTGGGCCACTTCGACTACCTCTTCGCGTTCCCCTTCGAAGACCTCATCGGCGTAGCCGTCGTCCTGCTGTGCCTGCTGCTGCTCCCTCTCCTGATCCGTCTGCGTCCCCCGGCCGTCCTGGTGGTCCACACCCTGCTGACCATCGTCCTGGTCCTCGGCAGCCGGCAGATCTTCGGCAACATCTCCCGCTATCTGCTCCCCGCCTTCCCCCTCTTCATCCCGCTCGCCCTGCAGATGCGCAACCTGCGCCTGCCCACCCAGTTCACGCTGCTCGCCATCGCCGCGGTGGCCTCGGGTTCGTACGCGGGCTACGCCCTCTTCGAACTCGGCGTTCCGTAAAGGCCGGGGCATGGCTCTCGCGGTGCGGCCGGCTCACCGGGCGGTCTCGGCTGCCTTGGCCTGGACGTGGGCGACGTAGCGGACGGTGAAGATCATCGGGGCGGCGAAGCCGGCGATCTGGATGAGCGTGGCGGAGGTCGAGTGGGCGTTTCCGGCGTGAGCGACGACGGCGAGCACGAGGGCGGTCAGGGCGAAGGCCACCGTCCATACGGCGGTGATGACGACGTTGGTCCGGATGAACGGCTTGAGCTCCCAGACCTCGCGCGGGGTGGTGCGCTTGGCGATGCCCAGCGTGAACGGCTTGCCGATGGCCAGCGAGCCCCCGGCGATGACGGCGAGGGTGCCGGAGGAGAGGGCCGCTGAGTAGTCGTGCACGGCCGAGTGCGGATCGGCGAAGGCCATGACGGCCAGGGCGGCGAAGAAGACCGCCGAGCCGAGCTCGATGATCAGCGCGTCGAATCCGGTGCCGGTCCGTACCTGCTGGGCGATCACCGCCACCGCGACCACCAGGGCGGCCAGTGCGGCCCACTGCCAGCTCCCCGAGGGCAGCACGGCGAAGATGATCCACGGGAGGAAGGTGCGCAGGTAAGACATGAGGTCTCCGGTTTCGGCGTTTCACTCGTGATTCCGTTCCTGACATGTCAAAATTAGAAGGTGCAGTAGTGACATGTCAAGAGTGGAATGTAGAGTGGGGGCATGAGCCTCCGACACGCACTGCTGGGCCTCCTCTCCGATCGCCCCGCGAGCGGGTATGACCTGCTGAAACTGTTCGAGACGTCGCTGGCCAACGTCTGGCCGGCGACCCAGAGCCAGATCTACACCGAGCTCACCAAGCTGGCGGGCACCGGGCTGATCACGGTGGCGGCCGAGGGCCCGCGGGGCCGCAAGGAGTACGCCATCACCGACGAGGGACTGGCCGAGCTGCGGCACTGGCTGACCGAGACCAGGCCGCAGCGCACCACCCGCAGCGATGTTCTGCTGCGGGTGTTCTTCCTCGGGGTGCTGACGCCGGAGCAGGCGCGGGGCTACCTGGCCGAGCTGATCGAGATGTCCGACCAGGGTGATGAGAACCTGCGCGGGCTGGTGGAGTCGGTCGACTGGGACGACGACGACCTCTCGGTCTACGGCCGGATCGCCCTGGAGTACGGCCTGCGGTTCAACGCCATGCGCCGCGAGTGGGCCGAGTGGGCGGCCGGTCAGATCAAGTAGGCGCCATCCGCGGACGATTCCGGCCTGGATGACGCAGCGGACGGCCACGGGCCGCCGAATTCGTGCTCTCGGCAAGGGAAGTCGCCGGGATCCGGCGGTCCGTCAGATGCCGGCGCCGCTGTCGGACGCGATGCGCCACAGCGGCGCCGCGTACTGCTGCGGACGGCTGCTCAGCAGGAGCGTCCTGAGGTCCTCGCGTTGTTGGCCGCCGAGTCCGAGCGCCTCGGTGATCCTGCGGAACGTCATGTGGGTGATGCCCCGGGCGCGGGCCTCGGCCTCGAACCGGTCGAGGAGACGCAGCGTGCTGTCCGGGTCGAGCGGCTGTTGCGGTCGGTTCCCGAGCCGGCCCGTCCTGTTCCGCTCGTAGTCGATCTCCGAGTAACCGCAGACTTCTCGGCTGGCCTGTTCGGCCTCCTCGAGGCTCTCCGTCTCCAGGAGGGCGCGGGCGAGCTCATTGCGATTGACGGCGTCGTCCAGGTCCGCTTCGTGGACGGTGGGGCCTTCGTCGGTGAGCGGGACCGGCAGGCCGCCGTCCCTGACTTCGCAGAGGCCGCGGGCGCCCCGGGCCGTGGCCGCCAGCATGGCCGCCGCCTCGGAGGGGTGCCATTCCAGTACCGACACGACCGGTTCGACGTGCTCGGCCGTGAGTGTCAGGACCGTCGGGCCCATGCGCTCGCGCAGGTCCTCGGCCGGGAGTTCGCCGTCCAGTCCGGGACCGGCGACCAAGAGCCGTACAGATGCGTTGACTTGGCAGGACGCGGCCAGAGTGAGGGCGTCCGCGAGAGGGCTGCGGAGGGTGGCCTCGTCACCCCTGGCGAGGATGTCGCCGCCGACGTCCAGGAGGTCGATGGACTCGGGGTCCAGGATCTGGATGAGCTCTTCCAGTTGGCGCGTGATGCCCTCGGCGCCGTGCAGCGGATCGAGCAGGGCGAAGGTGTGCGGCAGCTCGGCCGCCAGGCGGGGGAGCGTCGAGCCCGCCGGAGCGATCGGCTTCGCCTCGGCGGGGACGGTCCGCACGCTGCGCGTGAGGGTCCGCAGGCCGGTGAAGCTGTCCGGCCCTCGTGGCCCAGGCACCGGATCGATCAGCTGGCGGTCCCATGCGTAGGTGAGGACGAGCGCCGGACCGCCGCGATGTGCGTAGAGGGCCGCGTAGAGCATTGAGGCGGCGACGGCGTCGCCCCCGCCTCCGGCTGCCACGATCAAGCGCGTCACCCTCGTCAGCGTACGGGCTCGCCCCCTGGCCACTCACCTTATAGTGGCCAGTGGTAATAGCCACTTGCGCAAGGGGCTGCGATGCCGCAGATCGAAGAGACCCGGCCCAAGTACCTGCAGATCGCGCACCACCTTCGCGAGCAGATTCTGCGGGGCGACCTGCGGCCCGGCGACGAGGTTCCCTCGGAACGCCGGCTGGCGGCCGACTGGAGCGTGTCACGGCCGACGGCCGCTCGGTCGCTGGCGGCCTTGAGTCATCAGGGGCTGGTCGAGAAGCGGCAGGGATCGGGTACCTACGTGCGCGCAGTCGCCGCGAACCGGCGTGCTCGGGAGTTCTACGGACGGGCCAGACAGATCGGCAGGGTCCATCCGCCGGGCGAGTACGCGGTGATCACCTCGGCCGGCTGGGTGCCGGCGCCCGACCACGTCGCCGAGGCGCTGAGCCTGGCGCCCGGAGCCAGAGCTGTTCACCGGCGCCGGGTGACGAGGAACGAGTCCGGGCCGGTCGCGATCTCCACGTCCTGGTTCGGCAGCGATGTCGGAAAGCATGCCCCCAGGCTTCGTGAGCTCGACCGGATTCAGGAAGGCACGCTCCTGTACGTCGAGAACATGACGGGACGTCAAGGGAGCTATGCAGAGGACCGGTTGTGCGCACGCCCGGCGACGGAGGGCGAGGCGGTCGACCTCGAACTCGAGCCCGGAGCCGCTGTCCTGATCGTCCATCACGTCGTCCACGATATGCGGGACCGGCCCTTGGAGTTCGCCGAGGCGACGTACCCGCCGGGTCGTTGGGCGTTCGAGCAGGGCTACCCGATCGGCTAGCGGGGCGCGCCCGCCGCGTATCGCGGCGAGCGGCGGCCGTCGCAGGGCGTCAGTAGTCGAGGTTCGGGTACCAGTCGCCGCGGCCCTGCGGGGTCAGGTCGAGAAGGTGCCAGACGGGGGCCAGGAGGTCGATGCCGCGCTGGTCGATGTCGTCGGCCATGCGTGGGTGTGTGGAGTAGAAGTGGCGGACCGTGCCATCGCCGTCGCGGGTGAACACGGAGACGGTGGAGTCCTGTTCGCCGTCCTTGTCCTCGCTGCCCAGGTCGTACTTGAACGTGCTGTCGCCGCAGCTCAGGAGCCGGAGCCGGTGCCAGCCGCGGTTGCGGGCGTGCTGCCGCAGGGCGGGCGGGTCGGCGGCCGCGGCGATGACGAAGTCGGCGTTGCGCTCGAGGTGGTGGGCGATGCCGTTGAAGCCGTCGATCCACAGGGTGCACATCGGGCAGGGGTCGGTCTGCAGTTTGCCGTACATGAGGTGGTAGACGATCAGCGGGCGGTCCGGGGCGGTGAACAGCTCGCTGAGGGTGACCTCATTGACCGGCGCGTCGCCGACGTCGAGGTCGGTGGGGCCCTCGACGAAGGCGTAGTCCTCGACGGGCGACCCCTGCGGGAGCGCCCGTCGCAGGCCCGCGACCTGCTCGCGCCGACGCATGAGCTCGATCTCGGCCAGGCGCAGCTCTTCGCGGGCGGCGAGGTAGTCCGCCGTTTCCCCGGCCAGTCTGGTGTGCCGCACCATCGCGTCCTCCTGGGGTGGCCTTCCCCCGCCTCCGCCCCGGTCCGGGGGCCCGGCTCCCGCGTCCCCGAACCGGTTCTTCAAGCCTAGGGCGGCGGCGTACGGTCCGCAGAGGCGAGCACGACGGGCCGAAGAGGCGTGGCTCGGCCCCGTCAGCCGATGCACACCACGAGCAGGCAGATCTCCGACGGCGACGTCGCCGCGGGCGTGGGGGCGGCCTGCGTTCCCGAGTCCGTGCCGGCGGCGGGAGCGGGCGCGGACGTCTGATGGGCGGCCGTACCGGTGTGGTCGGGGACCGTTGCGCCGGAGGACGGGGAGGCGATCGGCTGCTGGGGGGCCGACGTCGCCGTCGCGCCGGTCGTACGAGGAAGGGCGGTGGCGGTCGGCCGAGCGCTCGGCGGGGCGGTGCGGTGCAGGGCGGCGGTGGACTGCTCGCGCGGGAGGTTGGTCGCGGGAGACTGCGCGGGGGGAGTGGACGAGGAGCGGTGAGTGTCGGGCCGCGTCTCCGCCGGGCGGGTGTACTGCGAGGTCGGTTCCTCCTTGGCGCCCGTGCTCGGGAGCTCCGGTGCCGCGGCCGCCTGGGCCCGGTTGCCGGACTGCCCGTCCATCGCGGCAACCGTCAGACCGCCTCCGACGAGTGCGACGGCGGTCGCGACCACGGCCCGGCGCTGGTTCTTCTTCCAGCGGGCCCGCTGGCGACGCCGTGCCGCCCGCCCTTGCGGCGCGGGCGGTACGTCCTGGAGATCGCCGGACGGGCCGACCTGCGGGGGCTCCTCCGTGCCGGCCCCGATCGCCGTCCCGGCACGAAAACCTGCTGTCCCGCCACGGAGACGGTCGTCGTGCCACGCCTCGGCGGCCGCGAATTCCCACGCGGCCACCGCGTCCGTCGTCGCCTGCGGCGCCCGGGCGGGGACAGGGCGACCGTCGGCTGTGACCGGAGCGATGTCCGGAGCGTACGCACCGCACCCGGGACACACCAGGGCGCCGTTGAGATGCCGACGACACGAGGAGCAGTAGTCCATCTCGGTCTTCCTGAGTTGACGTGCCGTCGCCCGCACCGGGCCGCAGCCTGGTCACGTTCGCACGTGGGATCGAATGGCCAGCAACCTAACGAGTCTTTCGCAAGACTGTGTGCAGCCTGTGTGATGCTCCTGCACGAATCCCCTGGGGACCTCGCGTGTGTGAACGGATCGAAACGGTCGGGCGGCTGCATGGGGTGCGGCAGCCGACCTTCCGGGAACGCCGAGAAGAAGCGGCTCAGCTCGCCGGTCGCGCTGATCACCGCGCGCTGCACCCGCCGCGGTGGGGCGGAGCCGGTGACGTCGATCGTCCGACAGTGCCACGCCCGAGGTGTGGATCAACCCGGGCACCATCGTCGTCGGGCTCGTCCACCTGCTGCTCGGCACCGTCACCGAGCACGTCGCCGCCACCCGTACGAGGGGTGGCGGAGCGGGTGACGAGCACGGCCAGCACACCCGCTGGTGGTGATACCGGCCCCGGCGATCAGCAGCGGCACCCGCGGACCGCGGCTGCCCCGTTGAGGATGGTGGTGTCGAGGCTGACGAGCGGGACGCTCAGACAGCAGACGGCCAGGACCGACCTCCGTCGGCCGCCGCGGGGTCGGTGCACGGGGCGCCTTCCTTCAACGCCGGTTCGTGGCATGGGAGTCGGCGAAGTCCCACAGCGCGGCGAGGAGTTGCTCGGGGGTCTCGAGCTGCGGCATGTGGCCGGTGGCGGGGAGCAGCTCGAACCGGGCCTCGGGGATGGCCGCCGCGTACGCCCGCCCGTACTCGGCGTCGACGACCTCGTCGCTCTCACCCCACGCGACGAGGGCCGGGTGGGTGACCTTGGCCAGGCGCTCGCGGAGCGTGGGGTCCTCCATGACGTACGGCCCCGAATAGACCTGGAGGGCGGCGCGGTGTGCGGCCATCACCGCGCGGGCGGCCTCCGGGAGGGTGGCGGGGTCGACGGCGAACTTCGCGGGGTCGTGGAAGGCGAGCCGCGACAGCTCGGCCGGGGTGAGGGAGAAGGGGTCGGCGACCGGGTGGCCGGGGACCTTGATGCCGGCGGCGTTGACGAGGACGACGCTGCCGACCCGTTCGCTGTCGAGCAGGGCCAGTTCGGCGGTGATCCAGCCGCCGATGGAGTTGCCGACGACGGTCACGTCCGTGAGGCCGAGTTCGTCGAGCAGTCGTACGTAGGCCTGGGCGAGGGTGGCGACGTCGGTCAGCCAGTCGGGCCGGGCCGTGCCGCCGAAGCCGGGGTGCACCGGGGTGATGACCCTGGCCGGCCGCTGTGCCGCGAGCAGCCCGGCGAAGGGTGCGACGGTCTGCGGACCGCCGCCGCCGTGCAGCAGGAGGAAGGGGCGGCCCTGCCCCTGGTCGTCGACGGTGACGTCGAGGTCGCCGGAGGGGAGGTCGAGGGTGTGGACGGTGCTGGTCATGAAGTGTCCTCAAGGGCGTCGGGAGGCGAGGGGAGGGGGCGGTCAGGCGAAGTCGCTGGCGGGAACGGTGGCGTAACGGCTCATCACCTCGACGGTCGCCTCGGCGCTCATCTCCCGGCCGCCGGCGATCATGTCCCGCAGGTCGCGGAAGTACTGCACGTACAGGTCGGGCGTGAAGGTGTTGAGCAGCACCGCCGGCTCGTCGCCGAGGTTGGCGAAGGTGTGCGGGGCGCCGGGCGGGATCATCGCGAGCGTGCCGGCGGGGGCGGCATGGGTGGTCTCCCCGACGGTGAAGTGCACGGTGCCGGAGACGACGTAGAAGCCCTCGTCGTGCTGGGCGTGACGGTGCTGCGGCGGGCCTTGGGTGTGCGGGGCGAGGGTGATCTCACCGATCCCGATCCGGTGCCCGGTGGTGCTGCCGTCCTCGAGGATGCGCATCTGGGTCGGTCCCAGCCGGATGGTCTCGCCGCCGTCCGGGCCGACCACGGAAACCTCGTTCATTGCCGCTCCTTCGTGAGAGTTCGCTCTCATGAGATTAGGGAGGCTGCTCTCGTTGTGCAAGTGAACTCTCATAACGAGAGTCGGCAGTGGTAAAGTGCTTGTGCAGGGGGGTTGGGCGGACCGGCAGAGACTGAGGACGGGGCATACCGATGGCGACGACACCGACGGACACCGGCCGCAGCAACCAGAAGAGGCGCACGCGCACGGCGATCGTCGAGGCCGCCCGCGAACTCATCGGCACGGGCGCCGAGGTGACCATGCCCGCGATCGCCCGCGCGGCCCTGGTCTCGGAAGCCACCGCCTACCGGTACTTCCCCGACCTTCCGTCACTGATCAGCGAGGCCTTGGCGGGCGTCTGGCCCGCACCGGCCGACGCGCTGCGACCGGTCGCGGACTCCCGCGACCCCGTCGAACGCGTCGCCTTCGCCTGCGAGTTCCTGCTCCGCGGCATACTCGCCCGCCAAGGCGCGGTGCGCGCCATGATCGCCGCCACCATCACCCGCCCCGAGACGGTGACCATGCGACCCGGTATCCGCTTCGGCCTCATCGACCACGCGCTCGTCCCCCTCCAGGGCACCTTGGGGGCGACGAATCCGGACGCCTTCGCCCAGCTCAAGCGCGACCTCGCGGTGGTCGTCAGCGCGGAGGCCCTCTTCTCTCTCACCGATCTGTGCGGACTCGACCCGGACGAGGCGGTCACCAGCGCCGTACGGACCGCGACGACCCTGACCGGGGCGGCGGTCCGCGCGGCGGGTGCCCTGAACTGCGGTGATGCCTGAGGCGCGTGGGCCCGGCAAGGTCGGGCGGAGACTGCCCGATGGGCGCTGCTCCTCGGGCGGCCCGCCACCCGGGAGCCGCCGCGACGGCCCAGGTCGCTCTTCGCCCCTCGGTCACCCCCGCTGCTATATAACCGGGGCATGATCTATCACGTCGTACCGCTCGGTGAGTGGAACGCCGGCCCGGGCCGGCCGTACGCGCCCGCTTCCCTCGCGGAGGACGGTTTCGTCCACTGCTCACCCGACGAGGAGACGACGCTCACCGTCGTCAACGCGTTCTACCGCACCGCTCCCAGGCCGCTGCTGGCGCTGCTCCTCGACGAGGACCGGCTCACCGCGAAGTGCGTATGGGAGGCGGCCGTTCCCGCTCCGCCGCCCGGGGTGGCCGCGAGCACCCTGTTCCCGCACGTGTTCGGGCCCATCAACCGTGACGCCGTCGAGCGCGTCCTGGAGGTCCGCTGGGACCGGGAAGGCCGGGCGACAGGGTTGGGGGACGTCGGCTGACGGTGGCCTGGGGCCGCGGGCCGATGTGCGTGGGCCTCCGCCGTCGCCGTGCCGCCATCGGCGAAGGACCTCCTCGATCGCCGTCGGAAGCCGTAGCGGCGGTTGTCGTGGAGGGGGCACCGGACATCCCGGCCCTGGCCCCGAGGGGTACGGTGAAATCGTGACATAGGGCGCAACTCCGAAAGACCCGGAGTGTGATGCCATGCCTCGTCGCCGCACCGACTCCTCCAGCGGCACGGCGGAGCTGCTGGACACGCTTGGTGATCTCACCGGCCGGATACTGGATCGGATCAAGGTCCAGCAGGCCCGCGTGGAACTCGCTGCCGCGCTGCAGCGTCAGGTCCTCGCCGCCGACCTGCCGGTCCTGTCCGGTCTGCACGTGGCGGGACGGTACGCACCCGCGCGGGCCGGGCTGGACATCGGGGGCGACTGGTACGACGGCTTCCTCATGCCGGACGGCTCGGTGGGATTCGTGATCGGAGATGTGCAAGGCCACGATGTCGAGGCCGCTGCTCTCATGGGGCAGGTGCGCACCTGTCTGCGCGCCGTCGCCACCGCCACCACGGACCCGGCGGAGGTGCTCCGGCGCACCAACGACCTGCTCGTCGCCCTGGACTGCGGGCTGTTCGTGACCTGCTCGTTCCTGCGTTTCGACCCGGTCACGAGCGAGCTCGTCGACGCCCGCGCCGGGCATGTCCCCGCCGTCTGGGCCACGGCGGCCGGCCGCTGCGACATCGTTCTGACCGACGGCGGCCTGCCGCTGGGCATCCAGGCCGGCGAGAAATACCGGTCGACCCACCGGCTGCTCGCCGACGTGGGCGCGTTCGTGCTGCTCACCGACGGTGTGGTGGAAGGCCCCGACTACCCGATCGAGGAAGGTCTCGAGCGGGTTGCCGAACTGGTCGTCGGCGCCTGTCGCACCGACCCGGACGAGCTGGCCGCACAGGTGATCAAGGTGGCGGACCTCACCGGCCACAGCGACGACGCCGCCGTCCTCGTCCTTCGCTACGGGGGGCTCTGGGACGAGGGGCGTGGCAGAGGGCGACAGGAGCAGCCGCAGGGCGAAGAATGAGGGCATGCACGGCATGTGCGACCCCGGCGCGGCCTCGCCCGGTGTGACCGCCGACGCGGGCGGGGATGATCGACGTGGCGCGCAGTGAGCGGCTCCGGCGGTACGCCGCCGAGGGCCTGCGGATGGCCGCCGTCGTGGCCGCCTACTACGTCAGCGCCAAGATCGGGCTGCAGCAGCAACTGGTGCGAGGGCAGATCACGCCCTTCTGGCCGCCCACCGGCATCGCTCTCGTCGCCCTGATGCTGTGGGGCCTTCGCATGTGGCCGGCGATCGCTCTCGGGGCGTTCCTTGTGAACGTGGTGCTCGGGCCCTCGATCCTCCCCGTACTCGCCATCGCGGTCGGCAACACGGTCGCCCCGGTCTGCGCGTACCTCCTCCTGCGGCGTGTGGGATTCCGTATCGAACTCGACCGGCTGCAGGACGCGCTGTCGCTGGTCTTCCTCGGGGCCCTGGGCGGGATGCTGATCAGCGCCACGCTCGGCACCGGAGTCCTGGTGGCCTCCGGTGCGCTGACGGCGCAGGATTTCTGGCCGGCCTGGTCGGTGTGGTGGACGGGCGACGCGATGGGAGTCCTGGTCATCACGCCGTTCCTGCTGGCCGCGCGCAACGCCCGATGGCCACGCGGCACACCCGTCCTGCGCTGGGTCGAGGCGCTGGCCCTGCTCGGCGGCACGGCGCTGGTCACCGCCGGGGTCACCCACAGCTCGCTCGACCTTCTCTTTCTCGTCGTTCCCTTCCTGATCTGGGCGGCCTTCCGCTTCCAGCTGGCCGGCGCCGCGCCCTGCGTGCTGATCGCCTCCGTGGTCGCGATCGACGCGGGTGCCGTCGGTTCGGGCCCGTTCTCCGGTCAGGACCTGCTCGCCAAGATGGTCATCCTGCAGGCCTTCAACGGCACCGTGTCACTGACGGCCCTTCTTCTCTCGGCGATCGTCGCCGAGCGGAACCGCACCCTCCGCGAGATCGAAGAGGCTTGCGAACGCCTGACGGAAGCGCTGTCCCGGCTCGCCTCGGACGAGACGCTCGATCAGTGGGCGTCCTCCCGCCCGAAAAGACACGATCATCGCGAGTAGCACCGCCCGTGAGACGAGCGGGCCTGTCGGCAAGGGCGCGGGCGGCTGTCTCGGCTCCCACGTCCGACGACGCCCGCTCGGTACGAGAAGCGAAAGCGGGCGCGTCCGGCAGCTCGCCGGACGCGCCCGCCGGGGCGTAGGGACGACTACTTCGTGGCCGTCACCTGCAGGGGCGCGAGGTTCGGGCTCGGAGCGGACAGGGTGCTGTGGGGCAGCGACTGAGCAGCCGTGCTCTGTGGCGCCACGCCCTTGTAGTACGACGTGTAGTCGTAGTGGGTACCCACGCCGATCGCCGCACCGATCTTGGGAAGGACGGAAGCGTCGACCGATGCCGTGCCGCCGAAGACGGCCACATGGTTCACACTCGACGACATCCGCATCAGGTACCGCTTGGTGTCGTACGGCAGCGAGGTGACGTCGGTCCACAGCAGCGGACCGTAGGTGGTCATCGCCGACGACGCGGAGACGCCGCCGCGCCAACTGCCCACGGAGGCCACCGCGGCGTTCGACGGCAGCGACCACCACAGGTTGGCGAGCTGCATGGCGTTCGACTGCGGAGTGGCGCCGGCGACCCGGTAGTAGCTGTACTTGCTGGGCCAGTGCGGCATCTTGCCGGCCTTGTACGCCTTGGCCAGTGCCGACTCGGCGTCGGTCCCCACCGTGATGATCTTCGTTGTGCTCGGGCTGTACTTGTTGAGGTAGCCGTAGACGGACGCGGTCATGGTCGAGCCGTCGGTCAGCAGCACGACCGCGGACCCTGAACTGCCCATGGAGCCCGCGGCGGAACTGGCCGCGAGGGCGTTGTGGTAGTCGGATCCGGTGGCCAGGAAGACGTACTTCGGCGTGCTGGTGATCGTCTTGGCCACGGCCACCGAGGTGGAGTAGCGCGAAACGTCCGACAGCCGCTTGACCACATACCCGAGCGAGGTCACCTTGGACGCCACCGCGCTGTTGAGGACCTTGGTGCCGCCGATCAGGTAGACGGTCTTACCCTTCGGCAGCATGCGCTTGAGCTCCGTCTGCACCGAGGAGTCCAGGCCGGTGCCGGAGGTCATCAGCACCGGTCCGCGCTTCTTGCCGGCCAGCGAGGTCGCGGTGGTGGCGTACGCCGAGTCCGACTTGCTGATGAGGACGGCCGCGCCCGCGTTCGTCAGGCCGGGCGTGCTCGTGCCGACCGTGTTCCAGGTCCACTTGGACGACGCGATGTTGGTGTCGTAGGTGTCGGAGCCGTAGACCCGGGAGATCGCGTTGTCCCTGATCGGCTGCCAGGCCACGTCGCTGCCGTCGCCCTGGGGGACCTGCGTCTCCGTGCCCGTGCCCAGGTCGTGGATCCACACATGCGGGCCCTGCGGGACGTCCGGGTTGCCGGAGACGTAGATGTCGTACGCGATCCGGTTGCCCTGCGGCGACCAGGCGGGCCGGTTGTGGTCGGTGGCGTCCGTGGTGACCTGGGCCGTCCCGGTGCCGTTGGTCTTGACCGTGAACAGCTGCTTGTGTCCGTCGACCGACCGGGTGAAGGCCACCGACTGGCCGTCCGGGGAGATGCTGGGGTCCTTCGCGTTGTCGGCCACCTTGGTGAACGCCCCGGTACGGCCGTTGTAGACCCACACGGCCGGAGTGCCGGTGGTGGCGCAGCTTGTTCCGGTGCGCACGAAGGCCAGCATGCCGTTGACCGCGCCGCTGGGCTTGGAGTCGCAGCCGTCGACGTCGGTGCCGAACAGGCTCTTCGGCGCCCGGGTGCCGTCGGCCGCGGTCACCCGCAGCCGGCCTGCGGCGGTGAAGACGATGTCGCCGCCGCCGTACCAGAACGTCGGGTCGGCCGGATGCCAGCCGCTGCCGGACGGCATGGTGATGTCGACGCCGGTGTCCGCCGAGTCGGCCCATGCCGTGCGGATGTGGTCGTCGTAGGGGTTCACGAAGGCGACCTGGCTGCCGTCGGCGGACCAGGCGCCCTGGTTCCCAGTCGGGTTGAACGAGGACCATGAGGACCCGTCCGGGTTGACGAAGCCCATCTGACCGCCGACGTCGGTGTACAGCAGCTTCCCGTCGGTGGCGGGCCAGCTGCTGGTGACGGCGGTCGCCGGGCCCGAAACCCCGGCGACGAGACCGGCGGTGAGCGCGGCGACGGTGGTGAGCGCCGCGGATCTGCGACGCGTACGCGTGTTCAAGATGCCCCCACAAGTGAATGAATGGCCGCCATGCCCCTCCCCCGAGGTGAACGGACGGCGTCCGCACGGCAGCGGCGAAACATTAGTGGCAGGCACTGACAGCTGTGAAGACAGGGGTTGCTCGGCGGCGCGGCAGATGCCCTCGCGCGAGGCGCTGCCGCTGTTCGGCCGTGGTGCCCCGGTGCCTGGCGGGCCCGCTGGGGTGCTGCCAGGTCGAGCAGGAGAGGGCGTCGTGGTCGGTGGGCCCGGTGTCCGGAGCGGGCGCTCAAGCGGGACCGGGGCTTCGCAGCAGCCCTGCGTCCCGCGGGCCGGCCGAGGGCGTTCACATGACGACGGCGTCGACCGGAGCGAGGTCGGGTCAGGTCGAGCGAGCAGCTCCCGCGGCCTCGTCGGCGGGTATGCCGAAGTGCCGCAGCAGGCCGTGTACGACCAGGTCCGAGGCGCACGTCGTCACGGTCGGGCTGTGCGTGCGGCAGCGGGCCCAGGGCCGGTTGGGTGCTGACCGTCATCGCCAGGGCGAGATCGCGGTCCTCCACCTCGAACCGCCCGGCGGCCGCCGCGGTACGGATGTCGCGCAGTGCGCGTGGCACCAACCCGCGGTCGGAGCAGGCCACTTCGAGCCCATGCTTCAGCAGGATCCGGCTGCGCTGCGGGTAGCGCCGGTGCAGGCAGCCGGTCATACGGAAGCTCTGGGCGTACGCGACCGCCAGGTTGTCGACGTCGGCGGTGAGCCGGTCCATGAGCCCGCCGAACACCGTGGAACGGAGCGTGCCCGTCGTCCGTGGGTGGCGAAGCGTTGGAGTAGGCGGCCCCGGTCGTGGTTGGCTGCGGAACCACGGGGCCGTGGGGCGCTCGAGTGGTACGTTCCGCCGATCAGGTGTTACCTGGTGTGAGGGGAGAAACCGGAGGGGTGCGGACATCTCGGGGCAAAGGAGACCGAAATATGCACAGGAACCCGGTCATGCGAACCCTGGCCGCCGCCCTCCTCGCGGGCGGCGTCATCGTGGGAGCGGTCGCGAGCCCGGCCTCAGCCGCAGCCACCACGCACGGTGTCGCGTCGCTGTCACCCAACAGCCAGGCCAACGGCGGGTGCCGGTTCGGTGTGGGCTTCAACCGCGGCTTCAACCCGTACTGCGGATTCGGCTACGGCTACCCGTTCGGTACCGCCGGGTTCTTCGGCGGGTACCCCTACAGCAACACCCCCGTAGTGGTCATCGTCCGCTGACGCGCCGACGGCGTAGAAGCGGACAGAAGGAGGGCCGCCGCGTCGCTGCGCGGCGGCCCTCCTTCTTCGAAGTCGTGTGCGCAGGACGGGACTTCGGTGCCGTGCCGACGGGTGAGCGGCAGGACGAGCGCCGGCCGGATGGCCATGTCCAGGTGTCGGCGCGAGGACCACGCCGGACGAGATGGAGGACGGCTGCGCAGCTTTGCAGGTCCCCTCACGCCGAGCCGGCTCGATGGTCTCTGCGGGTGCAGAGCGAGCCTGTGACCGAGCTGCCGGAAGTCGAGTACCGAGACGTCTGGGACCGCTTCCGCGCGGAGTTCGCATTCCGTCCGAGTGTGAACCCGGCCGAGTGGCCTGCCATCAACGAGCCGGCGGACTCCGTCACTGGGAGTCTGGCGTCGCTGGACGAAGTGGGACCGCCGCTACGCCGTGCCGGTCGCAGGCTGCCTGCAACGTGACGCACTTTCCCACCCGTAATGCGTGAGACTCCTCTGGGGTGCCGCTGTCACCCCAGAGGAGTCCCTGGGTCGCGCCGGTGCGACGGCCGCTGAGGTCCGTCCTGATCCGGCTCCGTTCGCCGCTGTTGGTGTCGGCCGGTGAGGTCGGACATCAGCGGTCCTCTTGGCATGCGTGGCCCACGAAGAGACGACCGGCCTGTCGCCTGTTCCCCGTGACCGTCAGCCGACCGGCACGGTCACGGTACGGATCTCGCTGGACGGCGAGTAGTTCCCGGCCGCGTCGTAGGTACGGGCCCGGTACTCGTAGGCGCGCCCGTCGGCGGGCAGCGGGTCGCAGACGGTGGCCGTGGCGGTGGCGAAGCGCGGGTCGTATCCCTGATGCAGGACGACCGACCAGGTGTCCGTCCCCGCCTCGCGGCGCTCGATCTCGAAGCCGGTGAAGTCGCGGATCGGGGCCGGCGTGTTGTCGGTGGCGGTCGCCCGGATGCCGCTCGCGCAGGAGCTGAGGGTCAGGTCGGGGGCGTAGGCGGGGGCGATGCCGTCAGGGATCTCGAGCCAGAGCTCGTTGGTGGCGGTGGCGTCGAGCCGGTCCGGGTTGTAGGTGGTGGTGCCGCCGTCGTTGGTGACGAGGACGCGGTAGTGGCCCCATTCGCCGTCGGCGACGACGGGGTCGGTGGTCCAGGTGTTGCCCTTGGTGGTGCCGAGCGGGACCCAGACCCAGTAGCCGTCGACCTTGTCGTTGCTCAGCACCGTGTAGTGGTCGAAGTGCGGCTCGGTGTTGAGGGGCCACTTCAGGGTGACCTTGCCGGTCGCCTTGTCGTAGGTGCCGGTCAGGGAGGTGACGACGGGCAGGGGACGGACGATGGTGTCCGTGCTGCCCGACGAGGTGTTGCCCGCCTTGTCCTTGGCGCGCACCTCGTAGTAGTAGGGCGTGCGGTCGTCGGGGTTCACGAGGGGGTCGGTGTGGCTGCGGGCGGTGGTCGTGGTGACCTTCGTCCAGGTGCTGGAGCCGACGGGCCGCCGGTAGAGGGAGTAACTCGCCAGGTCCATCTCCTTGTTGGCGGACCAGGAGACGGTCGTCTTGCGGGTCGTGGTGTTGTAGGCGGTCTGCACGCCGGTGGGGGCGAGTGGCTTCGTCTGGTCGTACGTGGACGAAGTCCGGGGCGTGTACGTGTACTTGACCTTCGCGGCGCCGGTCCAGTTCACGTAGTCGACGCGGAGGGTGTGCTTGCCCGAGGGGACGGTGAGGTTGACGCTCTTGGAGCGGGCGGTGTCACCGGTGCCCTTCCACAGGTCGATCTTGCGAACGCCGTCCAGGTAGACGCGGACGCCGTCGGTGGCGGAGGCGGTGAACGTGAAGGGACCGCCGGAGCCGAAGTCGCGGGTCACCGACCAGCGGACACCGAAGTTGTTCGACGGCACGCCGGAGACCGGGCTGCCGGACCAGCTCTGGCTGATGGTGCCGTCGCAGTCGGTCCTCACCGGGGAGCCGGAGAACGAGGTGTTCTTGTAGAACGTCCGCTTGTAGACGTTGGTCGAGCAGGTGACGTCGGCGGCTGCCGCCTGCGGGGCGGCGGCCAGCAGGCTGCCGAGAACGACGGCGCACATGGCACCACCGGTCCCGGCGGCGACGAGATTCTTCTGAGGCACGGGGACCTTTCGCGCTGTGCGGGGGACGTACGGCCGGAAGACTCGTGAGGTGGGAGGAAGGTTGCACAACGCGCCCGGTGACGTGAGGGGGCCCCGAGGCGACGAAGAAGGGCGTCGGATCCGGACGCGAAGGGGCTCGGAAAGCCAGGTCGAGCGTGTCGGCGCCGTGTCGCGACGTGGGCGGGCTGCGGCCGCAAGGCGCCTGCGCCCTCCGCGTGCCCCATCTTTGGGTGCAGGGGCGCGTCAGTACATCGCAGGAATGGCTGCCCATGCAAAAGCCCCAGGTCGCTGACCTGGGGCTTCAAGAAGAGCGGGTGACGAGAATCGAACTCGCGCTCTCAGCTTGGGAAGCTGATGTTCTACCATTAAACTACACCCGCGTAAGACGCCGGTTGAGCCGGTGTCGAATACTCGCTCACTCTACCTCATGCCTGGGTCCCCGGTGCGGAAGCCGTGGGGCCCGGTCGCGTTTCGGAGGGTGGATGTGACTGCGGGGGACCGGAGTTGGGGCGTACCGTAGGGACTCGGGAGAGGGCCCGTGGGGGACCGGAGTGCCGCCTGGAGGGCCATACCTTTCATCCCGTAATGTGGCTTTCGTCGTCGGTCACGCCAGTGCCTGACGAAGGCTCTTGGGGAAGGGACTCTGAGGACTTGATGGAGCGCACCGTCGTCCGTTGTGCCGAGGGGCACGTGTTCAGCACCGCTTCGTTCCCGATGCAGCAGGCCGAGCGGCTCGGTCCCGGTCGGTTGATCCGGTGTCCGCGGTGTGCGCGGCTCCGGAACGTTGTTCCGGTGGAGCTGGAAAAGCATTAGGGGCAGAAAACAGAAGCGTTCACGCCCACGTGGGCAGGCGCGCGGACCGCCACGATTGTGGCCGGTCCGCGCGCCTTGCGTATCCTCGGGACGTGCTTCTCTCAGACAAGGACATCCGGGCCGAGATCGACGCCGGGCGGGTCCGGATCGATCCCTACGACGAATCCATGGTGCAGCCGTCGAGCATCGACGTGCGGCTCGACCGCTACTTCCGGGTGTTCGAGAATCACCGCTACCCGCATATCGACCCCTCCATCGAGCAGGCGGATCTCACGAGACTCGTCGAGCCCGAGGGCGATGAGCCGTTCATCCTGCATCCCGGGGAGTTCGTGCTCGCCTCCACCTACGAGGTCATCTCGCTGCCCGACGACCTCGCCTCGCGGCTCGAGGGGAAGAGCTCGCTCGGGAGACTCGGGCTCGTCACCCACTCCACCGCCGGGTTCATCGACCCCGGCTTCTCCGGGCACGTCACCCTCGAGCTGTCCAACCTCGCGACGCTCCCCATCAAGCTGTGGCCGGGGATGAAGATCGGGCAGCTGTGCATGTTCCGGCTCAGCTCGCCGGCCGAGTTCCCGTACGGCAGTGACCGGTACGGGTCCCGCTACCAGGGGCAGCGCGGGCCGACCGCCTCCCGGTCCTTCCTCAACTTCCACCGGACCCAGGTATGAGGGCGTGAGCATGTCCCAGGTGCGTGAGAATCTCACCTACGAGGGATTCGGAACCGCGGTTCGCGAGCTCGCCCAGACCATCGCCGACGACGGGTACGAGCCCGACATAGTGCTGTCCATCGCCCGCGGCGGTGTCTTCGTCGCCGGCGGGCTCGCCTACGCTCTCGACTGCAAGAACATCCACCTCGTGAACGTCGAGTTCTACACGGGCGTCGGCACCACCCTTCCGATGCCCGTCATGCTGGCGCCCGTTCCCAACGCCATCGACTTCTCGCAGAAGAAGGTCCTGATCACCGACGACGTCGCCGACACCGGCAAGACGCTCAAGCTCGTGCACGACTTCTGCGTCGACTCCGTCGCCGAGGTCCGCACCGCCGTGATCTACGAGAAGTCCCACTCGCTCGTGAAGTGCGAGTACGTGTGGAAGCGGACCGATGAGTGGATCAACTTCCCGTGGAGCGTCTTGCCTCCGGTACGTAAGTCGGGCGAGCCCATCACGCCCTCCCGGGAGGCGCTGTAGCCGCCGAGGCGGATTCCGGCCGTGATCCCCTCGCGGGGCTGCCTCGCGAGTAGCCCTTGAGGGCGGCGAGGCCCGGCGGAGCGAAACGCAGAGAAAGGGGGCTTCCGGCGTTGTGCCGGAAGCCCCCTTTCGTATGTGCGGGAAGTACTAGAAGGTACCCAGCTTGATGATCGACACGATCGCGATCAGCTGGATGGCTGACGCGCCGAGCGCCTTCGGCCAGGGGAGGTCGTGGGACTTGCTGACCATGAGGGTCAGCAGGGCGCCCGCGCCGACCCAGGTGACCCAGCCGAGGAGCTGGACGAAGGACGCGTTGCCGCCGAAGAACATGGCGACGAGCAGGCGTGGGGCGTCCGTGAGCGACATGATCAACATGGAGAGGCCGACCGTGGGCTGCCAGGCCCCGTCGCCGCCGAGCTGGCGGGCCAGGGTGTGGGTGACCACGCCCAGGATGAAGGTGCTGATGACGATGGCGACGGCCGTCGTCAGGACGATGGGGATCGCGTTGGAGAGGGTGGCGTTGATCGCGTCCTCGCGGGCTCCGTCGAAGCCGAAGACCGCGAGCAGGCCGTAGATGAACGTCACGATCAGGGCCGGGGCCCACATCGTGTAGTCGCGCATCTGCAGGAAGGTCTGGTTGGGGGACAGGACGATGCCCCTGAGCAGGTCCTTCCAGTGCAGGCGGGGGCCCACCGGCGGGGCCGCCGCCTGGCCCGCGCGGTAGGTCTCGCCCTGGCTGTAGGGGTCCTCGCCGATCGAGAACGCCTGGGTGTGGCCGGGGCTGTTCGCCGCGTACGGGTCCGGGCCCTGCCGCGGGTGCCCGTTGCCGAAGTACTCCGGCTCGCCCTGGCCGCCGTTGCCGGTCTGGGGCCAGCCGCCCTGCTGACCGCCGTAGGCCTGACCGCCGTACTGCTGTCCCCCGTACTGCGGCTGCGACGGCGCAGCAGGGTAGCCGTACGGCGGCTGCTGGCCTCCCTGCGGTGCCTGCTGCCCGTACGACGGTCGGTGTTGTTGCGGTCGCGCCTGCGGTGCACGGTTGTCCCGGCCGCCGCGTCCGATCCTGAATCCAGCCACGTTATCGAACGTACCTGGTCCCGCAGAGTCGCGTGCCGGGCCCGGGGAACGGGCCCGGCATTGGGGCCGACCTGTGACATCACCTAAGGGATTTCCCAGCGGTCCCCTACGGGCCCTACGGGGAGTTCACCAGACGTGCTTGCCGGAGCCCGCCCCACCGGCGCGCGGGTTCACCCGGAACCAGCCCCAGTCGTCCACGTACGCCCTGACCAGGCGTAAGTCGCGACCGGCCTCGTCGCCGAGTAAGCGGTGGAGAGGCCGAGCGTGCCCGGGCCGAAGCTCGTGGACGCGGTGGTGGAGCAGAGCGAGGTGGCAGCGCCGGGGAGGTACCGGGTGGCGCCCCCGTCGTCGTTCTCCTGGGCGGCGATCGCGGTGAGGTCGGCGCGCCCGTCGTGGTTGACGGCCGAGGCGAGGAGCTGGGAGCCGAAGGTGTCGCCTCCTGCCAGCGCGCCGGGGACGCCGGGGCTGTCCTGGGTGAGGAACACCGCGCCGGTCGTGGTGGCACCCGACGCCGACCCCCGCAGCAGGGTGATCGCGCCCGCACTCGCCTTGTAGTCGCTTTCGTCCGTTGAAGGCGTACGGGAGTTCCGGTGCTTCCAGGGGCGGGGATCCGGCATCGTCCGCCCGGGCGGACTCGTCAGTCCGCGAGCCTCCCCCAGAGGTAGGCGGGGGACGTGGTGCCGAACGAGGTCGCCGTGAGCATCACGGAACCCGTTCCCGTAGGCCCCGACGACGTGCCCGGAGGGTACGTACACCCGGCCCGCCTCGGGCGCCGAGGCGACCAGTTCCGCGCGGCCGTCGCCGTTGAAGTCCCGCAACTGGACCGAGTCGCCGAACCAGCCGCCGTCGTTGTCGGAGAGTTCGCCTTCGATGCCGGAGGTCGAGACGTCGTACCAGCGGGCGTTCGTGCCCGTGACGCCGGAGGAACCGCCGCGCAGGACGGTGATGCCCCCGGCGCGGAAGAGGTTGTCGCCGATCACTTCCCCCGCGACACCGATGGCCAGGTCGGGGTAGCCGTCGCCGTTGGTGTCAGCGGCGGACACGTCGCTGCCGAAGTAGTCGGCGAACTCCGGGGTGCCGGGGACGCCCGACGTGGACTGGCGGATGGTCTTCGCGGGAGTTCAGGAAAGTTGAGGGACATTCAGGATCCCGGGAGCGGGGGAGCCGCGGAGATGAGCGGGGCGCTCGGGACATGCGGAAGGGCACCCCGCGGCGTGCTCGGTCGACGGCCGCGAGATGCCCCTGGGGCTCGGTGTGTCAGCCTGCGAATACGTTGCCGAAGTACGCGAGTCCCGACGGCCCGCCCAGCGTGGTGCTGCCGAAGGACTTGGAGCCGGTGGCGGTGGTGCCGGACGTGGTGGACTTGAAGAGCCAGACCGCGCCGGCGCCGCCGTTCTCGCCGCGGGCACCGACCGCCAGTTCCGCGCGGCCGTCGGCGTTGGCGTCCGTGAGGAAGACCGCGTCGCCGAAGTAGTCCTCGGCCTCGGCGGTGCCGGGAACGTTCGCGGTGTCCTGCGAGTAGGACTTGGAGCCGGTGCCGGTCAGGCCGGAGGCGGAGCCGCGCAGAACCGTGACCTGGCCCGCGTGCCGCACCGAGCCGATGCTCTCGCTGTCGGAGCCGATCACGACGTCGGCGTAGCCGTCGCCGTTGGTGTCGCCCGACGAGAGGCTCCAGCCGAAGCCGTCGTTCTTCTCGCCGGTGCCGGGCACCCCGGCGGTGTCCTGGGTGATCCGGACCGGCGTACGGGTGCTCAGACCCCCCGCCGCTCCGTATGTCACGGTGATCGCGCCGCCGAGTCCGCCGTTCGGCTCGGTCGTCGACTTCTCCATGAAGTTGCCGGTCACGATGTCGCCGTAGCCGTCCTTGTCGACGTCGGCGATGGTGCCCGCGTAGCCGCCCGCGAGCTTCTTGCTGTACTTCGGGCCGGTGGCGGAGCCGAGGTAGAGGGCGCTGCGGGTGCGGTAGTCGCCGGTGCTGGTCTCCTCCTGGCCCATGACCAGGAGGTCCTGCTTGCCGTCGCCGTTGACCTCGCCCGCGACGAGCCCGTCCGGGTAGATGGTGGTCTGGTCGAGCGTGTCGACGCCGATGAGTGAAGCCGCCTTGCCCGTACGGGAGATGGGGCCCCGGAAGATGTTCAGGGCGGGCGTGGAGTTGTTGGCGGCGGCCAGGTCGGTGTGGCCGTCACCGTCGAAGTCACCGGCCGCCACCTGCCAGCCGAGCTCACTGCGGTACTGCGGCAGCGGCGAGGAGATGTCGGTGCCGGACTTCACTCCGCTCGCGCCGCCCCACAGCACCGTGAGCGTGCCGTAGGAGTCGGTGGAGCCGATTCTCTCGCTGTGCACGCCGACGACGATGTCCGTGTAACCGTCGCCGTCCATGTCGCCGGTGGTCAGACGGTCGCCGAAGTAGTCGCTGGACTCGGGGGTGCCGGGGATGCCGGTGGTGTCCTGGCTGATGATCTGCCGCTTGGTGGTGTCGAGGCCGCTCGCCGTGCCGTAGACCACGGCGACGTATCCGGCGCCGGACTTCCCGGCGACCTTGGCGATCGGCGCGGCGATCGCGAGGTCGCGGTAGCCGTCGCCGTTGAAGTCGCCGGACAGGCCGGAGGGCGCGGCGGAGGCGTTGGCCGCGGGCAGGGCGGTGAGCAGCCCGGTCGTCAGGGTCGCGGCCAGCAGGAGGGTGCGCTTGCGCATGGGGATTCCCCGTTCATGAATGCAGGAGGTCTGCGAGTGCGGAAGGTTCACGAAGGATGGAGGTCGGGCGAGCCGTCGCCGTCGAGGCCGCCGGTGGCGAGGTCGCTGCCGAGGTGGGCGTTCGACCCGTTCGCGCCGCTCTTCGGGGTGAGGTCGGTACCGCCCGAGAGGCCGGAGCCGGAGCCCCACACGATGGTGACCGTGCCGCGGTACTCCGTGGTGCCCACGTGCTCCGTGGGGTTGCCGACGACGAGGTCCGCGTAGCCGCCCTTGTTGAGGGTGGCACTCGCGAGCGTCTCGCCGAAGGCGTCGTCCTCCTCACCGGATCCAGGGGTGCCCGTGGCGGAGCCGACGGTGGTGCTCTGGGCACCGATGGCGAGGTCTCGGTGGCCGTCGCCGTTGAAGTCGTACGACTTCGCGGCCGCGGCGCGGGCGGTGCGCAAGGCGGGGGCTCCAGGGGGAGGCCGGGCCCGTGATGGGTCACGGGCCCGGCGCACTCGGAAGGGGGACGGCTCAGTCGGCGAAGAGGGCGCCGAACTGCGGCGTGCCGTCCGTCGAGACGCCCGAGGTGCTCGGCGAGACGGTGCGCGAGCCGCTCGTGGTGATCGTCGTGCCGTTGGAGGGCAGGTAGGTCACCGCGCCGTTGGCGCTGTTCTCGTACGAGCCGACGAGCAGGTCGGCCTTGCCGTCGCCGTTGACGTCGTCGAGCTTCACGTCCGCGCCGAAGAGGTCGCCCTTCTCGTCGTTGCCGGGGACACCCGCCGTGCTCTGGGCCAAGGCCTGCACGCCCGAGGAGACCTTGACGCCGCTCGCGGAGCCGTACATGACGGTGACCATGCCGGTGTTGGTGACGCCGTCGATGTCCTCGTTCGGGGCGCTGACGACGAGGTCCTGGTAGCCGTCGCCGTTGACGTCGCCCATGTCCAGGTCCCAGCCGAAGGCGTCGCCCTTCTCCGAGGTGCCGGGCACGTTGCCGGTGTTCTGGGTGATACCGGAGGTGCTGGCGGGACCCGACGCGGAGCCGTAGGTGATGTTCACCTTGCCGCCGTCGGCGGAGCTCGGGATGGTCGTGCCGTCGTCAGTCTTGCTGTCCCAGCCCGCGCCGCTGACGATGTCGCCGTAGCCGTCGCCGTTGATGTCGCCGATCGCGGTGATGATGCCGGGCTTGAGGGCCTGGGCGGACGAGGCGCTCAAGCCGTTCGCCGAACCGGGCAGGAAGTAGTTGGTGTTCCAGCCGTAGTCGGTCTGGGTCTCGAAGCCGTCGACGATCAGGTCGGTGCAGCCGTCGCCGTTCACGTCGCCGGCGGTGAGGCTCATCGGGCCGAAGGGGTCGTCGTTGGTGCCCGACTGGATCGGCGGCTTGAGCGCGGTACGGCCCTCGATTGCCTCACCGTAGGCGCTGATGCCGCCCCGGAAGATGTAGATCGTGCTGGACGAGTTGCCCACGGCCAGGTCGGCCTTGCCGTCGCCGTCGAAGTCACCGGCGGCCAGGTCCTTGCCCCAGTAGTCGTGGGAGGAGGCAGCCGGGTCGGCTATGGTCACGCCCTTGCCGGTCAGGCCGGACGCCGAGCCCCACAGGACGGCGAGGGTGCCGCCGTCGGTGTCGTCGCCGACCTTCTCCCACGGGGTGGCCACCGCGAGGTCGTCGTACCCGTCGCTGTTGAAGTCGGCGTACGCCGTCTCACCGCCGAAGCCGTCCCCGGCCTCGGCGGTGCCCGGGACGCCGGTGGTGTCCTGGCTGATCGTGGAGCGCTTGGCGGACGATACGCCGGTGGCGGTGCCGTAGAGCGCGACGATCTGGCCGGCGCCCGCGTGGCCGCTGACGTAGGCACCGTGGGCGGAGGCGACGACGTCGCCGATGCCGTCGCCGTTGAAGTCGGCCTTCGCCGTCTTGAAGGAGTCCGCGGCCGTCGCCGTCGCGGCCGAGAAGGTGAGCAGACCGCCCGTCAGCGCGGCAGCGGTGGCCGTCGCGAGGGCGAGTCGCAGGTGGTGCGGGTGACGCTTGTGCATGCGGGGGTCTCCTGCGGCATGCGGGGACGCGTGGCGCGCGTCCGTAGTCGATGAGGTGCCGTCCGCCCGCGTTTGCCCGGAGTTTTCCGGAGCTCCGCCGGGAGTTGGCGATCAGGAGACCGGCGGAGGTGAGGAAGGGTTGTACGGGAGTGCAGAAGATTTCTGAGGTCGGTGAGGCAACTGGGGCGTACGGGACGAAAGGGTTTTCCGTACGCCCCGGCCTCGGGTGATCACTGCACGCCCGGCTTCGGGTGTGGGGCGATCCCTACTTGCCCAGCACCCCGCCGTACGCCGGCGCCCCGTCGAGGCCCAGTTTCGCGGGCGTGAGTGAGACGGCGGGCAGCCGCGGGTGGTCTCCCGCGGAGGGGCGGTACCAGACGCCGCCCGAGGAAACCGTGGTGGAGCCGCTGGTGGACGCGTTCTCGCCGGGGGCGCCGATCACGAGGTCGCCGTACGCGGCTCCGTCGTAGTCGGCCGCCGCCAGCGCCGCGCCGAAGTGGTCGCCCGCCTCCGCCGTGCCCGCGACACCGGTGCTGTTCTGGCTGAAGGACGGGCCGGTGAACACGCCGTCGTAGCCCGCCTCCAGCTCCCAGAACGCCCCCGCCTCCGCGGCGGAGCCGACCGCCTCGTGGCTCGCGCCCGCGAGCAGGTCGTCGCTGCTGCCGTCGAGGTCGGCGACCACGAGCGAGGCGCCGAAGTTGTCCCCGGCCTCCGCCGTGCCGCCCACGTACGGCGAGGACTGGGTCGTGCAGGTCACCTTGCCGCCGAGCGTGGAGCCGGGGGCGCCGTACACCGTGGCGATCGCGCCGCCCAGGCGGTCCTCGCAGTACGTGCCGTCCGCCTCCGGGTCGGGCTGGACCTCGCCGATGGTCAGGTCGGCGCGGCCGTCGCGGTTGAAGTCGCCGGCGGCGAGCGCGGTGCCGGAGTCGGAGGCGTCCCAGGTGGTCCGCCAGCTGCCGGAGGCCAGGGTGCGTACGCGGGTGCCGGAACTCTCCATGCCCTTGTAGGTCACCGCGAAGTCGTCCGTGCCGTCACCGTCGAAGTCGGCGCTGGTCAGGGCGCGGGCGCCACCGAAGTCGTACCCCTCGACGAGGGAGAGGGGCGCCTGCGTGGTGAGCGGGCCCGGGCGCAGCACCGTCGCCCCGCCCTCCTCGCCCTGCACGCTCAGCACCAGGTCCCGGTCGCCGTCACCGTCGTAGTCGCCGGCCGTGACCAGCTTGCCGAGCTGCTGGTCGGCGACGCCCTTGGCCACCGTGAGCCCCGACGTGAGGCCGCGCGCCGAGCCCCACAGGACGTACGCGGCGCCCTGGTGGTCGCCGGCCGAGGAGCCGATCTGCTCGCCGGGGGCGGTTACCGCGAGGTCGGCGTAGCTGTCGCCGTTGAGGTCCGCGGCCTGGACGGCGTAGCCGAACCTGTCGCCCGACTCCGCCGTGCCCGGGATGCCCGAACTCGCCTGACTGATCTTGGAGGAGGAGCCACCGAGGCCGTCCGGCGAGCCCCACAGCACATGGACGAAACCGGCCTTGGCCCGGCCGTCGGCCGTGCCCGCCGGGACGCCGACCGCGAGGTCGGGGAAGCCGTCGCCGTTGAAGTCGCTCTTCACGGCGGGGGCCGCCGTGGCGGCGGGCGCGGCGAGGCCCGCGAGACCGAGGACGACCGCGGCGCACAGGACGGCGGCGGAGAGGGCCTTAGGGGACACGAGGGTTCTCCCATTCTCGTAGGGGGCAATGGTTCAGCGGGCGGGGGCCGGTCGGGGACGACCGGCCGGGGCGGTGGCGCAGGACTGGGTCTGCTGAGCGAGTCCGCTCAGCGCAGGACGGTGCCGAACCGGAGGCCGGCGCCGCCGAGGCCGAAGTCCGCGCCGTTGAAAGAGGTGGCGTACGACGTGGTGGGCCCGGTGGTGGTACCGCGCAGGACCCAGACGGCGCCGGCGTCGGCCGCCGTGCCGATGTCCTCGCCGGTGGCGCTGATCGCGAGGTCGGCGCGGCCGTTCCTGTTGATGTCCTTGAGGCGGACGGCGGAGCCGAAGTGGTCGCCCGTCTCCGGGGCGCCGGGCACGCCCGAGGTGGCCTGGTGCCAGGAGGTGCCGCCGCCGAGGACCCCCGAACCGCCTTTCAGCAGCACTACGTTGCCGACGGCCCCGACCGTCCCCACCGTCTCGCCGGGGGAGCCGGCCGCCACGTCCGCGTAGCCGTCGCCCGTCATGTCGCCGGCCGCGACCGAGGCGCCGAAGCCGTCACCGGCCTCGTCCTCGCCGGGGACGCCGGCACTGGACTGGTCGTACGTCCGCGAGGGCCAGCCGTCCGCGCCGAGCCCGGCCGCGTTGCCGCCCCAGACCACGATCTTTCCGCCGTCACCCGCCTCGGGATCGCCGAGCACCAGGTCGTCGTAGCCGTTCTTGTTCAGGTCGGCGTGGGCGAGCTGTGCCTCGTCGAAGGCGCCGCTCTCGGCGCTCTGGAAGAGGGGTTTGTAGGAGTGGCCGATGTCACCGGGGCCGCCGCGCAGGTAGCCGGCCCAGCCGTGGCCGCTCGCGCCTTTTTTGCCGAACAGGATGTAGTCGCTGCCCTGGGTGTTGGAGAAACGGCCGCCGACGATGCCGTCGAGGGTGACGTCGGCGGGGAGGAAGTCCACCTCGGGGCCGAACGCGGTGCCGGGGACCCCGTCCGTGTACCACCAGAAGCGGTTGGCGGAGACGACGGCCAGGTTGCCGCCGGCGTCGCCGTCGAGGTCGACGAAGGAGGCGCCCTCACCGAAGCGGACGTCCTCGGCGGTGGGTGCGTTGAGGACCATACCGCCGGTCCTGAAGCCGTTCGCCCCGCCCCACACGATCGTCATCGACCCTCCGGCCCTGTCGGTCACCCTCTCGCCGGGGGCGCCGACGATCAGGTCCGCGAAGCCGTCGCCGTTCACGTCCCCGCTGGTCACGTTCTCGCCGAACTCGTCCTCGGCCTCGGTGACCCCGGGCACGCCGGAGGTGTTCTGCGTGACGGTCACGGAGCGGGAGGGGGAGACACCGGACGAGGACCCCCAGGTCACCGTCACGGAGTTGGCCGTGGGCGTGCCGACGACCAGGTCGCGGTAGCCGTCGCCGTTGAAGTCGTCCTTCAGCGCGGACGCGGCGGACGCGGACCCGGCCAGGGGCAGCGTGAGCCCCGCCGCGGCGAGCCCGGCCACGGCAGCCGCTACGGCCAGTTTCTTTGCGCGCACGAGTTCACTCCCAAAGCCTGGGGCACGGGTTTCCTGTGTGTGACCCACGAGGCGTACGAAGAGTTGTGCACGGATGGCCGGAAGGTGAACCCCGGCTACTTCAGCCGCAGCGGTACGCCGATGTCGTCGGGCGTGAACAGCCGCACCGCCTTCGCGTCGAACCCGGTATCCGTCCCCCGCAGCACCAGATACGCGCCCTTCCTCTTCTCGTACAGCGGCGCGAAGACGACCGCGTCGGCGTGGTCGTCGCCGTCGACGTCGAGGAGCGGAGGCCGGTGGCCGAAGGCGTTCCAGTGATACGGGTTCGGGGTGCCGGGCAGCCCCTCGGTCTCCGCGTCGACCACCTGCTCGCCGTCCAGGGACTGGACCCCGTCCGGTCCGCCGGGCAGCAGCGTCACCTTGCCGTCGTGGCGCCGGAAGCCCGGGGTGTTCACCACGACGTCCGGCTTCCCGTCGCCGTCGACGTCCCCGGCGGAGGGCGACGAGCCGAAGTCGATGCGGCGCCGGTCGGCGGTGTCCATGCCGCCGATCACGGTCTCCTTCCGGCCCGTGTTCAGGCCGGACTTCGCCCCGTAGAGGATCGTCAGCGCACCGCCCGCGCCGGGCATCTCCGCGGGGGCCGCGCTGAGCTGGGTGGGCAGCAGCAGGTCGGTGAGGCCGTCGCCGTCCGCGTCGCCCGCCGCAGAGGTGCGGGGGCCGTCCTGGGTCGCCACCGCGGCCGCGATACGGCTCTCCTGGCGGGTGTCCCGGACCAGGCCCTGCTCACCGCCCTCGTAGGAGCCGACGGTGTGCAGGTCCCCGGGCGCGGACTCGTCCTCCTCGGAGTCGAAGGAGTACGTGAACACCACCTCGGCCTTGCCGTCGCCGTCGAAGTCGCCGGTGGTGGCCGTGGTGGGCGTGGCGTAGCCGTGCTGGCCCAGGTCGAGCACGGCCTGGCGCTTCGGTGTACCCGTGCGGTCGAAGGGGCCGTAGAGGAGCAGGCCTTCGCCGCCCGCCCCGGTGGCGTTGGGGTCGCCGGAGCCGCCGTGGCCGCCGTCGAGGAGGTCCACGGAGCCGTCGCCGTCGAAGTCGGCTGCGGCCAGCGGGCGGAAGCCGTCGGGCACGTCGAGCCGCCGGGCGGCGGCCAGCCCGTGCGCGCCGCCGAACAACGCGAAGGAGCCGCTCACGGTCCCGCCCGCGCCACGGCTGCCGACCAGGTCCGTGAAGCCGTCACCGTCGAGGTCGGCGCGCAGGAGCGGCGACATGAACGAGGCGTACGGGCGGCTGCCGGCCGAAGTCCGCTGCGCCGTCGCGGTGTCGAGACCCTCGCGCGAGCCGTAGACGACGACCAGTGTCGCCGCGTACTTCTTCTTGTCCTTGGACGTCGATTCCACGATGTCGGTGAAGTCGTCGAAGCCGTCGCCGTTGAAGTCGCCGGAGTCGGGGTGCGCGGCAGGTTTCCCGGCGGTGGGGCGGGAGGAGTGGCCGGTGTCCGAGGAGTCGTCCCGGGGGTCGTCCTGTGTGCTGCATCCCGTGGTCGCGAGCAGCGCCGGGAGCAGGAGGGCGCAGCCCAGGGCGGTGATCGGTCGGGGTGCGCGCATCGGTGCTCCAGGTGTGGTGGGACGTCTGGCACTGCTTCTGTTTCGGGGGCGACTCGTGAGGTTGGTGAAGGGTTGTGCCGTCACTGAGTTCGGTAGATCTTTGAGTCCGGTGGGGCGCCGGACCGAAGCCCGGCGCCCCACCGGAAAGCCGCTCCCGGAAGGTCAGCCGATGAGGCCGGTACCGAACGCGCCGTAGGTGCGGGACAGGCCGAAAGCGCCGGGGCCGAACGAGCGGGCGCCGGTGGTGGTGACGCCGCCCGACGAGCCGAGCAGCGCGGTGACGGCGCCGACGCCCTCGTCCTCGAAACTCGCACCGATGGTGAAGTCGGCCTTGCCGTCCTTGTTCACGTCGGACAGCAAGTCGTCGGAGCCGAAGTAGTCCATGGACTCGGCCGTGCCAGGGACGCCGGTGGTGGCCTGGGAGAGGGCGCGGCCCCCGGTGCGGGAGACACCCGATGCCGAACCGTTCATCAGCACCGTCGCGCCGGTGTCCTCGGCCGTGCCGATGTCCTCGAAGGGGACGCCGATGGCGAGGTCGCCATAGCCGTCGCCGTTGGTGTCGCCGATGGAGACGGAGCCGCCGAAGCCGTCGCCCTCCTCGTCGGTGCCGGGAACACCTGTGGAGTCCTGGGTGAGTTCGGCCATCGGGACGTCGCCGTTGACCGGGCCGCCTTCGGAACCGCGGATGACGACGACCTTGCCGCCGGGGCTGCCTTCGTGGCCGTCCTCCTTGGAGAAGACGTTGCCGAGGGCGATCTCGTCGTAGCCGTCGCCGTCGATGTCGCCGAGGGCGATGGAAGTGCCGCCGTTCAGCGGGCGCGGCACGGACGTCTCCAGGCCGGAGGTGGTGCCGAGGTAGGCGACGCCCTTGGTCCAGTCGCCTGAGCCGTCGGAGTTGAGGGCGGTGCGGTAGGTGAGGACGAGGTCGGCCTTCTTGTCGCCGTTGGTGTCGCCTGCCGCCATGGCGTCGATGCCATACTTCGCCTTGTCGGGCAGGCCGATCTTCTGGGTGGATCCGGTGGTGCCGGAGGTGGTGAAGCGGCCCCGGACGACGTACGCGTGCGAGGAGCTCGTGCCGACGGCCAGGTCGGCTTTGCCGTCCCCGTTGAAGTCGCCCGCCGCCAGCCCTCGGCCCCACTCGTCGTGCGACGAGGCCGCCGGGTCCTTGACCGTGGTCCCGTTCTTGAGGCCGCCCGACGAGCCCCACAGCGCGGTGACGGAACCGCCGTCGTCGTCCGTGCCGACGTCCTCGCCGGGGGCGCCGACGGCGAGGTCGGTGTAGCCGTCGCCGTTGAGGTCGGCCACGGTGAGCGCCCTGCCGAAGTAGTCCTCGGCCTCCGCGGTGCCGGGCACACCCGTGGTGTTCTGGCTGACCACGGTGCGCTTGGCGGGGTTCAGTCCGGTGGAGCTGCCGTAGACCACGGCCACGTAGCCGGCCATGCCCTTGCCGTCGACCGTCGCGTACGGGGCGGCGAACGCGACGTCGCCGTAGCCGTCGCCGTTGAAGTCCGCCTTGTACTGGCGGACGGAGTCCGCGGCCGTCGCCGTCGCGGCCGAGAAGGTGAGCAGACCGCCCGTCAGCGCGGCTGCCGTGGCCGTCGCGAGGGCGAGTCGCAGGTGGTGCGGGTGTCGCTTGTGCATGCGGGGTTCTCCTGGGCATGCGGGGATGCCTGGCGGGCATCCGCAGTCGGTGGGGTACGACCGTCCCCTGCGCCGGTGCTCGTCAACCAAGGCAGGGGCGTTCGGTGATCAGGAGACCTTCGCCGACAGGCAGGGGTTGTACGTGAGTTCGGTAAATCTTTGAGGTCTCTGCGGCGAGAGAGGCATTTTGGGGCCCTACCGCACCAGGAACTCGGAACTGGAGAACGTGACCGACGGCTCCGCCGCGACCAGCCCCTTCTCGGCCCCCGGATAGACGGCGACCGTGTCCTTGGTCTCGCCCCGGTACGTCTGCACCGCCAGGTCCGCCCGCCCGTCCCCGTCGAAGTCGCCCACCGTCAGCACGCGTGTGGTGCCCCGGGCCGGTGGCTCGACGGTCACCATGCCCTTCGCCGACAGTCCCGTCGTACGCCCCTGGAACACCCGCAACTCCGAGCCGCTGGAGACGAGTTCGCTCAGCCCGTCCCCGTCGAAGTCGGCGGCGTCGAGCATCGATCCGGGGGAGCCGAGGCTGCCGCGCGCGGCGCTGGGGAGGTCGTAGCGCAGTGACGTTCCGCCCATGGAGCCGATCGCGGCGTCCAGCGCCTTGCCCTTGCCGAAGCGGCCGAACGCCACGTCGATGCCGGCCGGCAGGACGACTCCCGTGCGGGCGGGGCCGTTCGGTCCGCCGAGGACCACGGCCGACTTGCCCGCGCCCTGCGCCGTACGGACGAGCAGGTCGTCGTATCCGTCGCGGTTCACGTCGGCGGCCGGACCCGTGGGGACCTCGCCCGGTGACGGGATCGGCGCGCCGGCCTTGCGTGGGGCGCCCTTGCGGCTGAACGGGCCGCGCAGATAGCTGAGTCGGCCCGCCGAGGCGTGCACCACCAGGTCCTCGGTGCCGTCGCCGTCGAAGTCGCCGCACACGGGCTGGTCGGCCCAGTCGTTGCCGAAACGTGCCTGCGCGGGGACGGCGAGCTTGACCGCCCTGCCGGTGAGGCCGTTCGGGGAGCCGAAGAGGATCTGGAGGGGGACCGGCGGCTGCCCCTGTCCGTCGTACGGCGGGTCGGTCGACACGACCAGATCCGTGAAGCCGTCCTTGTCGAGGTCGCAGCTCGCCTCCGCGTCGAAGACGGCGGGGAGTCGGCCCTTGGTGGGGGCGGCCTGCTTCTTCGGGCTGAGCAACTGCCGGGCGCCGGGCGTGAGTCCGCGCGCGCCGCCGTAGACGATGCCGATGCCCGCGTCGTCCGCGTGGCTCTGTTCCTTGACGAGGTCGCCCAGGACCAGGTCGCGGTGCCCGTCACCGTTGAAGTCGTCGGCGACCTTGCTCCCCTTGCCCTGGGGGACGGGGAGTTGGGCCGGGGCGTCCGCGATGTGTGCCGGGGTGCTCTTGGCCGCCCCGGCGTTCGTGCCGGGGCCGCAGGCAGCGAGAAGGCCGCCCCCGAGGGCGCATACCGCCAGGGCTGCCGCCACCCGCGTTCCCGCTCTTCGCCCGCTCACCGCGCACCTCACCCGCCCCGAAGACAACAACGCGGGTCATCATGCACGTATTTCGACCGGTGGGTTAAGGGGTGCGGCGTGCGGGATGGGTCACGCGGGGGTCTGGACCCTGGCCTGCGCCCAGCCCTGCTCGGAAGGCTCGGACGGCCGCTCGGCGACGAATGGGCCGAGGCCGACCTCGGCTCGGTTGAGCCCTTCCGCCTCGAGGTGGGCCAACGCCTTCTGCGCCGTGGAAGCCGCGCTACCGAACTCGGCGGGCAGTTCGACGCCGGACGGCACTCGGGCCCCCGGGATGGACACCGTCGGCGATGCGGGTGCCAATGGCGGCGGCGACCTGCCGCCGGACGGGTCGGGTTCGGTCGAGCCAGTGAACCAGGTGGTGGTCGCTACGACTCTGCGGGCTTCTGGGCGACGAACGAGCCGAGGCCCGGCTCGGTGTACGTCAGCCCGTCCTTGCGTAGCCCCTGGAGCACCTTCTGCGCCGTTGCCGCCGCGATCCCGAACTCGGCCGTGATTTGGATGACCGACGGTACTCGGGTGCGTGGCGGATAGGTTCCGTCTTCGATGCGTCTGCGGAGGACCTCGGCGACTTGGCGCCAGCGGGGGATGTCTGGAACGAACTGCATCACACCATCATGCGTATACCGAGGACACCAGTGCGAGTGATGGTGTACCTAGTACACCTGGATCGCTATCGGTAATGTGGAGTAACGACAGACCCCGGCGACGGATGGAGCCGTCCCGGGGCGTGGCCACCAGCTGATCGGAGCTGATGACGTGACCGACCTTATCCGCCGCCTCGTCACGTGGGTGAGCGTCCTGCTCAACCTGCGCGAGGCACATCCCGCACGCCATACCCACCCCACGCCCGTCCTCCCTACGTGGCCCCGAGTCGTGGTGCTTCCCACAAACCGCAGCCCGTACGGGCTGGACATCCCCCTCGACGGCACCGCCACCGTCGCCGTACGCCCGTATGTCACCGCCCACGAACAGCGCGAGCGGCGCCGCGAACTGGCACTGGCCACGCTGGGGCTGGACACGCCCGGCCCGTACTGGATCCACGGGCTGGAGGTCGCCTGATGGGGGCGGAACTGCCGCAGGTACCGCGCCTGCTGCCCTGGTCCGGTCCCGAGGGCAAGCCCTGCTATCTGGTCAGCGACGACCACGGCGGACCCGTGTCCCGGCTGGCCGATGCCACGGAGTCGATCCAGCTCGGCATGGGCGCGGAACTCCTCGCGCATGCCCACAGCATGCTCCCGGACAGCCCACCGGGCGAACTCCGCTTCCTCGCCGAGCGCCTGACCGAGGCCCTCCTGGTCACCCTTCGCGTCGCCGAGAGCCGCGGCCGAAGGCTGGACCACTTGAACTGACCGGGAACGGCGACGCCCCCTGCCGGTGGGGCAGGGGGCGTCGGTCGTAGCGATCGGGCCGGTTACTTCACCGGCTCCGGCTCCGGCGCGCTCTCCGTCTCCGCCTCGCCCGCCGGGTCGACCGGCGTCTTGACGGAGTCGAGGAGCAGCTGGGCCACGTCCACGACCTGGACGGACTCCTTGGCCTTGCCGTCGTTCTTCTTGCCGTTGACCGAGTCGGTCAGCATGACGAGGCAGAACGGGCAGGCGGTGGAGACGATGTCCGGGTTGAGGCTGAGGGCCTCGTCGACGCGCTCGTTGTTGATGCGCTTGCCGATGCGCTCCTCCATCCACATCCGCGCACCACCGGCGCCACAGCAGAAGCCGCGCTCCTTGTGGCGGTGCATCTCCTGCTGACGCAGGCCCGGGACGGCGGACATGATCTCGCGCGGGGGCGTGTAGATCTTGTTGTGGCGGCCCAGGTAGCACGGGTCGTGGTAGGTGATCAGACCCTCGACCGGGGTGACCGGGAGCAGCTTGCCCTCGTCGATGAGGTGCTGGAGCAGCTGGGTGTGGTGGATGACCTCGTAGTCGCCGCCGAGCTGCGGGTACTCGTTGCCGATGGTGTTGAGGCAGTGCGGGCAGGTGGCGACGATCTTCTTCGCCGACTTCGGCTTCTTGGTCGACTCGTCCTCGTCGTCCTCACCGAACGCCATGTTCAGCGCCGCCACGTTCTCCATGGCGAGTTCCTGGAACAGGGGCTCGTTGCCGAGACGGCGCGGGGAGTCACCGGTGCACTTCTCGTCGCCGCCCATGATCGCGAACTTGACGCCCGCCATGTGCAGCAGCTCGGCGAAGGCCTTCGTGGTCTTCTTGGCGCGGTCCTCCAGGGCGCCGGCGCAGCCGACCCAGTACAGGTACTCGACCTCGGACAGGTCCTCGATGTCACGTCCGACGACCGGGATCTCGAAGTCGACTTCCTTCGTCCACTCCAGGCGCTGCTTCTTGGCCAGGCCCCAGGGGTTGCCCTTCTTCTCCAGGTTCTTGAGCATCGTGCCCGCCTCGGACGGGAACGCGCTCTCGATCATCACCTGGTAGCGGCGCATGTCGACGATGTGGTCGATGTGCTCGATGTCGACCGGGCACTGCTCGACACAGGCGCCGCAGGTGGTGCAGGACCACAGGACGTCCGGGTCGATGACGCCGCCCGCGGCGAAGCCGCTGTCGGATACAGCCTCGACGGTGCCGATCAGCGGGCGCTCGGCCTCGGCGAGGGCGGCGGCGGGGACGTCCTTCAGCTGCTCCTCGGACGCCTTCTCCTCGCCCTCCATGGTCTTGCCGCCACCGGCGAGCAGGTAGGGCGCCTTGGCGTGCGCGTGGTCGCGCAGCGACATGATGAGGAGCTTGGGGGACAGCGGCTTGCCGGTGTTCCAGGCGGGGCACTGCGACTGGCAGCGGCCGCACTCGGTGCAGGTGGAGAAGTCCAGCAGGCCCTTCCAGGAGAACTGCTCGACCTGGCTGACACCGAAGACGTCGTCCTCGCCGGGGTCGGTGAAGTCGATCGGCCTGCCGCCGGAGGTCATGGGCTGGAGCGCGCCGAGCGCGGTCCCACCGGTCGCGTTCCGCTTGAACCAGATGTTCGGAAAGGCGAGGAAGCGGTGCCAGGCCACACCCATGTTGGTGTTCAGCGAGACCACGATCATCCAGATGAACGAGGTGCTGATCTTGATCATCGCGACCAGGTAGACCAGGTTCTGCAGCGTGGCGACGCTCAGGCCCTTGAAGGCGAGGACCAGCGGGTACGAGGCGAAGTACCCGGCCTCGTAGCTCTCCACGTGGTGGATCGTGCCCTCGAGGCCGCGCAGCACGTAGATGGCCAGGCCGATGGTGAGGATGACGTACTCGACGAAGTACGCCTGTCCGGCCTTGGAGCCCGTGAAGCGGGACTTGCGGCCGGCCCGGGAGGGCAGGCTCAGCAGCCGGATCGCCATCAGGACGACGATGCCGAGGACGGTCATCACGCCGATGAACTCGGTGTACATCTCAAGCGGCAGCCAGTCGCCGACGATCGGCAGCGTCCAGTCGGCCTGGAAGAGCTGGCCGAAGGCCTGTGCCAGGGTCGGCGGGAGCGTCAGGAAGCCGACCGCCACGAACCAGTGGGCGAAGCCGACGATGCCCCAGCGGTTCATCCGCGTGTGGCCGAGGAACTCCCTGACCAGGGTCACGCTGCGCTGATAGGGGTTGTCGGTCCGGGCGCCGGCGGGTACGGGCTGGCCGAGCTTGAAATACCGGACGAACTGGCCGATGGCGCGTGCGAGCAGCGCAACGCCGACCACGGTCAGGACCAGCGACACGATGATCGCGGCGAGTTGCATTGGGGGCTCCTCGGGCCTGCGAGGTATTGCTCCGAGAGTGACCTCGAAGGTGATTACTAAGCGGTAACTTATGCAGTCCGTCTGAGACTACCCACTTCTAGCGCCGCACTGTAGCCAGGAGTGCGGTGATCTGCGTCGCTGAGGGTCGCCTGAGCGGGTGTCTCCACGGGGGTCCGGCGGGGGCTCGCGGCCCGACACGTAAACCCGATCGTGTTATTCGCACAATACTGTGACATTCACGCCTAAATTAGCGACGTGTTGTACGGAATCGCCGCCGCCACGGCCGCCCTGTTGCTCACCGCCGCGCTCAGCGCGCAGCTGCGGATGTTCGCCCTACGCCTAGGGGTGGTCGAGCGGCGCCGTGTGCGGCCGGTTCCGCTGCTCGGCGGGGTGGCCGTCGTCGTCGGCACGGCGTTCGTGGCCGGGATCGGGGACTGGACGGACGTCGCCCCGTTGGGTCCGGAGGCCGAACGGGTGCTGATGGCCGGGATCGGGGTCGCCGTGCTGGGTCTGGCCGGCGATCTCTGGGCCGTGCCGTTCGCGGTGCGGGTCGTCGGCGTGGTGGGTGCCGCCGCGCTGACCGTGCCGTACGACGAACTGGGGCTGCCGGCCGGGGTGCTGGCCGTCGCCTGGATCGTCCTCGTCGTGCACGCCTTCGACTCGCTCGATCACGCCGACGGGGTGATGGGGACCGTCGGCGTCATCACCGCCTTCGCGCTCAGCGGGTGTGCCGCCGCCGAACTCATGGACGGACTCGCGGCGCTGCTGAGCATGCTGGCCGCCGCGCTCACCGGGTTCCTGATGCACGGATGGCCGCCGGCCCGGATCGTGCCGGGGCGGTGCGGTGCGCTGTTCGCCGGGTTCGTGCTGGCCTCGGCGGTCGTGCTGGTGCAGGCCGGGCGGGAGGTCGGGCCGGGGCTCGGGGGCGGGTTCGCGCTGACGGCGGTGGCCAGTGCCGATGCCGTGCTGGTGCTCGTGTCGCGGCGGTGCGCCGGGCGGCCGCCGCTGCGATCCGCGCCGGACCATCTTGTGCACCGGCTGCGGCGGGTCGGGCTGACCCGGCAGGGGGCCGTGGTCGTCATCGGGGTCGCCGCGTTCGCCGGGGTGGTGGTGGGGTTGCTCATCGACCTGGGGTGGGTGGGGGCAGGGGTCGCGTGGTGGGTGGCGGGTGCCGTCGCGCTTGTCGCGGTCGTGGGGGCTGTGCGTCCGGTTCCTCGCCCTCGCAGCCGCCCCTACCCGATTCCGTCCCCCGGGGCCCGGCGAGAGGCTACCCATGAATGCGGCGCCCCCAGGCCGCCCTATCGGCCGGAACGGCCTCGTCGGCAAGCGCCGGGCGGGCTGATGGGTGCCGGACGGGGTTGAAATCCTTCAGCCGAGGCGGCAAAGTCGCAGTTCAGACCCCTCTTGCGCGTAAGGAAGAGATAAGAGTTGAGCCCCCTCGACTCAGCTCTGTTGACCGAGAGGCGGGCGTCATGCACACTTGAGTCCGTTCCACTCAAGTCATTGCTGGAGGAATCGAAATGGCACGTGCGGTCGGCATCGACCTGGGCACGACTAACTCCGTCGTCAGCGTTCTGGAGGGCGGCGAGCCCACCGTCATCACCAACGCCGAAGGCGCCAGGACCACGCCGTCCGTCGTCGCCTTCGCCAAGAACGGTGAGGTGCTCGTCGGCGAGGTCGCCAAGCGCCAGGCGGTCACGAACGTGGACCGGACCATCCGCTCGGTGAAGCGTCACATGGGTACGGACTGGAAGATCAACCTGGACGGGAAGGACTTCAACCCCCAGCAGATCTCCGCCTTCATCCTGCAGAAGCTGAAGCGCGACGCCGAGGCCTACCTGGGTGAGAAGGTCACGGACGCGGTCATCACCGTCCCGGCGTACTTCAACGACTCCGAGCGTCAGGCGACGAAGGAGGCGGGTGAGATCGCGGGTCTGAACGTCCTGCGCATCGTCAACGAGCCCACCGCCGCCGCCCTGGCCTACGGTCTCGACAAGGACGACCAGACCATCCTCGTCTTCGACCTCGGTGGCGGCACCTTCGACGTGTCCCTGCTGGAGATCGGCGACGGCGTCGTCGAGGTGAAGGCCACCAATGGTGACAACCACCTCGGTGGTGACGACTGGGACCAGCGTGTCGTCGACTACCTGGTGAAGCAGTTCCAGAGCGGCCACGGCGTGGACCTCTCCAAGGACAAGATGGCCCTCCAGCGCCTCCGCGAGGCCGCTGAGAAGGCCAAGATCGAGCTGTCCTCGTCCACCGAGACCTCGATCAACCTGCCCTACATCACGGCGTCCGCCGAGGGCCCGCTGCACCTGGACGAGAAGCTCACGCGCGCCCAGTTCCAGCAGCTCACCGCCGACCTTCTGGAGCGCTGCAAGACGCCGTTCCACAACGTCATCAAGGACGCGGGCATCAACCTCTCCGAGATCGACCACGTCGTTCTCGTCGGTGGCTCCACCCGTATGCCCGCCGTCGCCGAGCTCGTCAAGGAGCTGACCGGTGGCAACGAGGCCAACAAGGGTGTGAACCCGGACGAGGTCGTCGCCATCGGCGCCGCCCTCCAGGCCGGTGTCCTCAAGGGTGAGGTCAAGGACGTCCTGCTCCTCGACGTGACCCCGCTGTCCCTCGGTATCGAGACCAAGGGCGGCATCATGACGAAGCTCATCGAGCGGAACACGACGATCCCGACCAAGCGGTCCGAGATCTTCACCACCGCCGAGGACAACCAGCCCTCCGTGCAGATCCAGGTCTACCAGGGCGAGCGCGAGATCGCGGCGTACAACAAGAAGCTCGGGATGTTCGAGCTGACCGGTCTGCCGCCGGCCCCGCGCGGTGTCCCGCAGATCGAGGTCGCCTTCGACATCGACGCCAACGGCATCATGCACGTGACCGCGAAGGACCTCGGCACGGGCAAGGAGCAGAAGATGACCGTCACCGGCGGCTCCTCGCTGCCGAAGGACGAGGTCGACCGGATGCGCCAGGAGGCCGAGAAGTACGCGGAGGAGGACCACGCCCGCCGCGAGGCCGCCGAGACCCGCAACCAGGGCGAGCAGCTCGTCTACCAGACGGAGAAGTTCCTCAAGGACAATGAGGACAAGGTCCCCGGCGAGGTCAAGACCGAGGTCGAGGCGTCCGTCGAGGAGCTGAAGGCCGCGCTCAAGGGCGAGGACACCGCCGAGATCCGTACGGCCACCGAGAAGGTCGCCGCCGTCTCGCAGAAGCTGGGCCAGGCGATGTACGCCGACGCCCAGGCCGCGCAGGCCGCCGGTGGCGCCGAGGGCGCGCCGGGTGCCGAGCAGGCCAAGGCCGACGACGACGTCGTCGACGCCGAGATCGTCGACGAGGACCGTAAGGACGGTGCCGCGTGACGGAGGAGACCCCGGGCTTCGAGGAGAAGCCTGACGTCCCCTCCGGCGCCACCTCTGACGACGCCGAGCCGCAGACCGCCACCCCCTCTTCGGAGGGGGCGGCGGCCCCGGACGGGGACGCAGCAGCACAGTTGGTCGGCATGACGGCCCAGCTGGACCAGGCACGCACGGCGCTCAACGAGCGCACGGCGGACCTCCAGCGGCTCCAGGCCGAGTTCCAGAACTACCGCCGACGGGTCGAGCGCGACCGGATCGCGGTCAAGGAGATCGCCATCGCGAACCTCCTGACCGAGCTCCTGCCCGTGCTCGACAACATCGTCCGGGCACGGGATCACGGTGAACTGGTCGGCGGCTTCAAGTCGGTGGCCGAGTCCCTGGAGACCGTCGCGGCGAAGATGGGTCTGCAGCAGTTCGGCAAGGAGGGCGAGCCCTTCGACCCGACGATCCACGAGGCCCTGATGCACTCGTACGCGCCCGACGTCACCGAGACGACGTGCGTGGCGATTCTGCAGCCGGGGTATCGCATCGGCGAGCGCACCATCCGCCCCGCGCGGGTGGCCGTCGCCGAGCCTCAGCCGGGGGCGCAGACCGTCAAGGCCGACGAGGCCGAGGCGGCCGACGACAAGGAGAGCGGTGGCCCGGACGAGGGCTGACGTTGAACGCATAAGAGAGGAGGGACGCTGAGGATGAGCACCAAGGACTTCATCGAGAAGGACTTCTACAAGGTCCTCGGCGTCCCCAAGGACGCCACCGAGGCCGAGATCAAGAAGGCGTACCGGAAGCTCGCCCGCGAGTTCCACCCGGACGCCAACAAGGGCAACGCGAAGGCCGAGGAGCGCTTCAAGGAGATCTCCGAGGCCAACGACGTGCTCGGCGACCCCAAGAAGCGCAAGGAGTACGACGAGGCACGCGCCCTCTTCGGCAACGGCGGCTTCCGTCCGGGTCCCGGCGCCGGGGGCGGCTCCTTCAACTTCGACCTGGGCGACCTCTTCGGAGGCGGCGCCCAGGGACAGGGCGCGGGAGGCGGCTTCGGCGGCGGCATCGGTGATGTCTTCGGGGGCCTGTTCAATCGCGGCGGCGCGACCACCGGCACCCGTACGCAGCCCCGGCGCGGCCAGGACATCGACACCGAGGTGACGCTGAGCTTCACCGAGGCGGTGGACGGCGCGACGGTTCCGCTGCGGATGACGTCGCAGGCGCCCTGCAAGGCCTGTTCGGGCACCGGCGACAAGAACGGCACGCCGCGCGTGTGCCCGACCTGTGTCGGCACCGGCCAGGTCGCGCGGGGTTCGGGCGGCGGTTTCTCGCTCACCGACCCCTGCCCGGACTGCAAGGGCCGCGGCCTGATCGCGGAGCACGCCTGCCTGGTGTGCAACGGATCGGGGCGCGCCAAGTCCTCCCGGACCATGCAGGTCCGTATCCCGGCCGGAGTCAGTGACAGCCAGCGGATCCGGCTGCGCGGCAAGGGAGCTCCCGGCGAACGGGGCGGCCCTGCGGGCGACCTGTACGTCACCGTCCATGTGGGCGCCCACCCGGTCTTCGGCCGCAAGGGCGACAACCTCACCGTCACCGTGCCCGTCACCTTCGCGGAGGCGGCGCTCGGCGGCGAGGTGCGGGTGCCGACCCTCGGCGGACCGCCGGTCACCCTGAAGCTGCCGCCCGGCACGCCCAACGGCCGCACGATGCGGGCCCGCGGCAAGGGTGCGGTCCGCAAGGACGGCTCGCGGGGCGACCTCCTGGTCACCGTCGAGGTCGCGGTCCCCACGGACATGTCGGGCAAGGCTCGTGACGCCCTGGAGGCGTATCGCGAGGCGACCGCGGGTGAGGACCCGCGGGCGGAGCTGTTCCAGGCCGCGAAGGGAGCTTGAGAGGGATGGACGGCCGTCGACGCAACCCGTACGAACTGACCGAGGAAACCCCGGTCTACGTCATCTCGGTGGCGGCCCAGCTCTCCGGCCTGCATCCGCAGACCCTGCGCCAGTACGACCGCCTCGGCCTGGTCTCCCCCGACCGCACCGCCGGGCGGGGCCGGCGCTACTCGGCTCGCGACATCGAACTGCTGCGCACCGTCCAGCAGTTGTCGCAGGACGAGGGCATCAACCTGGCCGGCATCAAGCGCATCATCGAGCTGGAGAACCAGGTCGCCGCGCTCCAGTCCCGCGTGGCGGAACTGCAATCGGCCCTCGACGGTGCGGCAGCCGCCATGCAGCAACGCGAGGCGGCCGTCCATGCCTCGTACCGCCGCGACCTGGTCCCGTACCAGGAGGTCCAGCAGACCAGCGCGCTCGTGGTGTGGCGGCCGAAGCGGCAGCAGCAGTCGGACTGACGCCCGCGCGCACGTGAAAGGGGCCCGGAGGATTTCTCCGGGCCCCTTTTGTCGTGGTCGTCAGCTTCGTCCAGGTCGCTGCCCTGGAGGCGCCGGTAGACCCGGTAGCCGGTGAGGTTGACGGTCTTCTTCACCGTCGACGACACGCTCTTCCAGAGGTCGGCCTTGCGGCTGCCGTCGAGGCGGGACGTCCGGAGGCCGTCCTGGGTCGCGACGGGAGTTGGTTGTGCGACGGTGGATGACAGAAGGTGAAGCCATGGGGATTGCTGGAAGGCAGGGGCGTACCCTCTTCCCATCGTGTTCACTTGGGGAACACGGAACGCTGTTGCCATCTCGTTAAGTGGCTAGTCCTTGACGCTGAGGTGATCGCCGCGTTGGCTTTCAGCCACCTGGGTCGCAATGCTGCAACCTCGCCCGGAAGGCACCTGATGTGAACACTCGTAACACCCGTCTGCGTCGTACCGTCATATCCCTGGCCTCGTCCGCCATGGCCGTCACCCTCGCCGGCTGCGGCGTCGTGGACGGAATCGGCGGCAGCGACACCAAGGCCAGCCCCACGAAGGGCGACGACATCGAGGTGGGCCTGCTCCTCCCGGAGAAGGAGAACACCCGTTACGAGAAGTTCGACTACCCCATCATCAAGGAGCAGGTCGAGAAGCTCACCAGCAACAAGGGCAAGGTCGTCTACGCCAACGCCGAGCAGGACGCGGCCAAGCAGAACACCCAGCTCCAGCAGATGGTGGACGACAAGGTCGACGTCATCCTCGTGGACGCGGTGGACTCCCAGGCCATCGCGAGCGGCGTGCAGAAGGCCAAGGCGGCGGGCATCCCCGTCATCGCCTACGACCGCCTGGCGCAGGGGCCGATCGACGCGTACATCTCCTTCGACAACGAGCTCGTCGGCGAGGTCCAGGGCAAGGAGCTCGTCGGGGCGCTGGGCAGCAACTCGGCCTCGAAGAAGATCATCATGATGAACGGCGCGACCACCGACCCGAACGCCGCGCAGTTCAAGTCGGGCGCCATCTCCGAACTCAAGGACAAGGTCGTCATCGCCAAGTCCTACGACACCAAGGACTGGAACCCGGTCAACGCCAAGGCCAACATGGAGAAGGCGATCGCCGCGGTCGGCCTCAACAACATCGCCGGTGTCTACTCCGCCAACGACGGTCTCGCGGGCGCAGTCATCGACGCCCTGAAGACCGCGGGCGTCAGCACGGTGCCGCCGGTCACCGGCCAGGACGCCGAGCTCGACGCGGTGCAGCGCATCCTCAAGGGCGACCAGTTCATGAGCGTCTACAAGTCGTACCCGCAGGAGGCCACCGCGGCCGCCGAGATGGCCGTGGCAAAGGTCCAGGGCCGCTCGATCGAGTTCGACGCCCTCACCCGCGACAAGGTCGACAGCCCCTCGAACAAGGACATTCCGGCCCAGCTCGTCCCCGTTGTCGCGCTCAAGAAGGACAACATCAAGGACACGGTGCTCCAGGACGGCATCTACACCGTCAAGCAGATCTGCACGGCCGGCTACAAGGCGGCGTGCAGCGCGAACGGCATCAAGTAGGACTCACTTGACCCACTCGGGGTGAGGGCTTGCGCCCTGCCCGAGTGGGCCAATCGGTGAATCCGCCGGTGGTTCAGTCCGCGGCCTCGATGGCGTACAGGAATTCGCTGTCGCTGCCCACGTACACCAGTCCGTCCGCGACGGCGGGCGAGGACCGCACGGGCCGGCCCGTGGGGAACCGCCACCGCTCCAGACCGGTGGCGGTGTCCACGGCGTAGACGTTGCCGTCGTCGCTGCCGAAGTACACGGTCGTGCCCGCCACGATCGGCGTGGACCGGATGGGTCCGTCGGCCGTGAACCGCCATCTCCAGTCTCCGGTCGCGGCGTGGACGGCGAACAGGCGGGCGTCGTCGTTGCCGACAAAGACCGTCCCGTCCGCGACCGCGGGGCTGGACTGGATGGGGCTGCCGAGGGAGCTGAGCCATATCCTGGCTCCGGTCAACGTGTCGAGGGCGTGCAGATCGCCGTGCTTGCTCCCGACGTAGAGGACCCCGTCGGCCAGGGCGGTCGGGCCGGAGACGGGGCCGGCGGGGACGCGGGCGCGCCACTTCCTCTTTCGGGAGAGGCCGTCGATGGCGTACACGTGCCTGCTGTTGTTGCCGATGATCGCCACCTGGCCGGCCAGTACCACCCACCGGTAGCGCGGCAGGCCGTCTCCACCCCGCGCCCAGGCCTCGGTGCCGTCCGCGGCGTGGAGCACCCTCAGCGTATTGAGGCTGCAGATGTACACGCAGTCGGCGGCCGTCCCCACCGTCGCGGTTGCCGGGCCGGACAGGGCCGACTCCCAGTCGATCCGTCCGCTGCGGATATCTATGGCGAACAGCTTCCGGTTCGCGGGGACGTACACGAGATTGCCGTCGACCTTCGGTGCCGACCGGACGGCGCCGACTTGGAGGAAGCGGCTCCATTTCTCGCGTCCGGTGGCGGCGTCGAGGGCGTACACAACGCCGGAGTCGCTGCCGACGTACACAACACCGTCCACGACGGTCGGCACGGACTGCACGCAGCCGCCGGTCGGGAAACTCCACCGTACGGTGCCGGGGGTCCGTGGGGGAGCGGGAGGCACGGCTTCCCCTGCGACAGGTACAGCGGGCGGGGGGACGACCGTGGCGAGGGCGGGCGTTGGCCTTGGCGTGGCGTCCTCGGCGGCAGGGGCAGGCTGGTCCCGGAGGTGGGCGGCGGCTGTGCTGGAGACGCTTCGGCTGTCGTCGTCCGCCAGGCGCCCCAGTTCCTCAGCCGTACGTCGGCGTACGGTCTCGTTGCCGACCCGGTACAGGTGGGCGAGCGACTCCACGGCGCCGAGCCGGTCCGTCGCGATGGGGCTGCGCAGCGCGTTCCGAAGATGGGCGGGCAGGGCCCAGTTGATGTTCCGGGCGATGACGATGCGGCCCTCGACGTTGTCCTGCTTCTTGGGGCGTTGCTGCGGCATCTCGTCGACGACCTTGTCATGGACGTAGGCGTACAGCTCGTCGAGGGTGATGTTGCCGTCGCCGTCGAGGTCGGCGGTGCCCTCGCGCAGGCCCTGCACGAGATGGCGGGTGAAGACCGACTGCGGGGCAGTGCCGTGTACTTGATCGCCCTCGAACGAGTACTGGGTGGCGTCGGAGGCGGTCAGAACGGTGCGGCCGCGCCCCTGGAACCGCTCCAAGGTGTGGACTTCACCGTCGGCCTTGGCGAGCCGGGCGGCGGCCGGGAAGGCACCGCTGTAGCAGCAGTCGAGGATCAGTACCTGGCGTCGTGACATACAGCCGGCCATGGCCCGGTCGATCTGTTCGGCCGGCAGTGAGGTGAACATGAGGTTGTCACGGCGAGTGTTGGCCATGGCGAGGTGCAGCCGGCCCTCGTCGTCCTTGAGGCCGTGGCCGGTGAAGTACAGCAGGGTGAGGTCGTCGTGGCGGCGGTTGTGGAAGTGTTCGCCGAGGGCCTCGCCGACGCGGTGGTGTGGTTCGTTGATGAGAATGTCGACGTCGAACCCGGCGATGTCCGGGTCACGCAGAACCTCGGCGAATGCCTCCGCGTCATGCCCCGGAGCGGTCAGTTGCCGTAGCCCTTCGTCCTGGTATGCGTACGTCGCGATCAACAGGGCGGTTCGGCGGCCCACGGCTATTCTCCCGACCGGTGGCGGCGCACGAACTGGTCGATCAGCTCCCGGCGTTCGTCGGCGGACGCCTGCTCCAGTTCGAGCGTGTCTCCGTCGATGGTCACCGAGATACGGTTCCGGGCGGACTGCCGGCCGAGCCAGTCCCGCAGCGTCTCCACGAGCGAGGTGAGCACCCCGCCCGGAGCGCTCAGGGCGAGCACGACGGCGCCGACGGTGACCGGATCGACCGCCTTGGCGCCGTCGGGTGGGCCGCCGTCGGAGAGGGGGCGCAGCGCTTCGATGTCGAGTTCGCGCAACTCGGCACGGAGCCGGGCGGCCAGTCCCTCGACCTCCTCGGGATCCGCGTCACCGTCCGGCGTCAGACCCAGCAGTACATCCATGGCGTCCCTACCTCCCCGTACGTCCCAGTGTGGTGAACCGGGATGGCTGGCGGGGAGATTTTCCCGGAAGTCGACGTAGCTCGGGGGGACCTCAGGTGGTTCCACGATGCACCGGGTGCCGAGGCGGCGCCACCGTCATCTTGTTGCAAGCGACAGGGCGGAGGTGGGGTCTTTTACCCGCAAATACGGGCGAGATGGAGCGCGCGGGCGGGGGAGCCGTGTTGCGATGCCGGACGGGGCCGCGCATAGTTGCGCTGCGGAAGGCGCCGGAACGCGGGTAGTTGCGCTGAGAAAGACGCCGGAACTCGGGGCTTACGCCAGGGTTGGAGCCAGGGGTGGGAGATGGCCGGGCACGGTACGGACAGGCATCCGCACGGCGCTGACCGACTGTGCGAGGTCGGCGACCGGGTGTACTCCCGGGCCGTGCGGCGCGGCCGCGTGCCCCGCGAGGACGCGGAAACGGTGCCCTGTCTGCTGGAGTTGGCGCTGCTGCACCCCGACCCCGACGACATGGGGTGGCTGGTGCCGACCTCGCCGCAGGAGGTCATGACACGACTGCTGCGGGGGGTGTACGAGGAGGTCAGTGCGAGCCAGGCGCGGGTGGGCGACGCGGTGTCCGCGTTCGAGTGGTACGCGGGACTCGGCGGGCGCGTCCAGGCGCCGGCCGAGGGCGTGGCGATCCGCGTCCTGGACGGACTGCCGCGGATCCGGGCCGCCATGGACAAGGCGACCGAGGAGTGCACGAGCGAGGTCCTGACCGTGCAGCCGGGCGGTATCCGTCGCGAGGACGAACTCTCCGAAGGCCTGCACCGGGCGTTGGAGATGCGCCGCCGCGGCGTGCGCATGCGCGACCTGTACACGCACGTGGCCCGGCACGGCCAGGGCCTGCTCAACTACATGGAGCTGATGGGCGACGCGGCGGAGGCCCGTACCCTCGACGAGGTCGTCGAGCGGCTGATCCTCTTCGACCGCAAGGTCGCCTTCATCCCTGCGAACCCGGACCGCACGATCGCCCTGGAACTGCGCCACCCCGCCGTCGTCGACTACCTGGTCACGGTCTTCGAGCGGCTGTGGCGCCTGGCGATCCCGCTGACGTCCCCGCTCCCGTCGACGGGCATCGAGGGCATCACGCACCGCGAACGCTCCATCGCCGCGCTCCTGGCCGAGGGCCACCAGGACGCGGTGGTCGCGGAACGGCTCGGGATCAGCGTCCGTACCTGCCGGGCGCACATCGCGCGCCTGTCGGAGACCCTGGGCGCGGCCAGCCGCACCCAGTTGGGCGTCCGCATCGCCCAGGCGGGCCTGGACGGACCTCCGCGGACCCCGGAACTCGAGACGATCACCGTTCCTGGGGTTGCTCCCGGGCCCCCTGGTGTTCCTGATCGAGGATCCTCGACTTCCCTATGAGGTAGTCGAGTTGGGCCCGGCTCCCACCGCCGAGAGTGGCGGCGAGTCCGGCGATGTGGACGCGGACGGTGCGGACGTTCATGCCGAGTGGAGGGCGACCGCCGGTGCGACGGGTTCCAGCCAGTACAGGTCCTCGACCTCCGGCTGGAGCAGGCTGAAGTCGATCAGGCAGGGGGCGCCTTCGGCGGCTTCACCCCGCACACGCCCCTCGCGCAGCGCGCGGGCGTACAACTCCAGACCTGCTTCGCACAGTTCGTCGACTCCGTGCCCGTGTCCCCCGGTGGTCACCCGTTCCGTTCCTCCGTCAGCGCTCAGTGATCCTGTTTCAGGATGCCGGACTGCGCTATGAGAAAGCCGAGTTGGGCGCGGCTCCCGCTGCCGAGGGCGGTGGCCAGTTTGGCTATGTGGGCCCGGCAGGTGCGGACGTTCATGCCGAGGCGGCGGGCTATGGCCTCGTCCACGTGGCCTTCCACCAGGAGCTTGGCGATGGAATGCTGGATCTCCGTGATGCCGTCGGGGGCGGTCTCATAGGGGGCGCCGGTGGTCAGCGGGACCGCACGGCCCCACATGAACTCGAAGACCTTGATCAGGTAGCGGACGAGGCCCGGGTGGCGAAGCTCCAGCGCGACCTGCTGGTCGTCACGGGTGGGGATGAAGGCCACGGTCTCGTCGCAGATGATGAGGCGCTCGACCAGTTCGTCGATGGTGCGGTGCTCCACCTTGCCGTTGGAGAGCTGGCTCACGTAGGCCAGCTTCTCCGGGCTGTACCGAGCCGTGTGCTGATAGAGAGTCCGGATCCGCACACCACGTTCGATCAGGGGCCTGTCGCGTTCCAGCCCCTGGATGAGATTGCGCTCGGGGCGAGGACCGCTGGGCTGGACCGTGAGCATCTCGACCTGGCACTGGGCCGTGGCCAGGTCGAGCGCTGCGTTGATCCGGCCGTTGCCCTCCAGCACAGTGATCGAGTGCGTGGTCGCCGTGGCCTGGGCACTGAGCGCCATGAACGGCTCGAAAGCATCGGCCAGTTCGATCGACAAGCGCCGGCGTTCGGTGATCTCGTGCTCTATGGGGTTGAGACGCTGGGCCAGAGCGATGGACGGTGGTACCGGACGCAACCAGTTCGCGTCGTCAGGATCGGGGTGCAGCAGGGCGAACTCCATCAGGCAGGGAGCGGATTCCACGTCCGCGCGAGCGATGCGTCCTGTGCGCAGTGCATTCGCGTAGATGCGGCCCCCTTCCTCGCACAGCTGGGTCACCGCATGGGGATGTGTCCCTCTAGTCCCATTTATTGCCAAAACTCCACCCCCCAGGGTCCTGAACGTGCAGGAACATGATGCATCGATTGTGTGGCCATGACGTGCCCGAATGAGCCATCGTCGTATCCGACGGGGGAAGAGGGGACCTTCAAGTGAGGACGAAGCCGACTATGCGTAACAAAATGCTTCGCTCGGCGCTTGTCGCCGCCTTCTCCGCCGTTATGGCCTTCGGAGCGCTGAGCGGTCTCTCCGATGCGAAGGGCGACGCCAGGGCGGACAGTGTCTGGCCGGCGGCGGCCGCGACCGTCGTGATTGCTGGTGACAGCGTCTGGCCGGTGGCTCCGGCTGGCGAAGACGACAGTGTCTGGGCCTGATATGACCACTCCTCCCGATGACCGCTCGTTCCGCCGAGAAATGGCCACCGCCTACCGCTCCGGCTGGCACTTCATCGACCTGGCCACCGCCATCCCCCACAGCGGTGACTCGCTGATGGTGACCGTGTTCGGGGAACCGGTGGTGGTCACCCGGGACGAAGAGGACGACGTGCGAGCGTACCGGTGTCTGCGACGGCCTCGGGGGGCGCCACAGCCAGTCAGGTGTGCCATCCGTTACGGAATGATCTTTGTGAACCTCGACCAGCGCGACCACCAGCTGGCCGAACCGGAAATCCCGGACGTACAGACCATTGCAGCCACCCCCCGCAGTGCCTGACGCGATTCCCCCGTCGTAGTAGATCGCGCAGGTACTTCCCCCCGCAGCGGCGTCACCGTGACCTGAACACGGTGACGCCGCTGCAGTTTTACGTGAAACCTCCAGGTATCGGCGCATACCGAGAGCGGCTGAAATCAGCCGCGCCCCATCGCCGAGGTCAGTTCGATCTCGATCACCACCCGGGACGGGTTGGGCGACGGCACCCGCCCGTACCGCTCCGCGTACCGTCGCTCCGCCTCCGCGACGCGCGCCGGCTCGACGGATACCGTCGCCCGCCCCTCCAGCGTCGCCCAGCGGCGGCCGTCCACCTGGCAGACCGAGACTCGCGCCCCGTCCGCCCCCGCCGCCAGTACGTGACCCACCTTCGCGCTGGACTTGTTGGTGATCACCCGGGCCAGGCCCGCCTCGGGGTCGTAGGTCACCCCGACCGGCACCACGTGCGGGCTCCCGTCGGGGCGGAGTGTCGAGAGCGTGCACAGGTGCCGCTCGCGCCAGAAGCTGAGGTAGGCGGCGTCGGGCTGCCGCGGGTCCACCGGATACGAAGCCATGAGGCCCGAATCTACGCCCCCGACACGCCCTTGAGTGGAATAGACTCAACTTTGTGTCCGTTGGCACACTCAGCATGAGGGATGCATGCGCGAGGGACGTATGCAGGACCGCTGACGCAAGGAGGAGAACGCGACCGTGGACGCCGAGCTGACCAACAGGAGCCGGGATGCGATCAACGCGGCCACCAACCGGGCCGTGTCCGAGGGGCACCCGGACCTGACCCCTGCGCACCTGCTGCTGGCGCTGCTCGGGGGGCAGGACAACGAGAACATCATTGATCTGCTGGCCGCCGTCGACGCCGACCAGGCCTCCGTCCGCGCCGGGGCCGAACGCGTCCTCGCGGGCCTGCCCAGCGTGACCGGGTCCACCGTCGCGCCCCCGCAGCCCAACCGCGAGCTGCTCGCCGTCATCGCCGACGCCGCAGAGCGCGCCAAGGAGCTCGGCGACGACTACCTCTCCACGGAGCACCTGCTCCTCGGTATCGCCGCGAAGGGCGGCCAGACCGGCGACGTACTCTCCCAGCAGGGTGCCAGTGCGAAAAAGCTGCTTGAGGCGTTCCAGAAGACCAGGGGAGGGCGCCGGGTGACGACCCCGGATCCCGAGGGCCAGTACAAGGCGCTCGAAAAGTTCGGTACCGACTTCACGGCCGCGGCGCGCGAGGGCAAGCTCGACCCCGTCATCGGCCGCGATCAGGAGATCCGGCGGGTGGTGCAGGTGCTGTCCCGCCGGACCAAGAACAACCCCGTCCTCATCGGTGAGCCCGGTGTCGGCAAGACGGCTGTGGTCGAGGGGCTCGCCCAGCGCATCGTGAAGGGCGACGTGCCCGAGTCCCTCAAGGACAAGCGGCTCGTCGCGCTCGACCTCGGCGCGATGGTCGCGGGCGCGAAGTACCGCGGTGAGTTCGAGGAGCGGCTCAAGACCGTCCTTGCCGAGATCAAGGACTCCGACGGGCAGATCATCACCTTCATCGACGAGTTGCACACCGTCGTGGGCGCCGGGGCCGGCGGCGACTCCGCCATGGACGCCGGGAACATGCTCAAGCCCATGCTCGCCCGTGGTGAGCTGCGGATGGTCGGTGCCACGACGCTCGACGAGTACCGCGAGCGGATCGAGAAGGACCCGGCGCTGGAGCGGCGGTTCCAGCAGGTGCTGGTCGCCGAGCCCACCGTCGAGGACACCATCGCGATCCTGCGCGGGCTCAAGGGGCGCTACGAGGCCCACCACAAGGTCCAGATCGCGGACAGCGCGCTCGTCGCGGCCGCGACGCTCTCCGACCGGTACATCACCTCCCGCTTCCTGCCCGACAAGGCCATCGACCTCGTCGACGAGGCCGCGTCCCGGCTGCGTATGGAGATCGACTCGTCTCCCGTCGAGATCGACGAACTCCAGCGCGCCGTCGACCGGCTCAAGATGGAGGAGCTGGCGATCGGCAAGGAGACCGATGCCGCCAGCAAGGAGCGCCTCGAGAAGCTGCGCCGCGACCTCGCCGACAAGGAGGAGGAGCTGCGCGGTCTCACCGCCCGCTGGGAGAAGGAGAAGCAGTCCCTCAACCGCGTCGGCGAGCTGAAGGAGAAGCTCGACGAGCTGCGCGGCCAGGCCGAACGCGCCCAGCGCGACGGCGACTTCGACACCGCCTCCAAGCTGCTGTACGGCGAGATCCCGTCCCTGGAAAGGGACTTGGAGGAGGCCTCCGAGGCGGAGGAGGAAGCCGCCAAGGACACGATGGTGAAGGAAGAGGTCGGGCCCGACGACATCGCCGACGTCGTGGGCTCCTGGACCGGCATTCCCGCCGGGCGGCTCCTGGAGGGCGAGACCCAGAAATTGCTGCGCATGGAGCAGGAGTTGGGCCGTCGGCTCATCGGCCAGACCGAGGCCGTACAGGCCGTGTCGGACGCCGTGCGCCGCACCCGCGCCGGAATCGCCGACCCGGACCGCCCGACCGGCTCCTTCCTCTTCCTCGGCCCCACCGGCGTCGGCAAGACCGAACTGGCCAAGGCACTTGCCGACTTCCTCTTCGATGACGAGCGGGCCATGGTCCGCATCGACATGAGCGAGTACGGCGAGAAGCACACCGTCGCGCGGCTGGTCGGCGCCCCGCCCGGGTACGTCGGTTACGAGGAGGGCGGCCAGCTGACGGAGGCCGTGCGCAGGCGCCCGTACAGCGTCGTCCTGCTGGACGAGGTCGAGAAGGCGCACCCGGAGGTCTTCGACATCCTGCTCCAGGTGCTGGACGACGGGCGGCTGACGGACGGTCAGGGACGGACGGTCGACTTCCGCAACACCATCCTGATCCTCACCTCGAACCTGGGCAGCCAGTTCCTTGTCGAGCCGCTCACCTCCGAGGAGGAGAAGAAGCAGCAGGTCCTTGACATCGTGCGGGCCTCTTTCAAGCCGGAGTTTCTCAACCGCCTCGACGACCTGGTGGTCTTCTCCGCCCTCGACAAGGAGGAGCTGGAGCGCATCGCGGGGCTCCAGATCGGCCGGCTCGCCAAGCGGCTCGCCGAGCGCCGGCTGACCCTGGAGGTCACCGACGCGGCCCTGGCCTGGCTCGCCGACGAGGGCAACGACCCGGCGTACGGCGCACGCCCGCTGCGCCGCCTCGTCCAGACCGCCATCGGCGACCGCCTCGCCAAGGAGATCCTCGCGGGCGAGGTCAAGGACGGCGACACGGTACGGGTGGACGCGTTCGGCGACGGGCTGATCGTGGGCCCGGCGACGGGAAAGACGCTGTAGGGCCGCGCTCACCGGGCCGGGGCGAAGGTCCGGCCCGGTGAGCCGAGGCTGCGGAAGAGCAGCGCCGAGACCCTTCGGATGATCGGTGCCGAGGCTTCGCGGAGGGGCCCCGGGCGGTGCCCGTGACCGGATCTTGCCAGCCCCCGGGCGACAGGCCCTGTCAGGGGTTGCCACTCCCCTCCCCGGATGGGGGAGGATGGCAGAATCCGTACGAAGGGAAATACACGGTGAGCATCGACCCGTCCTCGATTCCGAACTTCGGGGGCCAGCCCGAGCCGCAGCCCGGCGGCCCCGCGGGCCCCGTCGTCCCGGATCAGGACCTCGTGAAGCAGCTCCTTGACCAGATGGAGCTCAAGTACGTCGTCGACGACGAGGGTGACCTCGCGGCGCCGTGGGAGCAGTTCCGTACGTATTTCATGTTCCGTGGCGAGGGTGACCAGCAGGTCTTCTCGGTGCGTACGTTCTACGACCGGCCGCACCAGATCGACGAGAAGCCCTTGCTTCTGGAGTCCATCGACGACTGGAACCGCCGCACGCTGTGGCCCAAGGTCTACAGCCACACGCACGACGACGGCACCGTCCGCCTGATCGGCGAGGCGCAGATGCTGATCGGCACCGGCGTCAGCCTGGAACACTTCGTCTCGTCGACGGTCAGCTGGGTGCGGGCCGCCATCGAGTTCGACAAGTGGCTCGTCGAGCAGCTGGGCCTGGAGCAGGAGATCAACGAGGCGGAGAAGCCCGAAGACGACGAGGAGTAGTCCTCCGGGAACTCACAGCGGCGTGTGGGTGATCACCACCAGATACGCGCCGTATGCGAACGAGAGCCCGGCCAGGGCGCCGACCACCAGGGTCGCGTGCCAGGGCCGGGCTCTCGCCGTTCGCACCAGCGCCCGCGTCAGCGGCAGCAGCAGCGGGAAGGCCGGCAGCAGGAAGCGCGGCTTCGATTCGAAGAAGCCGGAGCCGCCGAGCGCGATCAGCAGCAGTACGCCGCTGTAGACGAGGAGCGGCAAGGGCGTGCGGTCGGCGATCAGCAGCGCGTACAGCAGGACGGCCGCGGTGACGATCAGCAGCGTCACGGGAAACACGAAGCGGTCCCCATGCAGCAGCAGGTGCTTGATGAAGCGCAGCGAGCCCACCCCGAAGTCGAAGCGCGAGCCCCACAGCCGCTGCACCTCGAAGTAGCCGCCGAGCGGATCGCCCTTGCGGTGCCCCACCCACAGCACGTAGCCGCCCCAGCCGAGCGGCGCGAGCGCGGCGCCCGTCCACAGCCTGTGGGGAACTTTTCGGCCGCGCTGCCGCCAGGCCTCCTGCGCGGCCGCCGCGAGGACCGCCGCCGCCACCGCGAACCCGTTCGGCCGGGAAAGACCCGCGAGCGCCGCGAGGGAGCCCGCCCACAGCCAGCGCTCGCTGAGCAGCGCATACAGCGACCAGGCGGCGAAGGCGGTCAGTACGGGCTCGGTGTACGCCATCGACAGCACGACCGAGTGCGGGAGCAGGCCCCAGAGCAGGACGAGAGTGGTGCCGACCGCGCGGCCGTACAGCCGGGCCCCGATCGCGTACACCCCGCAGGCGGCCGCCGCGGCCGCCAGCCAGGACACCAGCAGGCCCGCCGTGCCCGCGTTCAGCGGCGTCAGGGCGGTGGCGGTGCGCACCAGCGCCGGGTACAGCGGGAAGAACGCCAGGTCGCTGTGGACGACGGTGGGCTGGAAGTACGTCGTCCGGCCGTAGCCGTGCGCCGCGATGTGCAGGTACCAGATCGAGTCCCAGGACCGCGCGAGCAGGACGAGCGGGTGTTTGCCGGTGGCCCAGGCGGTCGCGGCGAGCACGAGGATGCCGGTGAGGCGTGCGGCGGCGAACAGCCCCAGCGCGGTCACCGTGGCGTTCGGCAGGTTGCGCGCGGCGCGGGACGACGGGTGGGCGCGGTCCCCGTGCTCCGTGAGGGCGGGGCGAGCGAGGGTACTCGGGTGGGTCACACCCGAACTGTGCTTTCCCTACGGGGAATTCGCTAGATTTGTGCCTCCGTGCGGGTACGGTTCACCTCGCCCCGGCGCGCCGTCCGCGGAGACGGCGCGCGCAGTGCTATCGAAGGCGCCTCCCGTCGAGTTGCCGACGGCGGGCCAGGCGTGAATACCGGCGCGCCGCTGTGCTGCCATGGGGCGTCCCGCACTGCTGCCGACGGCAGTGTCCCGATCGCTGCCGACGGAACTACCACGCCGCCTTGAGCCGTTTCGCCGCCTCCTGGAGCACCTCCGTCTGCTTGCAGAACGCGAACCGCACGAACGGCGCGCCCGCCTCCCGGTGGTCGTAGAAGACGGCATTCGGGATGGCGACGACACCGGCACGCTCCGGCAGGGCGCGGCAGAAGGCGAAGCCGTCGGACTCGCCGAGCGGCCGGATGTCGGTGGTGATGAAGTACGTGCCCTGCGGGCGGAAGACCTCGAACCCGGCGTCCATGAGCCCCGCCGCCAGCACGTCCCGCTTGGCCAGCATGTCGGCGCGGAACGCGTCGAAGTACGCGTCCGGCAGCGCGAGCGCCTCCGCCACGGCGTACTGGAACGGGCCCGCCGACACATACGTCAGGAACTGCTTCGCCGACCGTACAGCGCTGACCAGGGCAGGCGGCGCGGTCACCCAGCCCACCTTCCAGCCGGTGAAGGAGAAGGTCTTCCCCGAGCTCCCGATGGTGACCGTCCGCTCGCGCATCCCCGGGAACGTGGCCGGCGGCAGGTGCTCGGCGTCGTCGAAGACGAGGTGCTCGTAGACCTCGTCCGTGACCACAAGGAGGTCACGCTCCACAGCGAGCCTTGCGATCTCGGTGAGCTCCTCGCGGGTGAGCACGGTGCCGGTCGGGTTGTGCGGGGTATTGATCAGGAGCAGCCGGGTCTTGTCGGTGACGGCGTCGCGCAACTCGTCGAGGTCGAGCCGGAAGCTGCCCTCGTGCGGGCGCAGTGTGACCGGGACCCGGGTGCCCCCCGCCATCGCGATGCAGGCCGCGTACGAGTCGTAGTACGGCTCGAAGGCGATCACTTCGTCGCCGGGCTCCAGCAGGGCGAGCAGGGTGGCGGCGATGGCCTCCGTGGCGCCCGCCGTGACCAGGACCTCGGTGTCGGGGTCGTACGACAGGCCGTACCGGCGCTCCTGGTGCGCGGCGATCGCCGTGCGCAGCTCGGGGATGCCGGGACCCGGCGGGTACTGGTTGCCGCGCCCGTCCCGCAGCGCCCGCACGGCCGCTTCCCGGATCTCCTCGGGACCGTCGGTGTCGGGGAAGCCCTGGCCGAGGTTGATCGAGCCGGTGCTCATCGCGAGGGCCGACATCTCGGCGAAGATCGTCGTTCCGAACTCGGCGAGCCGGCGGTTGAGGAAGGGGCGCGCGCTGGAAGTCATGCCGGTCATCCTGCGCCCAAGCTCTGGACTTCCTCAACATAGCTTCGCGGATGAACACCTTCGGTGGTACCCAACGCGCCATCTCTGATCAGGGGGAAAGCCGTCGCCATCTGTCGTCGTCTGTCATCGTTGGCTGCCCTCGGACGGCCCAGAGACGGCCCCGGAGGGTGGACGGCAGCACGCTGGTGGCGTGCACCAGCATCCGGCAAACCCAACCGGGCCCGGCACGACCAGACACCTGCTGACTCGCACAGCCAACACGCTTTCCAACTGCGGTGGTGCGGCGCTGGGCTGCGTCCGGGAGCATTCACCTGGGTTCATGGGCGGTTGACGAACGCGACGACGACGGTCCTGGGTCTCACTTGAACGGCATTGAACGGCATTGAACGGCGATGAATGAGACGGAAACTGAGACGGCCCGAAGCATCGGGCCTTACTCGATGCTCTCGGAGCGTTCTCGAACCTGGTCGTCCAACTTGCCTTCCTCCAAGTCGCTTAGAGCGGCCGCGTACCCAGCCATGACCGCCTCGCGTACGACGTCGTGGAGGTCCACAGGGATCGTGTCGAAGATGCCGGAGCAGATGTTCGCTGCTGCGTCATACGCGGATCGGTAGTGCGGTTCACGGATGCCGGGCCTGCTGGCCACCGGCCTCGCCGCGGCCGCGACGGCCCTCCTGCTGACCGCGGCCCCCGCCGGTGCCGGCTTCTGGCTGACGGCAGCGGTCCCAGCGACGCTGGTCGCCCTGTTCTTGCTGGCAGGGGTCGCGGTGGCGCACACCTCCGCGCGCACCGGCCCGACCGGCTCGCGCTCGCGAGATGTCCCCGGCCGATCCGCCGGTGGTCCGGGCCGCCCTCTGGGAGGAAGGCGGCCCGGACACGGGGTCACTTCGAGACTGTCACCTTGAGCGGGGCCAGATCCGGGCTCGGAACGGGCTTGCCGGTGCTCGCGGTGCTCGCGGTGCTCGCGGTGCTCGCGGTGCTCGCGGTGCTCGCGGACAACGGCTGGGAGGCCGGGCTCTGCGGGATGTCACCCTTGTAGTACGGGGTGTACGCGTAGGTGCTGTCCACGCCGATGGCCCTGCCGATCAACGGGACCACCTTCGCGTCGACGGAGCCGTTGCCGCCGAACACGGCCACGTGGTTCAGGCTCGCCGACGTGCGCATCATGTACCACTTGGTGTCGTACGTCAGCGAGGTGACGTCGGTCCACAGCAGCGGGCCGAACGTGGTCATCGCCGACGACGCGGAGACGCCGCCGCGCCAACTGCCCACGGAGGCCACCGCGGCGTCCGACGGCGACGACCACCAGAACTCGGCGAGCCTCGCGGCGACCGGCGCCGGACTGCCGCCGAAGCGGTAGTAACTGTACTTGCTGGGCCAGTAGGGCAGCTTGCCGGCGTTGTACGCCTTGGCCAGCGCCGACTCGGCGTCGACCCCCACCGTGATGATCTTCGTCGTGCTCGGGCTGTACTTGTTCAGGTAGCCGTACACGGACGCGGTCATGGTCGAGCCCTCGGTCAGCAGTACGACCGCGGTGCCCGAGGTGCCCATGGCGCCGGCGGCGGAACTGGCCGCGAGGGCGTTGTGGTAGTCCGTGCCGGTCGCCAGGAACACGTACTTCGGGGCGCTGGTGATCGTCTTGGCCACGGCCACCGAGGTGGAGTAGCGCGAGACGTCGGACAGCCGCTTGGCGACGTACCCGAGCGAGGTCACCTTGGACGCCACCGAGCTGCTGAGGATGCTGGTGCCGCCGACCAGGTAGACGGTCTTGCCCTTGGGCAGCATGCGCTTCAGCTCGGTCTGGACGGAGGAGTCCAGGCCCGTGCGGGAGGTCATCAGCACCGGTCCGTGCTTCTTGCCGGCCAGCGAGGTCGCGGTGGTGGCGTACGCGGAGTCCGACTTGCTGATCAGGACGGCCGAGCTCGCGTTCATCAGGCCCGGCACGCTCTTGCCGAGGGTGTTCCACGTCCACTTGGACGACGCGATGTTGGTGTCGTAGGTGTCGGAGCCGTAGACCCGGGAGATCGCGTTCTTCCGGAGCGGCTGCCAGGCCACGTCGGTCCCGTCGGCCATGGGCACATGCGTCTCCGTGCCCGTGCCGAGGTCGTGGATCCATATCTGCGAACCGCTGGGGCCGGTGTCCGGGCTGCCGGTGAAGTAGGTGTCGTACGCGATCCGGTCGCCCTTGGGCGACCAGGCGGGACGGTTGTGGTCGGCGGGGTCCGTGGTGACCTGGGTCAGCCCGGTGCCGTCGACCTTGACCGTGAAGAGCTGTTTGTGTCCGGCGACGGTCCGGGTGAAGACCAGCGACTGCCCGTCGGGGGACATGCTCGGCTCGTCCGCGTTGGCGGCCACCTTGGTGAACGCCTTGGTGGGGCCGTTGTAGACCCAGACGGCCGGAGTGCCGGTGGTGGAGCAGCTCGTGCCGGTGCGTACGAAGGCCAGCATGCCGTTGACGGCGCCGCTGGCCTTGGAGTCACAGCCGTCGACGTCAGTGCCGAACAGTGCCTTGGGAGCGAGGGCGCTGTTGGCCACGGCCACCCGCAGTCGGCCTCCGGCGGTGAAGACGATGTCGCCTCCGCCATACCAGAACGTCGGGTCGGTCGGATGCCAGCCACTGCCCGCCGGCATGACGATGTCGTTGCCCGAGATCGACTCCTGGGCGTACGTCTTCGTGCGGAGACGGCCGTCGGCGGAGCCCACGTAGGCGATCTGGCTGCCGTCGGCGGACCAGGCGGCCTGATTCGCGGTCTCGTAGAACTGGACGCTCTTGGTCCCGTCGGGGTTGATGTAGCGCAGCGAGCCGAGTTCGTTGTACAGCAGCCTGCCGTCCGTGGCCGGCCAGCCGGCGGTGTCGGCGGTCGCCTGGCCCGGGAGCCCGGCGACGAGACCGGCCGCGAGTGCGGCGACGGTCGTGAGCGCCGCGAATCCGCGACGCGCAGAGATGTTCAATGTGCCCCCACAGGTGAATGGATGGCTGCGTTGCCCCTCCCCCGAGGCGAACGGACGGCATCGTGTTCGTCGTCCGTACGGCAGCGGCGAAACTTTAGCGCCGTGCCACGGCATCTGTGGAGGCAGGGGCACCCGGTGCCGACGCGCCCGTGGACAAGTCGCGGGAGATGATGCTGCAGGGCCCCGCGGTTCGCGGCGGGCCCTTCAGCATCATGCCCGTTATTGATAGACCCACTTGAACGACGGTGAAGGTCGCTGAACGAGACGATTGGTGCGGGCCAGATCCGGTGCAACCTTCTGATCCGTAGCTCAATATGGATCGGTCGCTCACGGTCATACCGGTCGCTCCCAAGCCTCTGTGGGGTGTTGCTGGGTTGAGACGTCTGTTGGGGTTGCTGTACTTGGATGCTGTACGCCTGACTGGACTCGAAGGGGCGGCGGCGGATCGGGTCCGGTCCCCGATCCCCCCTGCAGCGAGGGCCTTGGCGGGTGTGAGGACCGAAGCGGCATCCCTGCCTTGATCACCATTTGGTGCATCTGCGGTCCGCCGATGACTACCGCCTTGTAAGGGCGGACGTGGCCGGTAGCGACGGAGCCCAGGTCAGTCAGGTTGTAGCGACGGTCCAGGCGAACGGCGCATCTCGACTGGGGCGACCCGTCGTTGACCGCTATTGACCGCACGATGTGGCGACTGTGGCACATCCAGAACAACAGGCTCTCGGTGCACTGGATCAGTGAACGTCAGCCCAGTTCTCCAGGCTTCGGCATAACCCTTCCAGTGTCGCAGATCAACTCCGCCAGCCCAGGCCAGAGCGGGGTGGGGGCGGTCACCCGTGGGCGTCCTCTGTCAGCTTCGGTCGGCCTCGCACGGCCCAGAGACGGCCCAGAAGACTGCCCGCTCGTCGCCGACATGATCCAGATCGCGTCCGCCCAGGGCCGTCTCCGCGAGAGCGAGGTCGCCGCTAGGGGCGCTGGCACTCAGCGACCGTGTCACCGAACTGCCTCCACCAAGTTCCTGCCGTCGTCACTCGACGCAGGCGGTCGGACACCCCCTTTATTGAGACATCACAGCAAAATGCGCGAATATAGCTGAAGAGGCTGTTTTGGTATGCGCCAGGGAGCCACAGATGGACGCCTTGGACGAACTTCATCGAAGGGCTTGCCCGTCGGCTCTTCTGACGCTGGACGGTGCCGTGCGCCGCCTCAACGCTGCTATGGCTACGGCGCTGGGCAGGCCGGCGGAGCAGTGCCTGGGACGTGACTTCGTGGACCTGTGGCCTGCAAGCCAGCGGATGTCGGCCGAAAGTCTGGTGGCCCACGCCGCCAGGGCGGATGCGGTCGCGATGCGGGAGCTGCACTTTCCCGGGCAGCACGGAATTCCCGTGACCTGTTTGTTTGAGGCGCGACAAGTGAAGGATCCCGCGGGTGACAAGCGGCTGATATGGGTGCGCGTCCTGGATGCACGAAACGACCTGGCCAGCCTGCTGATCCCGTTCCGGCTGGCCACCGCGGCCGCCGGCCTCGGCCTGTGGATGTATTCACCTGAGAGGGACCAGCTGGAGTGGCTCGGTGGCCTACCCAGCCTGGTCGCGCTCGTCCCGGATCCAACTGCGCCGATGTCCAAAATAATCTCGGCGATACACCCCGACGACAGGGAGGCCTTCCAGCAGCTCCTGCGCTCGGCCTCCATCCAGCGGTCCCCCTGGGTGAGGCAGCGTTACCACACCGCGCACGACGGCTGGCACCGACTGGCCGTTCAAGTCAGTCGGCTCCAGCTGGGCTTTGACGGCCCCGAACGGATCTTCGTGGTGGTCCGCGACGACACCAGGCAGGAGAAGCGCAAGCAGAAGGCGCAGGCCGCGCTGACTGCCGAGCGACAGCGCGCCAAGGACACCGCCGACTTCTCCTCCGCTTTGATCACCGCAGCCACGGAGCAGGAACTGCAGCAGGTCGTTCTGACCCGGCTCGCCGCGACCTTCGGCGCCTTCGGCACCGTGCTCGCACTCGTCGACGACAACCGCCTGTGCATCTCCACCGATGCCAGGAGAGACATGCGCGCGGTCGAGGCCCTGCACGGCCTGCGGCTGGACCAGCCGATCCCGCTGTCTGAGGCCATCCGTACCGGCAAGCCGCAGTTCATCACCGACCGGGAGGACTTCACCCGCCGCTGGCCGCACGCCCCACTTCTGCAGTTCATCCAGCTCGGCTCCGACTACGCCGTCTCGATCACCCCCCTCAGCGAGCCCGGCGATCAGGCACTCGGGGCCTGGTCGATGCTCTACCCCCGCGGATACCTGTTGTCCCTGGATGAGCAGACCCTCGTGGGCACGCTGGCTCGCCTGGCCGGCCAGGCACTCAAGCGGATCAGGTTGCAACAGGCACACGTCGAGCTGGCCACGGCGCTGCAGCAGACCATGCTCCCCGCGCTGCCCGAGCATCTCCCGGGCCTGGAGGTCGCCGCCCGCTACCGACCCAGCCGGGACGGGCTGGACATCGGCGGAGACTGGTACGACGCCTTCATGATGCCCGACGGTGCGATCGCACTGGAGATCGGCGACGTCCAGGGGCACGACGTGGACGCCGCCGCCTTCATGGGACAGGTCCGCTTGTCCCTGCGCGCGATCGCCGCCCAGGAACCGGATCCCGGAACCGTGCTGACCCGCACCAACGAGCTACTCGTCACGACCGCCCCCGCACGATTCGCCAGCTGCACTCTGCTGCACATCGACCCGCACGATGGACAGGTCACCGGCACCAGCGCCGGCCATGTGCCGCTGCTGTGCGCACACAGAGACGGCAGCCACGAGGTCCGCGAGCTGCCGGGCGGGCCGGTCCTGGGCGTCCTGCCCGGCACCGAATACCGCGAGGAGACCTTCACCCTGGACGACGACAGCTCGCTGGTCATGGTCACCGACGGCGTGGTCGAAGGACCGGGCCTGACGCTGGAAGCCGGACTGGAACGAGCCGGAACACTAGCCGCCCAAGCCGTCCACGACGGACTGGACGCCGAAGAGACCGCCGACCGCGTCCTCGACGCCGCGGTCGCGGTGGACCATCTCGACGACGTGGCCGTTCTGGTCATCCGACGCACATGACGGCGCCCGCGTCCTCACAGCCAAGGCCGCGGAGGGGCCCTCCTGCCCCAGGCACAACCTAAAGCCCCAGTTTGGAAGATCGCGTAACCGGATGCGGTCTGACCTGGCGAGACGCTGACCTGCGTGTTCGCCGGCGCCCGCCCCTAATTCGTTGGCGCTCGCCACAGTCGAGGGTTTTTGACCTGGAGGTCTAATTGCATGTTAGGGTCGCCCGCATGACAAGACCCAAGCAGTTCGACCCGGACGTCGCCGTGGAACAGGCCATGGAGGTGTTCTGGCGGAAGGGTTATGCGTCCACCACACCCCAGGACCTGGTGGACGCCCTCGGGATCGGAAAAGGCAGCCTCTACAACACCTTCGGCAGCAAACGCGGCCTGTTCGAGCAGGCGCTCCGGCGCTATCGCGAACGGCAGACGAGCGTGCTGCTGCAGGCGCTCGAGGAACCCGGACCGGCGAAGGCGCGCCTGCGCAGGGCTCTTGAGACCCTCGTGCGGACGGATCTGGCTGACCCGGACCGCCGCGGCTGCATGGCAGTGAACACGGCGGCGGTAGTGGCGCGGACCGACGAGGTGGCGACCGATCTCGTCCGCCGCGCCTTCGAGCGCAATGAGAGCGCCTTCCGTGCCGTGATCGAGGAGGGGCAGCGCTCGGGGGAGATCTCGCCCGAACGTGACCCCGCCAGCCTGGCCGCCATGCTGCAGAACACGGTGGTGGGGCTGCGGCTCGCGGTGCGCGTCGCCGATGATGCGGACCGGCCGGCCCGCATCATCGACGCGGTGATCGACTCCCTGTGACCGTCGGCCCCCCACTTTCGGGCTCTGGCCCCTGACGTCACCCACTGACCCCTGGCGTGCCCGCACCTGGGTCCCGTCTGCCCTTGTTTTGTACCTCGAGTTCAAGAACGGTGTTTCCGTGCAACCTTTCCTCAATACCCGTGCCGCCTTCTGGACCGCGGGCGCCGTCGTCGCCCTCGCACTCTGGACCAGCGCGTGCCCCACCATGACCTATCCGCTCTACCAGGCCGACTGGCACGTCTCGACGACCACGGTGACCTGGATCTTCGCCGCGTATCCGATCGCGCTGATCCCCGTTCTGATCGTCTTCAGCGACCTGTCCGACCACATCGGGCGGCGGTCCGCCATGCTGCTCGGCCTGCTGGCCGAACTCGCCGGGGTGCTCCTCTTCGCATTCGCCGACGGCGTCCCCTGGCTCCTGGCCGGGCGGGCGTTCATGGGCCTCGGCGTCGGCCTGTCCCTGAGCCCCGCAAGCGTGGCCATGGTGGAGTTCAGCGCCCCGGGCAAGGAAGGACGCGCCGGATCGGTCGGCACGGCCGTCTCCTCGTCCGGTATCGCCCTGGCCATGCTGGTCGGCGGCGCCCTGACCCAGTACGCCCCCTTCCCGCTGCACCTGAACTTCTTCGTCCTCGCCGCCGTGATCGCGGTCGTCGTCTGCTTCGTTGCAGGCATGCCGCACCACACCGCGAACGAGACGAGCACCCGGTGGCGCATGCGCGCGATCATCATCCCCCGGGGCAACCGCGGGGTCTTCGCCGCCGGCGCGTTCGCGTTCGCGTCGTCCTTCCTCCTCGGCGCCATCGTGCTGCCGCTCGGCGCGAAGATCGCCCACCAGCTGGCGGGTTCGACCAACGCCCTGGTCACCGGCGCGCTGCTGTCGGTGTTCGCGGCGTTCATCGCGGTCAGCGCCCTGCTGGCCCGGCGCCTGAGGCCGTGGACCCTGGTGACGGTCGGCGCAGCCGGGTCGGTCGCCGCGGTGTGGCTCTTCGTCGTCACCAGCGCCACCCACTCGATGGCGGTCTTCCTCCTCGCCTCGGCGTGCGCGGGCGCGGCCTACGCCTTCGACTTCGCCGGCGGACTGACCGTCCTCAACACCTACGCGGCGCCGCACCACCGCGCGAGCATGGTGTCCGGCGGCTACCTCGCCGGCTACCTCGCCCAAGGTGTCGGAGCGCCCGTACTCGGCTGGGTCGTCACCGCGCACGGACTGCCGACGGGCCTGCTCACCGGCGCCGCGTCCTTCAGCGTCTTCTTCGGCGCGGCGCTCCTCATGGGTCTGGTCATGCTGTCGCGCACGCGGCGTCCCGGATTCCGGGTGGCTGACGGCGTCGCGGCCCGTTCAGCCCCCGCCGCGCAGCGCGCCGCGGACGGCGTCCACGAAACCGTTGACCGTAAGTGAGCATTCAGCGCTATCGGAATCGCTCCAGGCTGGCGCCCACGACCCCGGCAAAGTTGACCTTTGATGGGTTTAGCTATTTGTCCGTGGAGAGAGGTGGCAAGTTGCCAGGCGGAGCCGAACGGTACCCGTGTTGCTCAACCCACCACCTTCCCCAGCTCCCATCCCGTCTGCCGTCGGCCCACACACCGTGGAGCGGTCGTGGTTCAGGGCGTCAAGGTGGAGCGCGCCACTGTACGAACGACCTTGACGCCCTGGGCCGCGGCTGCTCGGCTTTGCCTGGGTCGATGGCGGACGGGATGGGAGCTCCCCGCGCACGCCACAACTCGGCCGGCACTCGCGAACGGCGCCCCGTCCATCTCGGAGCCTGAGCGCCCCCGCCGGAGGCATGCTTTGACCGTTGGCCGCGCTATGCGGTGCTCGACTCATGGCCACCGGCCCTATCCATACGTGGGCGCGCGTCGGCGCAGCGTGCGCGGAGCGGGCCGGAGGCAGGAGCGCAGCGCGCAGCGGAGCCGGGAAGCGCGCCCGGCGGAGCGGAGCGCAGCCGGGGCTTGATGAGGTAGAGAAATCTGTAACAGGTCAGCTCACGCCGCAGCGGTCGGCAAGCTCCCGGAGAGTCTCGGGCACGCGTCGGCCCGACAGCTGGATGAGGTCGCGGATGACTTCGCGGGCCAAGTGGTGATCGCGAAATTGCTCCGGTGCGAGGGTCTCGGCCTCCAAGAGTGCAGCGGTCGCCTCTCCAACGTGTCGGCGCTGTGCATGGGCCCGTGCCACGTCGAGCAGGAAGCGTGCTTGACGTTCGGCTGACAGCCCGCCGGCGTCGACTTCCGCCGCGATCTCCAATGCCAGTCCGGCATCTCCTAGCTCTACGGCCGTGCTCACTGAGTGGAGCTTGACGTTTGTGGGGCCGAACTCGGTGTCGAAGTCGTTCCGGTCCTCGCCCAAGCGCGTGGCGATTTCCCCTGCTCGGTTGAGGTGAGCGTGTGTCCCAGGCCGGTTGCCCTCGCGCGCGTTGATCACGGCAAGCACAAGGTTCATGGCGCCGAGAAGCGACAGTTCCTCTGGTGGGCAGGCGGGGTCTTCTGCCCGTGGGTCCAAGACTTCGACTGCCGACTTTGCGGCTTGTTCGGCCTGGTCCATGTGCTGTTGCCGCATGAACGCGTGCGCCATGCGAAAGAGCCCGGCCACCACCTCCAGAGGCTGGCCGGCCATCTCGGCCGCTTGCAAGGCGCGGTCTGCGGCTACCCATGCGGCATCGGCCTGGTCCTGCCGGGTGAAGCTAGCGGCGGCTGCCTGGTAGCTGCGTGCCCTGAGTGAGTGCAGCTCGACGCGATCGGCTGCCGGCGCGTGGCGTACCGCGACTTCGATGTCGGGGAGCAGCTTGGCGAGGTGGTCGCTCAAGGCTGCAAAGCTCGACGCGTGTACGTACTCCCAGGCTTGGTCAACGAGGTGGCGGAACTCGGCAAGCGCGGGCGCAGGGGAACTCGGTCCGCGGTCGAACAGGCTGCCCAAGGCAGGGTGGCCCGTGAGGGCGACGCGCAGGCCGTCTAGATCGTTGCTCTCCGGCGCGGGTGTGTCGTCCACGAGATCCGCCGGGGAGGGAGCAGCGTCAGGCCGAACCTCCCGTACCGAGACGCCCAGTGCATCAGCGAGGCCTTGGAGGATCGCCAGGCGTTCAACGGGCTGCACGCCGCGTTCGACTTGGGACACCCAGCTCTCAGACCGCCCCATGGCGGTGGCAAGGTCGGCTTGCGACATGCCTGCTGCCCGCCGCAGTTCCTTAACCCGCTGCCCGGTTGTGGATGGGAGGGTGCTCACTTCGCAGCCTCGTTCGGGTACTTGCCGGCGTACGGCTCAAGCCAGTCCACGTCAGTCTTTTCGACGTACCGCGTTCGCTCGCTCAGGAATCGCAGCGTGTGCGGCTGGCGCTCGTGCTCGTCAAACGCTGCCCGATCAGCGTAGATCTCGAAGAAAATCCTGCTGACCTCACGCCGACCGAGGAAAGCCCCAGCCTGCGGGTCCGTGGTGGCACGCAGTACACCCGATCCCAGGGCGACTACCTGTGCGGTGGTTGCGGTGCCGAGGACCACGCCAACGGCGACAACGACGTCAAGGCCCTGGTCGAGGACTACACCGACAATCACGGCCCCGCCCACCGAGGTGGCCGTCGATGACCCTCGCCCCCGCGGGCCTGGATGCGGCCACCTTCGGCGACGTGCTGAGGGTGGCCGGATCTGCCGACTTCGACCGCTGGCAAGAACAGATCCGCCGCACCGGAGGATGCTCCGACCCGATCCGCCTGACCGGTGGCACCAAGACCATCGACCCGACCACCAAGACCGTCTTGCGCGCGTACACGACCGAGCACGAGCCGGGCGGCATGCTCCGCATCGCCTGCGGAAACCGGCGCGCCTCCCGCTGCCCGGCCTGCGCCTGGACCTACGCCGGCGACACCTACCACCTGATCAGAGCTGGTCTGACCGGAGACCCCGACAAGGGCACCCCGCACACCGTGCGCGATCACCCCCGCGTCTTCGCCACCCTCACCGCCCCGAGCTACGGCCCCGTCCACAACCGGCCCGGAAAGCGGCCCTGCCGCTGCGGGCAGATCCACGCCGAGGACGCGCCGGAACTCGGCACCCCGCTCGACCCCGACACCTACGACTACGCGGGCGCGGTCCTGTGGAACAACCACGCCTCCGACCTGTGGCGCTACTTCACGATCTACCTCCGCCGCGAGATCGCCAAGCGGGCCGGCCTCACCCAGAAAGCCGCCCGCGAACAGTCCCGCCTGTCCTTCGGCAAGGTCGCCGAGTACCAAAAGCGCGGTGCCGTCCACTTCCACGCGGTGATCCGCTTCGACGGACCTGAGGGACCCGGCACCCCGCCTCCGCACTGGGCCAGCATCGGCCTACTTACCGACGCGATCCATGCCGCCGCCGCCCGCGTCGCGGTCGATGTGCCTCCCGCCGGGGACCAGCCGGCTCGCACCCTGCGCTGGGGCACGCAGCTCGACGTCCAGCAGATCGGCGCCTTCGGCCACGGCGAAGAGATCACGGAACTCGCCGTGGCCTCCTACGTCGCCAAGTACGCCACCAAAGCCGCCGAAACCACGGGCACCGTCGACCGCCGGATCGGCAACAAGGAAGCCCTCGTACTGCTCGACGTGCCCGACCACCCCCGCCGGCTGATCGAAGTCTGCCTCGACCTGCACGCGGTCTACCCGGACCGGAAGCTGCGGGACTGGGCCCACATGCTCGGCTTTCGCGGCCACTTCTCGACCAAGTCTCGCCGCTACTCCACCACCCTCGGCGCCCTGCGTCAGGTGAGAGCCGACTACCGCGCAGCCCAGCAACGCGCCGCACTCGGCCTGCCCGACCCCGACGACAACCCGGAGGCAACCACGCTCACCCTCGCCCACTGGACCTACGCCGGCCACGGCCACACCCCCGGCGAATCCTGGCTCGCCGCCAATATCCGCCGCGACATCCAACTCAACCGCGAAACCGCACGCGATGCCCTGGCCGACCTGCCCGACCCGGACGGCTGGGAGGTGTGCGCATGAGTCTCCCGCTGCCTGATCAGTTCCTGACCCCGGGAGATCTCGTGACGTTGCTGCGCCTGCCCAGTATCGAGACCGTCTACCAGTGGCGCCGTAAGGGCATCGGACCGCGAGGCTTCCGCGTTGGCCGCTACCTCCGCTTCGACCCCGAGGACGTACGGGCCTGGGTTGAGTCCCTGATGGGAGGGGCCGCCTGATGGCCGGACACATCCAAGACCGCTGGTACAGGACCGAGATCGGGCCGACCGGCAAGCCCGTCAAGGTCAAGACTGAGCGCTACGGCACGGGCATGCGCTACCGCGCTCGCTACGTCGGTCCCGATGGCAGCGAGAAGTCCAAGAGCTTCCCCGACGGCAAGAAGCGCATCGCTGAGAAGTGGCTCAGCGCCATCGAGACGGACATGACGCGCGGTCAGTACACCGACCCCAAGTCCATGCAGATCACGTTCCGGCAGTACGCCGAGAAGTGGTTGGACAGCAAGACACCTAGCCCGATCGCCAGGAACGAACTTGGCCGGCGCCTGCGACTGCACGTCTACCCGGTGCTTGGTTCCCGGCCGATCGGGACCTTCCGGCCGGAGCACATCAGGGAGCTTCTCGCCGTGTTGGAAGCGAAGCCCGGCGTTGGCCCTTCCTACACCCGGAACATTTTCGCGGACGTTCAGTCAGTCCTGTCTGCCGCTGTCGATGACTCGCTGCTGTCGCGCAACCCATGCGGTGCGCGGAGCGTCCGGCGGCCAAGCCTGACGCGCATCCGGTAGTTCCGTGGGTGCCAGCCCAGGTGTTCGCCGTTCGAGCGGCTCTTCTGGAGCGATACCAAGCAATGGTCGATGTCGGCGCCGGGTGCGGTTTGCGTCAGGGCGAGGTGTTCGGGCTGGCTGAGGACGCTATCGACGCCGATGGGCGCACGCTCCATGTGGTCCGGCAGATCAAGCACGTGGAAGGGCACCCGGTGTTCGCTCTCCCCAAGGGCGGCAAGAAGCGGGACGTGCCGTTGCCTGACTCCGTGGCGGGAGCCCTCCGGGCGCACATGGGTGCCTGCAAGCCCGTAGAGATCACGTTGCCGTGGGACGTGCCGGAGGGGCCGAAGGTGTCCGCCCGGCTGATCTTCACGGCTGAGCAAGGGGGCATGGTGTGGCGAAGCAACTTCAACGGCAAGGAGTGGAAGCCCGCTCTCGCGGTCGCGGGCCTCATCCCGGAAGCGGACGATGACGGCAAGTACGAGTCGGCACGCGAGCACGGCATGCATGCCCTTCGGCACTTCTACGCCTCCGCGTTGCTGGACGCTGGCGAGAACATCAAAGCTGTCAGCGAGTACATGGGGCATGCCGACCCGGCGCTGACGCTGCGGGTGTACGCCCATCTGATGCCCGACAGCCGCGAGCGTGCCCGTCGTGCCATCGACACCGTGTTGCAGCGTGCCTCCCAGGAAGATCACGGCCCACAGACGGCCCAATGAGCCTCGGACGGCCCCTGATCTGCGCTTCTGTACAGGTCAGGGGCCATCTCTCCGGGGGAACCCTCTGAACTTCCTCAACTCTGCTTTGGGTCGTCAGACGCGAGGGCATCCCCCTCTCACGCAAGAAGCGATACGGGAAGCACGGCCCACGGGGGGCCGCTTCGGGGGAACGAAAGGAGGGTGGCGCCATGGTTATCGGCATCATCCTGGCGGTCGTGTGCATCGTGTTCGTCGTGGCCTTCATGGCCACCGGCCGCAGCCGGTCGAAGGTCACGCTCTCGAAGGGGGGCGGTCGTTCGCGCCGCGGCTCGTCGTCGGACAGCGGCAGCAGCAGCTGGTGGGCCGGCGGCGTCGGCGACAGCGGCTCGTCCGGGCACCACGGGGGCCACTCGTGCGGCGGTCACTCGTCGTGCGGAGGCTCGTCCTGCGGAGGCGGGTCGTCCTGTGGCGGCGGGGGCGGATGCGGCGGAGGCAGCTGACACGGGGCAGCTGAGCTCCCAGTGAGGGAAGCGCATCCGGAGCACACGAAGTGCCCGTCGGGCAACGGCTGCCGACGGGCACTTCCGTGCGCCGGGCGCACGCTGTAGTTGAACAGTTGAGCTGTGGAGCCCTCGGGGGGATGGAAACCCTACGAACTTGGGTAAAAAGGCTGTGGCGGCGCCACAGTTCATGATTCCCTCTAAAACACCAACGCAGCCCCGAGGCCCTGTCGTCATCTTGGCGTCGGGTCGTCCTTCCTGACCAGGCTGACCGGGCCGTTCCCCCGGTGCCGACCGGGTGCGCCGGACCCCCACCTCACTTTGCGTGCTAGCGGAGCCGACCCATGCTCACGACCCTGAAAACCTCCTACACCGACACGCGCGCGGCCGATCTCGCGTGGACCCTGGGCCGCGAACCGCTGCCTGCCCTCGCCACGCTCGACCTCGAACTCGCCGGGTCGAAGCTCCAATTGAGACTCCTGGGCGCGTCCCACCAGGTGCTCCTGGAGGAGGAGCGGGGCAGTTGTTCGGAGACCGTCGCGTGCATTCCCGGCAGTAGCACGCCCCTCCCGCTCGGCGTGGCGAAGCGGGTCGGCGACTGGGAGTACGAGTTCGCGGCCCGCGTCGAAGTGCTGTCCCCCGGCTCCTTCGCGGGCCGCGCCCAGGAGTTGCTGGCCCTGGTCTCCGACCACCCCAATGGTCTGGCGGGCGTCTTCCCCGGCAGCCCCCACGCCTTCACCGCCCTGCTCGCCCAGCGCCACGAGGGTCAGGTCCACTGGCGCACGTGGCACGCGTACCCGCAGGACGGCCAGTTGGTGGCGACGAGGACGAGGGTGGGGGTTCGGGTGGCGGCGGGGGTTGATGGGGCGTGGAGCGGAGACTCGGATACGCCCTCCCCGACCCGGAGTGCCATAAAGCGCCGTGGTTCCACACGTGTGGGTGACGAAGCGTAGCGCCACTGTGACGTAGCGTTCGCTGGGTGATCGAACCGCACGCGCCCGCTCCCCCCGGCGCGCCGCCGCCCTGGGCTGTCCAGGATCAGGCGCGGCTGCCCGTCCGCCCGGGCATCGGGCGGTTCCTCGTCCTCGCCGGCGTGTTCGTCTGCGCGGCGTGCGGACTCGTGTACGAACTCGAACTCGTTGCCCTCGCCTCGTACTTGATCGGCGACTCGGTCACCCAGGCCTCCGTCGTGCTCTCCGTCATGGTCTTCGCCATGGGCATCGGCTCCCTCGCCGCGAAGCGGCTGCGCCCCCGCGCGGCGGCAGGCTTCGGCGCAGTCGAGGCGGCGCTGGCGCTCGTCGGCGGCTGCAGCGCGATGGCGCTGTACGCGGTGTTCGCGTGGACGGGCGACTGGGGTGGCGTCTGGGCGGACGGATGCCGCTATCTGCTGGTGGCCTTCTCCCTCACCATCGGCCTGCTGATCGGCGCCGAAGTCCCCCTCCTCATGGAGCTGATACAGCGCATCCGCCGCCAGGACCCGGGCGGAGCGGTGGCGGACCTGTTCGCGGCGGACTACGTGGGCGCGCTGGTGGGTGGCCTGGCTTTTCCCTTCCTCCTTCTCCCGCTGCTCGGCCAGCTGACGGGCGCGCTGCTCACCGGAACGGTGAACGCGGTGGCGGGCGGGGCCCTCGTACTCGGCCTGTTCCGGGGCGACTTGACCCGCCGGGCGCGCTGGGTCCTCCTGGTCGCCAACCTCGTCGTCCTTGGACTCCTCGCCTCGGCAGCGGTGTTGGTCGACGACTTCGAACGGGCCGCGCGGCACGCGGTGTACGGGACGGACGTGCGGGTCGCCCTCCAGACGGACGTCCAGGAGGTCGTCCTCACCGGCGGCACGCACGGCCGTCCGCTGCGCCTCTTCCTCGACGGTCGCCTCCGGGTCAGCGGCCGCGACGAGGACCGCTACCACGAGGCGCTCGTGCACCCCGCGATGAACGGCCCGCACGCGCGCGTGCTCATCCTCGGCGGCGGCGACGGGCTCGCTGCGCGCGAGGTGCTGCGCTACCCCGGGGTGCGCAGTGTCGATGTCGTCGAACTCGACGCGGGGGTGGTGCGGTTGGCGCGCAACGACCCGGCGCTGTCGGCCCTGAACGGCCACGCGTACGACGACCCGCGCGTGCACGTCATGACCGCGGACGCCTTCCACTGGCTGCGCAGCGCCCCGTCGACGTACGACGTCGTCATCTCGGACCTCCCCGACCCGGGCATCACCGCCAGTACGAAGCTGTACTCGCAGGAGTTCTACGGCCTGGCGCACCGCGTCCTCGCCCCCGACGGGCGCCTGGCGGTCCACGCGGGCCCGGTCGCCTCCCGCCGCCGCGCCTTCTGGACGGTGGACAGGACGATCCGGGCGGCCGGCCTGCGCACCGCCCCCTACCGCGTGGGCGGCCGGGACTCCGGCTTCGCGGCGGGTCCCGACCGTACGGCGGGCGGTACGTCGAAGGTCCCCCGGGACTGGGGCTTCATCCTGGCCTCGGCCTCCCGTACGGGCGTACGCCTGGGCCTCGCCCCGGACGGGCCGAGGCTGCGCACGCTGACCCGGGCGGCCCTGGCGGCGGACGCGCGGGCGGCCTACCGAACGCGCGTCACGGCCGGCCTCCCGCCCTCCACCCTGGTGCATCCGCGGTACGCCGACTGAGGTGGAGGCGGAGGAATCCCGTGATACGCGGGTGCGGTTCGGGCCGTGCTGGGTAGGCTCGGCTGACATGGAGCATGAGGTGTTCGTTCCGGTTCCGGCCGAGCGGTTGAGGGAGGCGCTGGCCGATCCCGTGCGGGTGGCCCGTGCGGTTCCAGGCCTCCAGCAGGACGCGGGGACGCCGCCCGTCTCCGGGCGCCTGAAAGTCCGCGTGGGCGGCCACACGATCACCTACCGCGGGGCGCTCCGGGTCACCGCCCAGGACGACGGCGCCTACGCCGTCGAGGGCGACGCGACCGAGGCCCGCGGCACCGGCTCCGTGAAGCTCGCCCTCGCCGTACACCTGCGCGCCACCGACGGCGGCACCACCCTCACCTTCACGGGCACAGCCTCCGGCGACGGCCGCGTGGCGGAGCTCCCGCCGGACGCGGTGTCCTCGGCGGGGGCGCGGCTGCTGAGCCGGTTCGCGGAGAACTTGGGGGCGGAGGGTGAGCGGGAGCCTCAGCCGGACGCGGCGGTGGAGCCGGAGTCCCGGGCCGAGCCGGAGCCCGAGCCCGGTGCGGTGGCTCTGCCCGAGTTTCGGGACGAGTCCGAGCCGGATGTGGTGGCTGAATCCGAGGCTTCGGCCGAGTCCGAGTCCGAGTCCGTATTCGACGTCGAGGTTCCGCCTCCGTCGCTCGATTCGCTGGAGGACGACGAGCTCGCGGAGGAGGAGTTCGTGGTGGAGGCGGGGGAGCCGGGCGAGGAGGATGCCATGGCCGAGGCGGCGCACGCGCGGCGCACGATGATCGGTCGCAGCGCGGAGGAGGTGGACCACGCTCCGCCTCGCGGCCGCTACGCCCCCGTCCCGCCGCCCGAGGCCACCGCCGCCCGCGACACCCTCCGCTGGGCCGCCCCCGCCGCGGCCCTGGCCCTCGCCTCGGCGATCGCCCTGACCCGCGCCCTCCGTAAACGCCGCTGATTCCCCCCCGTGGGGGCACCGGGAACTGCGCGACCAGCCCCCACTCACCGGCAGCCAAAAAACCACTCGAGGGCCCAGGGGCAGAGCCCGAGGCAGGGTGCAGGGGCCGCAACCCCCTGGCGGGGTCGAAGGGGCGGAGCCCCCTGTGGCGGGAATGGCCAGGGGCGGCGGGGGCGAAATCCCGCAGGCCGGCCCTGTCCCAGTAGGGTCAACTCCGTGAGTAACGAAGACATCACGCTGACCGCGGGTGACGCGGAGGTGACCGTGGCGCCGGCCAACGGCGGACGGGTCGGAAGTCTGCGAGTCGGTGGCGTCGAACTGCTGCGGCAGGGCGCGAAGTTCGGGTGCTTCCCCATGGTCCCGTGGTGCGGCCGGATCCGCGAAGGACGGTTCCTGGACGGCGCCACCGTCCAGCAGATGCCGCTCAACTCCCCACCGCACGCCATCCACGGCACCGCCCGCGACGGCGCCTGGCGCACCGCCCGCACCACGAAGAACGAGGCCGTCATCACCTACGACCTCGTCGCCCCCTGGCCGCACCCCGGCCGCGTCACCCAGGCCTTCACCCTGACCGAGGACGCCTTCACGCTCACGATGTCCGTGGAGACGTACGAATCGTCCTTCCCGGCCCAGATCGGCTGGCACCCGTGGTTCAACAGGAACCTGGGGGGAGACGGCGAGGACGCCCGCGTCGACTTCCGGCCCGGCTGGCAGGAGGAGCGCGGCGACGACCACCTGCCCACCGGGCGGCGGATCGAGCCGAAGCCCAGCCCCTGGGACGACTGCTTCGGCATGCCGGACGGCGTCGACGTGACGCTCACCTGGCCCGGGCAGCTCGAGCTGAAGGTCGCCAGCCGCGAGGAGTGGGTCGTCGTCTACGACGAGCAGGAGGCGGCCGTGTGCGTGGAGCCCCAGACGGGGCCGCCCAACGGGCTGAACACCCATCCCCGCCTGGTCACCCCCATCGAGCCCCTGGAGGCGACCACGACCTGGAGCTGGCGGCGCCTCTAAGCTGGCGGACATGAGTGACGTACGCGGCGCGCTGCTGCAGCAGATCAAGGACAAGGCCGTGGTGCACGGCAAGGTGACCCTTTCGTCGGGTCTTGAGGCGGACTACTACGTCGACCTGCGCCGCATCACCCTGGACGGGGAGGCCGCGCCGCTCGTCGGGCAGGTCCTCCTCGATCTCACGGCCGAGCTGGACTTCGACGCCGTGGGCGGCCTGACGATGGGTGCCGACCCCGTGGCCGCGGCCATGCTGCACGCAGCCGCCGCGCGCGGGAAGCGTCTCGACGCCTTCGTCGTGCGCAAGGCCGCCAAGGCGCACGGTCTGCAGCGGCGCGTGGAAGGGCCGGAGATCAAGGGCCGGCGTGTGCTCGTCGTCGAGGACACGTCCACCACCGGTGGCTCCCCGCTCACCGCTGTCGAGGCGGTCCGCGAGGCCGGCGCGGAGGTCGTCGGCGTCGCGACGATCGTCGACCGTGCCACCGGCGCCGCCGAGAAGATCGAGGCGGGCGCCGGGGTGCCTTACCTCTTCGCCTACGCGAAGGACGAGCTGGGGCTGGACTGACACGCGGACCCCTGGGACCGGTGCTCCCAGGGGTTACCGACGGGTGTCGGACGCCGTGGCCGGAGCACAGGGTCAAGTCTGGAAAGATGGGGCCGACGATGACGTCGCCCCCTAGGTCAGGGCCGTAAGCAGCAGTCCAGGCGTACAGCAGTACGCAGACCCGCACATACAAGGAGCGGACAGATGCCCATCGCAACCCCCGAGGTCTACAACGAGATGCTCGACCGGGCGAAGGCAGGCAAGTTCGCCTACCCGGCCATCAACGTGACCTCGTCCCAGACCCTGCACGCTGCGCTGCGCGGCTTCGCGGAGGCCGAGAGCGACGGCATCATCCAGATCTCCACCGGTGGTGCGGAGTTCCTGGGCGGCCAGTACAACAAGGACATGGTGACCGGCGCCGTCGCGCTCGCCGAGTTCGCCCACATCGTCGCCGCGAAGTACGACATCACCGTCGCGCTGCACACGGACCACTGCCCCAAGGACAAGCTGGACGGCTACGTACGTCCGCTGCTCGACATCTCCGCCGAGCGCGTCGCCAAGGGCGAGAACCCGCTGTTCCAGTCCCACATGTGGGACGGCTCCGCCGAGACCCTCGCCGACAACCTGGCCATCGGCCAGGAACTGCTCGCGAAGGCCGTCGCCGCGAAGATCATCCTCGAGGTCGAGATCACCCCGACCGGTGGCGAGGAGGACGGCGTCAGCCACGAGATCAACGACGAGCTGTACACGACCGTCGACGACGCGCTGCGCACCGCCGAGGCCCTGGGCCTGGGCGACAAGGGCCGCTACCTGCTCGCCGCGTCCTTCGGCAACGTGCACGGCGTCTACAAGCCGGGCAACGTCGTCCTGCGTCCCGAGCTCCTCAAGGACCTCCAGGCGGGCGTCGCCGCCAAGTACGGCAAGGCGAACCCGTTCGACTTCGTCTTCCACGGCGGCTCCGGCTCCACAGCCGAGGAGATCGCCACGGCGCTGGAGAACGGCGTCGTGAAGATGAACCTCGACACCGACACGCAGTACGCCTTCACGCGCCCCGTCGCGGACCACATGTTCCGCAACTACGACGGTGTCCTGAAGGTCGACGGCGAGGTCGGCTCCAAGAAGACCTACGACCCGCGCACCTGGGGCAAGCTCGCCGAGGCCGGCATGGCCAAGCGCGTGACCGAGGCCTGCGCCGCGCTGCGTTCCACGGGCACCAAGCTCAAGTAGCGATCACCTTCGGTTCGGGCTCGGCACCCCCGCGGTGCCGGGCCCTTCCGTATGCTCCGAGGTATGGCTGCCCCTCTGCAGGAGAGACCGGAAGAGAAACCGGCCGTACGGATCTCCACCCCCAAGGGCAAATGGATCCTGCTGACCACCGTGCTCGGCTCCAGCATGGCCATGCTGGATTCGACGGTCGTCAACGTCGCGCTGCCGACCATCGGCCGTGACCTGAACGCGAGCCTCGCGGCCCTCCAGTGGACCGTCAACGCGTACATGCTGACGCTGGCCGGGCTGATCCTGCTGGGCGGATCGCTCGGGGACCGTTTCGGGCGGCGCAAGGTGTTCGTCCTGGGTGTGGTGTGGTTCGCGGCCGCCTCGCTGCTGTGCGGTCTCGCGCCGAACGTCGGCGTGCTGATCGCCGCCCGTGCCCTGCAGGGGATCGGGGGCGCCCTGCTCACCCCCGGTTCGCTCGCGCTCATCCAGGCCTCTTTCCATCCGGACGACCGGGCCCGGGCCGTCGGCCTGTGGTCGGGCTTCGGAGGCGTCGGCGCGGCGGTCGGGCCGTTCCTGGGCGGCTGGCTGGTGGACGGCCCCGGCTGGCGCTGGGTCTTCCTGCTGAACATCCCGGTGGCACTGGTGTGTGCCCCGATCGCGCTGCGCCACGTCCCCGAGTCGTCCGACGAGCGCACGCACCACGGCTTCGACGTCCTCGGCGCCGCGCTGGGCGCACTCGCGCTCGCTCTGGTGACGTACGCCCTGATCGAGGCCCGCAGCGGCTCGGTGGTCGTCGTGGTGACGGCGGTCGCGGGCGTGGCCGCGGGGGTGGCCTTCGTGTACGTCGAGCGGCGCCGGGCCGATCCGATGATGCCGCTCGACATCTTCGCCTCGCGCCAGTTCACGGCCGTCAATCTCGTCACTCTGTGCGTCTACGCGGCCTTCGGCGGCTTCTTCTTCCTGACCGCGCTCCAGCTCCAGGTCGTGGCGGGCTACTCGGCGCTCCAGGCCGGTATGGCGCTGCTGCCGACGACCGTCCTGATGCTGCTGTTCTCGGCGCGCTCGGGGGAACTCGCGCAGCGCATCGGTCCCCGCATCCCGCTCACCGTGGGTCCGCTGCTGTGCGCGGCGGCCATGCTGCTGATGCTGCGCGTCGGCAAGGACGCCTCGTACGTCGTCGATGTGCTGCCCGCGCTGCTGGTGATGGGTCTGGGCATGGTCGTCCTGGTCGCGCCGCTGACCGCCGCCGTCCTCGCCTCCGTGGACACCTCGCGGGCGGGCCTGGCCAGCGGCATCAACAATGCGGCGGCCCGAGCGGCCGGGCTCCTCGCCGTGGCCGCGCTGCCGCTGCTCGCCGGGATGGGCCCGGAGGCGTACCGCTCGGCGGACGCCTTCAATGCGGCCTTCCGGCGGGCGATGCCGTTGTGCGCGGGTGTCCTGGTGGTCGGGGCGGCGCTGGCCTTCGCGACCGTACGCCGCCCGCCGCCCGACTGCCGGCGCCCCCAGTGCCGTATGCACGGGTGTGTGACGGCACCTCCGCTGGAGCCGGCGCGCGCCGCCGCGCCTCCGGACTCGGTATCCGCCAAGGCTTCCAGCGCTGGTCCGGCTTCGTGACGGTGCCGCTGGTGTCGATCTTGTAGGCGAAGATCATCCGGCTGGCACTCGCGGCGGCTGCCTTGGCGAGGAAGGTGTGGAGGTCGATCGGCGTGTTCACATCGGTGTCGTGGAACGGGTGGTTCACGTAGATCTTCGCCGTCGTGGTGTGTGCGCGGAACCGTTCGCTCCAGAAGGACCGTGGGCAGCCGTTACCGATCAAGGACAATGGAGCAGACTGGAACCCATGACGATTCACGAGAACCTCCTCGGGGGACCGCCCCCGACCCACCTCCCCGACGACCCGGAGCCGCGTGAGCTCCTCGCGAACGGCACGGCGCCCGCCGATGTCGCCGCCAAGTACCCCACCTCCTCGCTCGCCTGGGCGCAGCTCGCCGACGACGCGTACGAGCAGGGCAGCGTCGTCGAGTCGTACGCCTACGCCCGTACGGGCTACCACCGCGGCCTGGACGCCCTGCGCCGCAACGGCTGGAAGGGCCACGGCCCGGTGCCCTGGGAGCACGAGCCGAACCGCGGCTTCCTGCGCGCCCTGCACGCCCTCGCCCGCGCCGCGCAGACGATCGGCGAGCAGGAGGAGTACGAGCGCTGCAGCCAGTTCCTGAAGGACTCCTCGCCGACGGCTGCGCAGACGCTGGGCTAGGTCATGGGGCTGGGTCCGGGGTCCCGTTTCCGGGGGCTCTGATGCGGGTCCGCCTGGTGTGACCGGGCGGACCTTGCGGTTTCGGGGGACGATTGTGGAGGATGCGCGGTGGGGACCGGGGCCCCCGTGTCGGTAACGGCAGGGGCGGACCGCTACCCGGAGTACGCATCAGGAGACAGCGATGTCGTCCCATCCGGCTCAGCCCGCAGAGGCTCAGGAGCCCGAGACCCCGCATCTCGACTTCCAGGGCACGACCCCGTACGAGGACTACGTACAGGCGGATGTGCTCACCCACCTCCAGCACACCCTCTCCGACGACCCCGGAGAGATGGTCTTCCTGGTGACCACCCAGGTCATGGAGCTGTGGTTCACGGTCATCGTCCACGAGTGGGAGACGGCGGCGGACGCGCTCCGCTCCGACGACGTCCCGACCGCGGTGGCCGCGCTGAAGCGGTCCGTACGGGAGCTGGAGGCGCTGAACGCGTCCTGGCGGCCGCTCTCGCAGCTCACCCCCGCCCAGTTCAACTCCTACCGCTCCGCCCTCGGCGAGGGCTCCGGCTTCCAGTCGGCCATGTACCGCCGGATGGAGTTCCTGCTCGGCGAGAAGTCCGCCTCCATGCTGGTCCCGCACCGGGGTGCGCCGCGCGTGCACGCCGAGCTGGAGAAGGCGCTGCACGAGCCGAGCCTGTACGACGAGGTGCTGCGGCTGCTGGCGCGCCACGGGCACGCGATTCCCGCCTCCGTGCTGGAGCGGGATGTGTCGCTGCGGTACGAGCCCTCGGGAGAGGTCGAGGCGGTGTGGACATCCCTGTACTCGGGCCCTGGGGACGACGAACTCGCCCGCCTCGGCGAGGCGTTGACGGACGTCGCCGAGCTGGTGTGGCGCTGGCGCAACGACCATCTCGTCGCCACCCGGCGTGCGATGGGCGCGAAGGCGGGTACGGGTGGCTCCGCCGGGGTGGCCTGGCTGGAGAAGCGGGCGCAGAAGAACGTCTTCCCGGAGCTGTGGACGGCGAGGTCTCATGTCTGAGCTGATCCTCAAGGCGGAGAAGCTGGACTCGGCCGACGAACTGGCGGGACTGCGGGCGCGGTTCGTGCTGGACGACGGGGTGTACCTGGACGGGAACTCGCTCGGCGCGCTGCCGGTGGGGGTGCCCGGGCGGGTCGACGACGTCGTGCGCCGGCAGTGGGGTGAGCTGCGTATCCGCTCCTGGGAGGAGAGCGGTTGGTGGACCGCGCCCGAGCGGATCGGTGACCGGATCGCTCCGCTGGTCGGGGCGGCGGCCGGGCAGATCGTGGTCGGTGACTCCACGAGTGTGAACGTCTTCAAGGCGCTGGTGGGGGCGGTGCGGCTGGCGGGGGACGGTCGCGATGAGATCGTCGTCGACGCGACGACGTTTCCGACGGACGGGTACATCGCGGCGTCCGCGGCGCGGCTGACGGGGTGCGAGCTGCGGCCGCTCGACCCGGCGGAGGTCCCGGGGGCGGTGGGCCCTCGTACGGCGGCGGTGCTGCTGAACCACGTCGACTACCGCACGGGCAGGTTGCACGACCTCCCCTCCCTGACCGCCGCGATCCATGACGCGGGCGCGCTGGCGGTCTGGGACCTGTGCCACAGCGCGGGCGCGCTGCCGGTCGGTCTGGACGCGCACGGCGTCGACCTGGCGGTCGGCTGTACGTACAAGTACCTGAACGGCGGTCCTGGTTCACCGGCGTACTTGTACGTCCGCAGCGACTTGCAGTCCCGCTTCGACTCCCCGCTGCCCGGCTGGAACTCCCACGCGGACCCCTTCGGCATGAGCCCGTCGTACGCTCCGGCTCCGGGTGCGCTGCGCGGTCGGGTCGGCACGCCGGACATCCTGTCGATGCTGGCCCTGGAAGCGGCGCTGGAGGTGTGGGACGGCATCTCGATCGACTCCGTCCGCGCCAAGTCCCTCGCGCTCACGGACTTCTTCCTGGAGTGCGTCTCGGCGTACGTCCCCGAGGGCCGGGTGGAGTCCCTGACCCCGCCCGCCCACGCGGAACGCGGCAGCCAGGTCGCCCTGCGCTGCGCGGAAGCGGGCACCGTGATGAAGAGCCTGATCGAGCAGGGCGTGGTCGGCGACTTCCGCCATCCCGACGTCCTGCGCTTCGGCTTCACGCCGTTGTACGTGGGGTTCGGGGATGTGGAGAGGGCGGCGCGGGTGCTGGGGGAGGTGCTGGGGTAGCTCTGGGGTAGCTCTGGCGGCGTGCGCTGCTCCCCGCGTCCCGCCGGTGGGTGGTTCCGCCTGCGGCCGGCGGGTGGGGCGGGGCCGTGCCGGTACATCCGCCCCGTCGCCGGTGGCAGATCGCTTGGGCTTCACAGCTCGGCCTGTCGGCAACCACGTAAGCGACGGGGCATGTGATGTACCGGCACGGCCCCTTCCGCGCGTGGGCGGGTGCGGGTGCGTGGGGGTGCGCATCCGCAGCTGCGGGTGGGTGCGTGGGGAGTGCGGCCTCTTGCGGCCGGGGGCGTGCGTCGGCGACTGCGGGTGAGTGGGGGCGGGCGTCGCCACTGCGGGCGGCACGCCTCGACCTACTCACCTCCCCCTGCCCCGTCCCCACCCACCCCGCCCGCTCCCTTCCCCCCCCGGTCGGGGCCTGATCTTTCAGCCCGTCCGGCGTTTGAGGACGAGGCCGTTCAGGCCGAAGCGGGGGTCTGGGGGCGACAGCCCCAGGTACGGGACGGGTAGGGGCGGAGGGGGCGAAAACCCTGCTCGCCCGCACCACCGCGTGGGGTCACCCGCCGACGACGTACACCCCGGCCGCGGCAGCGGCAACCGCGGCCTCGGCGGCCCGCTCGGCGGCGGCGGAGTCGGGAGCCACCCCGGTGGTGAGCAAGGCGTAGTAGAGCGGGGCCGAAACCGCCCGCACAACCAGCGCGGCATCGGTGCCCGCGGGCAACTCCCCCCGAGCGACCCCTTGCTCCACGCACGGCGCCCACTCGGCGACCCGCACGTCGTAGAACCTCCGCAACGCCTCCGCCGTACGCACGTCGCACGCCCCCGCAGCGATGACCGCCCGAAACAGCGCCCCCTGCCGAGGATCCGCCAGCGTCCGCCGCACCAGCGCGGCATTGGCCCGCAGATCCCCGAGTACGCTCCCCGTCTCCGTACGGGGAACCGACTGCTCGGCCATATCGCTGAGCAAGTCGGCGACCAGCCCCGTCACCGACCCCCACCGCCGATACACCGTCGTCTTGCCCACCTCGGCCCGCCGAGCCACATCGGCCAGATCGAGATGTGCGAACCCGTGCTCGGCGAGCACATCCCCCGCGGCCCGCAACACGGCCGTACGGACACGGGCGGTACGCCCCCCGGGACGTACGGTGCCGGGCTCGGCGGACATGACGACCTCCTTCTGCGGGCATGCGGACGCTACCCGCCAGCGTAACGAAACAGTAGAACCGTTTAACCCTCACCGAGCGTGACAACCCCGTGTCGACGCACGTCACGCGCCTGATACCGTCCCCGCCAACGGCCGAATTCTCCCCTGGTCCGCCAAATCCGTTTCACCGCTGAGAGGTTGGAGCATGCAGGACGACGACGCCGCAGCCCAGGACGACGCCGCCGACGGAGCCGCCGCACAGCGCGCCGCCGCCGAGCGCGAGGCGGCCCTGCAGCGCGACGCCGCGCAAGAGGCGTCGGCCTTCTCGCACCCGCCCGTGGACCCCGACATCACCGCGTCGTACGGCGACCACCCGGACCAGGTGATCGACTTCTACGCCCCGCGCGAGCCGGACCCCGCGGTCCCCGCCCCCCTCGTGGTCGTCCTGCACGGCGGCGCCTGGCGTGCCCCGTACGACCGCCGGCACATCACCCCGTTCGCGGACTTCCTGGCCCGCCGCGGCTTCGCCGTGGCGAATGTCGAGTACCGCCGGGGCGCCGCGGCCCCCGAGCCGCACAGCGTCCCGATCCCGGCTCAGGGTCAGGGCGCCACGGGGCCGATCGCGGGGCGGTGGCCGGACACCTTCGACGACATCGCGGCCGCGCTGGACGCGCTGCCCGCCCTCGTACGCGAAAAGCTCCCGCAGGCCGACCCCCGGCGCACGGTGGTCACGGGTCACTCGGCGGGTGGCCACCTGGCCCTGTGGGCCGCCGCCCGCCACCTCCTGCCCGCCGACGCCCCCTGGCGCACCGACCGGCCCGCCGCCCTGCGCGGCGTCGTCGCCTTCGCTCCGATCGCGGATTTCCAGGTCGCGGAGAAGCTCGACGTGTGCGCCGGTGCGGCCCGCCAACTGCTGGGTGGAGAGGGGAAGTTCGCCGAGCGACTGCCCTACGCCGACCCGGTGCTCCTCCTGCCCACCGGCATCGCCACCACCCTCGTACAGGGCCGCACCGACATCGTCGTCCCGCAGGCGGTCGCCGAGTCGTACGCCGATGCCGCCGCCAAAGCGGGAGAGGTGGTCGGCCTGACGCTCCTGGAGGAGGTCGGTCACTTCCCCCTGATCGACCCGGCGGCGGATGCGTGCGCCGTGGTGGCCGAGGAGATCGCCCAGCTGGCTTGGTGACACCCAACTGGCCTGGTGGCAAGGGGGACTTGCTGCTCCTTCGAGTCACCCCGGTCATACCCGTAGTACCTGAGAGCTACGTCTCAGGTGAGCTCCCCAGCGGGACGCCGACGACAGGTCACGGTCCGTAACTTCCCCTCCAGAGACGCCCGATGAGCGGGCGCGCTGGAGGCGAAGGACAGGACACGATGGGATTCCGGGCGAAGCCGAGCGCGAGGGGAAGAGCGGACCGGTCCGCGGACTCGACGCCGCCCACGACGGAGCGGCTGGGGCGGGAGCACACGGGTCCGGACGGGCCGGGGTCGGAGCGGGCGGAGGCGTCGGGCGCGGGGGAGCCGACGGCTGCGGGAGTGGAAGCGGCGGGGCGAGGGTCCGGCCGAGGCGGGGGCCGATTCGTCCGGCGTCTGCGTCGTACGCTGCTCGCCGCGCTCGTCATGGCCGCCGTCGTCGTCCCCGTGTCCGCCGCCGCGCGGCCCCGGATCCCCGCCCCGGCGCCCGCGGTCCTCGCTCCGGTGACGGCGTCGACGCTGGACAAGGCGTATGCGGCCAACCGCGCCAACGCCGCGGAGGCGGCCCGCATGGCTGCGGACCACGGCGACCGCACCCGCGCCGCCGCCGACCGCGCCATGGCCACCCCGTCCCGCCGCTTCCTCTCCTTCGACGGCCGCGGCTCAGGCCGGGCCGTCGAGGTCGTCGGGGACCTCGCCCACGCCGACCGCGTGGCCGTCCTGGTCCCCGGCTCCGACACCACCCTGGAGACGTACGGCCGCTTCCGCGCCGGCGCCCTCGCCCTGCACGACCGCCTCGGCCCGCGCACAGCCGTCGTCGCCTGGCTCGGCTATGAGACTCCGGGCACCGTGAGCACCACGGTCATGACGACGGGCCGCGCGGAGGACGCGGCCCCGCGCTTGAAGGGGTTCATACGCGAACTGCGTGGCGTCGTCGGCCGGTCGGCGCACCTGTCCCTGCTGTGCCACTCGTACGGCACGGTGGTCTGCGGCCGTGCGGCGCAGGGCCTGGACGTGGAGGACATCGCCCTCCTCGGCAGCCCGGGCACCGGCGTGGACTCCGCGGCGGCGCTGCACACGTCCGCCCGCGTCTGGGCGACCCGGGGCGCCGACGACTGGGTGGCGAACGTCCCGCACGCGAGGGCCGACCTCTTCGGCACCACGATCGGCTTCGGCACCGACCCCGTGTCCCCCGCCTTCGGCGCCCATGTCTTCGCGGCGGGCGACGGCGGCCACAGCGATTACTTCACACCGGGCTCGGTGTCCCTGGACAACCTCGCCCGCATCGTCCTCGGCGACACCTCGGAGGTGACCCGTGCGTGAGTTGAGTCTGCGTGAGCCCCGCCGTCGGGAAGGTGCCCGGGCCGCCGCTTCCGGCACTCGGCCGGGTGCGCCTCGCATACGGGCGGGAGTCCGCGGCCGTATGCGTGCGGCGGTGCACGGCCTGCGGGACGGAGCCCGCCGGATCGAGGAGGTCACCCCGGCGGAGCGCGACCGCGCCGTGGACGCGCTGCGCGCCCTCGCCATCCTCGGCGTCGTCCTCGGCCACTGGCTGGTGACGGCCCTGGTCGCGGACGGCGGCGCGCTGCACACGGCGAGCCCGTTGCAGCACATGCCCTGGCTGGCCCCGATCTCCTGGGTCTTCCAGACGCTCGCCGTGTTCTTCCTGGTGGGCGGTCATGTGGCGACGAAGAGCTACGCGTCGGCGCGGGCGCGCGGGACGACGTACGGGAGGTGGCTGCGCGCCCGCCTGAGCCGTCTCTTCAAGCCGGTGGCGGCGGTGCTGACCCTATGGACGGTCGCCACGGCCTGCCTGCTCGTGTCGGGCGCGGACTTCGCGACCGTCCACACACAGGTGAAGCTGGCCCTGTCCCCGCTCTGGTTCCTCGTGGTCTTCGCGGTACTGACCGCGGTGACGCCCCTGGTGACGCATATCAACCCGCTGTGGCCGCTGGCCGTCGTTCTCCATGTGGACCTCATTCGCTTCGGTCTCGGCGGCCCGTCCTGGCTCGGCTGGGTGAACGTCGCGGCGGGCTGGCTGGTGCCGTACACCCTGGGCGCGGCCTGGACGCGCGGTGAACTGGACCGACGGCGCGCGGGCTGGGTGCTGTTGACCGGCGGCGCGGCCGCGACGGCGGCACTGGTGGCGTGGGCCGACTATCCGGCCTCGATGGTCGGCGTGCCCGGCGCGCCGGTCTCCAACCTGAACCCACCGACGCTGGCCGCGGTCTCCTTCGGCCTGGCCCAGTGCGGCCTCGCCCTGCTGCTGCGCGAGCCGCTGCGCCGGGTGATGCGGCGTCCGCTGGTCTGGGCGGGGACAGCTTTCGCCAATCTCTCCGCGATGACGATATTCCTGTGGCACCAGACCTCGATGATGGCCGTCACCGCACTCGCTCTCCTCACGGGCCGTCTCCCCGGCCTGCACACCGTCCCGGACGGGCTGGGCTGGGTGGCGGCCCGGCTGGCCTGGCTCCCCGTCTTCGCCCTGGCCCTCGCCGTCTGCTGGTCCGCCTTTCGCACCTACGAACAGGGTCCCCGCCGCCGCACCGGCCGCCCGTCCCGAGTCGTCCGTGTCCATCGCCGCTCTGGCCCGGCTGGAGCGAAGGCGACCCCTCGTGCCTAGGGTTGACCACGTGATCAGCGAGGAGCACCGGGACCCGAACAGCGAACCCCCCATGCCTCCCATGTCCCCCCGCCCTGAGGCCGATCCGCAGGACGCCACCCACAATCCCGAGCCGCGGGGCGCACCGCGCAAGTCCCCCCGTCAGGAAGCCGAGCCCAAGCCCACCCCTCAGAAGGCAGCGCGCGGGTCCGCCGCTCAGGAAGTGACGGGCAAGCGCAACCGCCAGGAGGACTCCGGCAACCCCGCACCCCCCGAGGCCCGTCCCACCACCCCTCCCGGTCTTCCCACCCCTCCCACCCGCGCACAGGGCGTCGGTGCTCTGGTGGGTGCGGTCCTGAGCGATCTCGCGTCCCCGTCGGCCGCGCCACTGCCTCCGCTGACCCGGCCGCGGTGGCTGCGCCGTCTGCCGCATGTCGTGGTGTGCTGGATCGCCCTCGGCATCGCGCTCGCCGGCGTGGACGATCTGAACAGCAACTACCACCTGGGCTTTGGACTGGGCACGGTGGCCGGGCTCGCGCAGGGCGTGGCGATGGCCCTGGCGCTGTGGCGGCCCGTTCCCGCCTGGTGGCTCTCGCTGGGCGCGACCGTCGTGGCCGCCGTGGCCGCGCGTTCGCACATGGCGGTGGGCGTCGCGCCCCCGGGCGGCCTCGACTGGCCGTGGAGCCCGCCCGCGATCATCGCGCACGCCTTCGTGCTCTTCTTCCTCGCGCTGCGGGTACCCACGCGCGTGGCCGTCGGCGCGCTGTCCCTGACGGCTCTGGCCACGTACTTCGTGCAGGGCGTGGTCGGCGGGCAGGTCTACCGCCCCACGGGACTGCTGGCGGTCGTCGTCTTCGCCGCCGTGGTCCTTCTCGGCACCGCGCTCCGAGGCCGTCGGGAGGCCCGTACGCAGTTGGTCGAGCAGGCCTCGCTGACCGAGGAGGAGCGGGCCCGCCGCACGCTCTTGGAGGAGCGCAGCCGTATCGCGCGCGAGCTGCACGACGTGGTCGCCCACCACATGTCGGTGATTTCCATCCAGGCCCAGGTCGCCCCGCACCTGGTCGAGAACCCCACCGAGGAGCTGAAGGAGAACCTGGAAGGCATCCGGCAGAACGCGCTGGAGGCGCTGACCGAGCTGCGCCGCGTCCTCGGTGTACTGCGCTCGGAGAACCTCGACGACCCGTACGGCCTCGGTGCGGGCACGGGCGCCGCCCCGGACTCCCCGCAGCCCACGCTCGATCGCCTCGACGCCCTCGTCGAGAACACCCGGGCCGCCGGGCTGGACGTGACCACGGAGATCTCCGGCGAGCAGCTTCCCCTCGCACCCGGCGTGGAGCTGTCGGCGTACCGGATCATCCAGGAGGCGCTGAGCAACGCCCTGCGGCACGCGCCCGGTTCCGCGGTCCGTGTCGAGCTCTGGCACTTCCCGCGCGGTCTTCAGGTGCGGGTCGTCAACTCCAGACCCGAGCGGCCCGGCCCGCCGTCCCCGGGCGCGGGGCACGGTCTGCTCGGCATGCGCGAGCGGGCGGCGATGCTCGGTGGCACCCTCGTGACCTCGGAGACGTCGTGCGGCGGCTTCGCGGTAGCGGCTTTTCTGCCCCGAAACGGCGTCGCTCCCGCCGACGACAACTCCACCGACGACAACTCCACAGGCCGGACAGGAGAAGAGACCCCATGACGAGCGCGAGCGGCACCATTCGCGTACTGATCGCCGACGACCAGCAGATGGTCCGGCAGGGCTTCACCGTGCTGCTCAACACCCAGCCCGACATCGAGGTGGTCGGCCAGGCGGTCGACGGTTTGGACGCGATCGCCAAGGTCGCCGAACTCGCCCCGGACGTCGTCCTGATGGACATCCGTATGCCCGAACTCGGCGGCATCGAGGCCACCCGCCGCATCACCGACGAGACGCCCCGGATCAGGGTGCTGGTGCTCACCACCTTCGACCTCGACGAGTACGTGTACGACGCCCTGCGCGCCGGCGCCTCCGGGTTTCTGCTCAAGGACGCGTCCGCCGACCAACTCGCCGAGGCGGTACGGGTGGTCGCTGCGGGCGACGCGCTGCTCGCGCCCGGCATCACCCGCCGCCTCATCGCCGAGTTCTCCCGCCTCGACTCCACACCCCGCGCCCCCCTCAAACAGCGCGTGGGCGAGCTGACCGAACGCGAGACGGAGGTCCTCGCACACATCGCCCAGGGCTTGTCGAACGCGGAGATCGCCGAACGCCTGGTCGTCGCCGAACAGACCGTGAAGACCCACGTAGGCCGCATCCTCGTAAAACTCGGCCTACGCGACCGCACCCAGGCAGCGGTCTTCGCCTACGAGTCCGGCCTGGTCCGCCCCGCAGGCTACTGACCCCGCGAGCCGAGCCCCGACCACCCGACTCCCCCGCAACCTGGTCACCGCCCCCAACCTCCACACCCCCCGACCACCGATGCCCGCCCCAACGCCCCCACCCACAGCCACGGCGCACACCTCGCCCCACCCGCCCGCGCCTGACACACCCACCGCGGTCGCGCCGCACGCCTCCACCGACCCCCACCTGCCGGGGGCGACGCACCCACCGCGGTCGCGCCGCACGCTCCCACCCCCACGCCCGCCCCCACTCGCGCTTGACGCACCCCCTCGCAGTGGCGACGCACGCCCCCACGCACCCGCGGCCGCCGACGCACGGAAGGGGCCGTGCCGGTACATCACATGCCCCGTCGCTTGCGTGGTTGCCAACAGGCAGAGCCCTGAAAGCCAAGCGATCTGCCACCGGCGACGGGGCGGATGTACCGGCACGGCCCCGCCCCACCCACCGGCGGAACGCGGGACGGCCAGGCGCCGACGGGCAGCCGCTCACAGAGGCGGGCGCCGACGAGCAGCCGCGCACAGAGGCGGGCGCCGACGGGCAGCCGCGCACAGAGGCAGGCGCCCACGGGCAGCCCCGCACAGGCAGGCGCCCACGGCGAGGCGCCCACCGTCGGCCGACCACCCCGCCGAAGGACCTCCGCCCTACCCGTAGTACCTGAGACGGACCCACAAGGACCCTCCTCGCAGGTGACGACCGCGACCCCCACCACGGCCTACCGTTTTGAACGTGACCGAGACGACCCAGACGCAGATGACGCCGCCGGGCGGGGCCAAGCCACGCAGCCCGGAGTTCCGGCTGGCCGCGGACGCCCTGCGCGGGCTGCGGCAGGACTTGTTCCACGACGCCTTCGCCTACCGCCCGCTGCCGCGCATGCGCGTGGACGGCCCGCTCACCAGACGCCTGCCCGAGGGGATACGGGAGTACGCGGCGTGGACCCCGCACGCCGCGGTCGCGGCAGCCGGACTGCTGGCGATGGCCATCGCCACGGCTGACGGCGACGGTGAGGGCCACGCCAGTGTCAGGACGCTGCTGTGCGCTCTCCTCGCGCTGATCCCGGTCCTGCTGACGCTGATCCGGCCGATCGGCGCCTTCTGGTTCTCCCTCGCCGCGACACCGGTCGTCGCCGTGTTCGGCTCCAGTTGGAGCGACTGGCCGTGGCTGCCCGGCACCTTCGCCGCCCACCTGACGGTGCTGACTGTCGTGGCGCTCAGGACGAGGCCGCGCACGGCCGCCTGGATGTGGCTGCTGACCGCGGTGTACGGGATGGGCGCCGAGACCGTCTTCGGATCGGGCCACTACTACGGGACCGACACGGTCCCGTTGCTGTTCGTCTCCGCCCTGGCTCTCCTGGTCGTCACCGTCCTGCACATACGCCGTGAGGCTGCGCAGGAGGTCACCGCCCAGCAGTCGGAGACGGCGCAGGAGCGTTCCAAGCGCACGCTCCTCGAAGAGCGCACGACGATCGCCCGCGAGCTGCACGATGTGGTCGCCCACCACATGTCGGTGGTCGCCATTCAGGCGGAGGCCGCCCCGTACCGGGTGGAGAACCCGCCGCCGGAGCTGGAGCAGGCCTTCGTCACGATCCGGGAGAACGCGGTCGCGGCGTTGACCGAGCTGCGCCGCGTGCTCGGTGTCGTGAGGGCCGAGGACTACGAGGCCCCGGACGCCCCCCAGCCCACCCTCGCCGACCTGGACGCGCTGCTCGCCAATGTGCGGGACGCGGGCCTGACCGTGGAGAAGGCGGTCACCGGCGCAGTACGCGAACTCCCGCAGGGCGTCGAGCTGTCGGCGTACCGGATAGTCCAGGAGGCCCTCAGCAACACCCTTCGGCACGCCCCGGGCGCGCCGGCCCGTGTCGAGATCGGCTACGTCCTCGGCGGGCTCGGCCTGCGCATAGTCAACGGTCCCGCGCCGGCGACGAGTCTGAAGAAGTCCGCCCACGGCGCGGGGCACGGCATCACGGGCATGCGCGAGCGGGTCACCATGCTGGACGGCGAGATGACGTCGGGCGAGACGGACGACGGGGGCTATGAGGTGACGGTGTTCCTGCCCGTACCCCCCGCCGAGGAGCCCGCATGACGGAGGGCACCAACGCCACGAGTGGTTCCAACGCCACGAGTGGCTTCAGCGGCCCCAGCGGCCCCGGCGGCGGCATCCGCGTCCTGATAGCCGACGACCAGGTGATGGTCCGAGAGGGCTTCTCCGTCCTGCTCGGCGCGATGCCGGACATCGAGGTGGTCGGCGAGGCGGTCAACGGCCGGGACGCGGTCGAGCGGGTCCGCGAGCTCGCCCCGGACGTCGTGCTGATGGACATCCGGATGCCGGAGATGAACGGGATCGAGGCGACCCGGGAGATCGTCGCCGCGGACGGCGCCGCGAAGGTGCTGGTCCTGACGACGTTCGACCTCGACGAGTACGTGTACCAGGCGTTGCGCGCGGGAGCCTCCGGCTTCCTGCTCAAGGATGCCTCGGCGCGCCAACTCGCCGATGGGGTGCGGGTGGTGGCGGCAGGGGAGGCGTTGCTGGCGCCCTCGGTCACCAAGCGGCTGATCACCGAGTTCTCCAAGCTGGCGGACGCGCCCCGGCTCTCGGCCACGGCGCAGGCGGCGTACGGGGATCTGACCGAGCGGGAGACGGAGGTGCTGATCCTCATCGCCCAGGGCCTGTCGAACGCGGAGATCGCCGAGCGTCTCGTCGTGGCCGAGTCGACGATCAAGACCCATGTGAGCCGCATCCTGGTCAAGCTGGGCCTGCGGGACCGTACGCAGGCGGCGGTGTTCGCGTACGAGGCGCGGTTGGTCACGCCCAGGTGATCAGGGGCGTGGTCGGCGGGCCGGGCGGGGGCCGCTCGTCGAGATGCCCTGTTCAGACGAGACACCCCTGTTCAGAGGGGGGTGCGCCGGGCTAGCGTCCGTCCATGGCAGCTTTGGAGACTCCGCAGGCCTTCGACCCGTGGGACCCGGCGTTCGTGGCGGACCCGTACCCGGCGTACGAGGAGCTGCGTGCGCGGGGCCGGGTGCACTACTACGAGCCCACCAACCAGTGGCTGGTGCCGCATCACGCGGATGTGTCGGCGCTGCTGCGGGACCGACGCCTGGGGAGGACGTACCAGCACCGGTTCACGCACGAGGACTTCGGGCGGACGGCGCCGCCGGCCGAGCACGAGCCGTTCCATGTGCTCAATGATCACGGGATGCTGGACCTGGAGCCCCCGGACCACACGCGTATCCGGCGGCTGGTGTCGAAGGCGTTCACACCGCGCACGGTGGAGCAGTTGAAGCCGTATGTCGACCGGCTGGCGGGTGAGCTGGTCGCCGGGCTGGTGGAGGCGGGCGGCGGTGATCTGCTGACCGACGTCGCGGAGCCGCTGCCGGTGGCGGTGATCGCCGAGATGCTGGGTATTCCGGAGTCGGACCGGGCGCCGTTGCGACCGTGGTCGGCGGACATCTGCGGGATGTACGAGCTGAACCCGTCGCAGGAGACGGCGGCGAAGGCGGTCCGGGCGTCGGTCGAGTTCACCGAGTATCTGCGGGAGCTGATCGAGGTCCGGCGCAAGGAGCCCGGGGACGACCTGGTCTCGGGGCTCATCGCGGCGTACGACGAGGGCGACCGTCTCAGCGAGCAGGAGATGATCTCCACGTGCGTGCTGCTGCTGAACGCGGGACACGAGGCGACGGTCAACTCCACGGTGAACGGCTGGTGGGCGTTGTTCCGCCACCCCGAGCAGCTGGCCGCCCTCCGCGCGGACCACTCCTTGATCCCCACGGCGGTGGAGGAGCTGATGCGTTACGACACGCCGCTTCAGCTCTTCGAGCGCTGGGTGCTCGACGAGATCGAGATCGACGGTACGACCATCCCCCGCGGTGCGGAGATCGCCATGCTCTTCGGCTCCGCCAACCATGACCCCGCGGTCTTCGACACCCCGGAAAAGCTGGACCTCGCGCGTGCGGACAACCCCCATATCTCCTTCAGCGCGGGCATCCACTACTGCATCGGCGCGCCACTGGCCCGCATCGAACTGGCCTCTTCCATGAACGCGTTGCTGACCCACGCCCCGACGCTCACGCTCTCCGAGGAGCCGACCCGAAAGCCGAACTTCGTGATCAGGGGCCTGGAGGGCTTGCGGGTGACGCTCTGACGAACACGGCGAGCGCAGGCGGATCTCGCCCCCTCCGCCCCCGGCCGATGGACGACCCGGACCTAGGAGCCGCGCCCCTTGAGGGGCGCGGGGAACTGCGCGACCTGCCCTCACCCACTCGCAGCCGAAAGCCGCTACGGGACGGGTAAGGGGGGAGGGCGAAAACCCACCCCACCTCCACCCCGCCCCTGTCCCCCTCACGTACTCAGATCCCGCCGCCGCAACGCCGCCAACCCCGCCGCAGTCAGGACCGCCGCGATCCCTGTGAGGAAGAGCACCGGCGTCCAGGTCATGTCGCCGCCGGGCAGCTTCGGGAGGTGGCCGAAGGGGGAGAGGTTCATGACGGTGCGGGGGACGTTCAGGGCGGGGCCGATCCAGCCGAGGAGGAGGGCGAGGCCTGCTGCGGCCCAGGCTCCCGGCGCCCACTGGGCGGAGAGGCCGTGCAGGAGGACGGCCAGGGCGCCCAGGGTCCAGATGGCGGGGACCTGGACGAGGCAGGCGGCGAGGATGGGCCCGAGTTCGGCGCCGTAGCCGAGGCCCAGGCCGAGCCCGCCGAGCAGCATGATGAGGACCGCGCCGCCGAAGGCGATGACGAGATGGCCGCAGGCCCAGCGCAGCCGCCCCACCGCGTTCGCCAGCACCGGCTCGGCCCGCTGCGAGGTCTCCTCGCCGTGCAGCCGCAGCACGGAGGACACCACGAACAGTGCGGCGACCATGCCCAGCATCCCCACCATCGTCGCGAGGAACGCGTCCGTGATGCCGGTCTGCCCACCCATCCGCTCGATGATCTCCCGGGTCTTGTCGTTGTTCCCGACCAGATCCGAGGCGCCCTTCGTCATCCCGCCGAACGCGGCCCCGGCGGCCAGGAACCCGAGGCTCCAGCCGAGCACGGCGCCCCGCTGCAACCGCCAGGCCAGCGCCCCGGCCGTACCGAGGCGCCCGGATGCGGGACCCGGCCGCGTCGGCAGGAAGCTCATGCCGACGTCGCGCCGCCCGGCGAGTTCGTAGGCGACCGCGCCCTGCACGGCGACCGCCGCGACGAACAGCGGCAGTACCCACCAGCGTTCGTCCGCGAAGGACCTCAACTCCTCCAGCCAGCCGACCGGGGAGATCCAGGTCAGGGGCGAGGAGCCGTCGTTCGTCGCCGAGTCGCCCGCCGCCTTCAGGACGAAGGCCGCGCCGAGCAGCCCGCCCGTCAGCCCCTTCGCGAGCCGCGCGCTCTCCGTCAGCTGGGCGACGATCGCCGCCATCGTGGCGAAGACCATCCCGACCCCGGCGACGGCGAGTCCCAGCGCCAGTGCCCCGGCGCCGCCCTGCCCCGCGAGCCCGCCCGCGATGAGCAGCGCGAGGACGCCGTTCGCGACGAGCGCCGCCAGCAGCGCGGCGGTCAGCGGCGCCCGGCGCCCGACCATCGCCGAGGAGATGAGTTCCTGGCGCCCGCTCTCCTCCTCGTCGCGGGTGTGCCGGACGACGATGAGCAGGCTCATGATTCCGGCGAACACCCCGGCGTAGCCGCCGATGCGCCAGGCGGTGAGTCCGCCGAGGGAGTCGCTGAACACCGGCCCGTAGGTGGCGCGCAGGGAGCTGTTGGTGAGCATCTGACGTGCCACGTCGGCGCGTTCGGCCGGGGTGCCGTAGATGGTCTTCAGCGAGTTCGGCATGGAGAGGACCAACAGGCCGATCACGCCGACCCAGAGCGGCATCATCAGCCGGTCGCGGCGCAGCGCGAACCTCAGGAGCGTGCCGGTTCCGGCCAGTTGACGGGACTTGCCGGCCCCTACCGCATACGTCGCGGCAGTCGTGGCGGTCATCGCGCCATCGCGTCCGTGCGGACATCCTCCTGGTAGTGCCGCAGGAAGAGCTCCTCCAGCGTCGGTGGCGTCGACGTCAGCGACCGTACGCCGGAGTCGGTCAGCGAGCGCAGTACGGCGTCCAGCTTGTCCGTGTCGACCTGGAGCTTCACCCGCTTTCCCTGTATGTCGAGGTCGTGGACGCCGGGCAGGTGCGCCAAACCGTTGGGGGTGCCCGCGAGTTCGGCGGTGACGCTCGTGCGGGTGAGGTGGCGCAGGTCGGCGAGCGAGCCGCTCTCGACGGTCCGGCCCTTGCGGATGATGCTGACCCGGTCGCAGAGCTCCTCCACCTCGCTGAGGATGTGACTCGACAACAGGATCGTGCGGCCGCGGTCCCGTTCCTCCTCGACGCAGCGCTGGAAGACCTCCTCCATCAGCGGGTCGAGGCCCGAGGTGGGCTCGTCCAGGATCAGCAGGTCGACGTCCGAGGCGAAGGCGGCGACGAGGGCGACCTTTTGGCGGTTGCCCTTCGAGTACGTGCGTCCCTTCTTGGTGGGGTCGAGTTCGAACCGCTCGATCAGGTCGGCCCGGCGCGCCTTGTCGAGTCCGCCCGCCCGTCGCCCGCCACCACCGTGCCTGACGCTCCCCCAGAGCCGAAAGCCTGGGGGGACCCCCATCGCGCGGCCCCCGTCATGCAGCCGCCCGTACAGGTCGATGATCTCGCCGCCGGAGAGGTTGCGCCACAGCGTCACGTCGCCGGGGACGTACGCGACCCGGCGGTGCAGTTCCACCGCGTCCGCCCAAGGGTCCCTGCCCAGCATCTGGGCGGCGCCGGAGTCGGCGCGCAGCAGGCCCAGCAGGACCCGGATGGTGGTGGACTTCCCGGCGCCGTTCGGACCGAGGAAGCCGTGCACCTCACCGGTCTCGACGTCCAGGTCGAGGCCGTCCAGCGCGTGCGTCTTGCCGAACGACTTGTGCAGTCCGGAGACGGTGATTGCCTTCGTCATGGTTCAGAACGTACGCGACATTCACAAATTTGTGAAGTTAAGGAAGGGTGTAAACGCCGGATACACTTGAGGATGGCGCGCGAGCAGGGGAGATGATCCAGGGATGACGGAGACGACAGCGGGGTCCGATGCGGCGGAGCGTGATCCGGAGGCGGTCTCGAAGTTCGTCGAGAGCTTCGCGGCGCAGCTCGTCGAGGCCGGGATGCAGCGGATGCCGGCGCGCGTCTTCGGGGCGCTGCTCGCCTCCGACACCGGCACGCTGACCTCCGCCGAGCTCGGCGAGCAACTGCAGATCAGCCCGGCGGCGGTGTCCGGCGCGGTGCGCTATCTCGCGCAGCAGCACATGGTCTCGCGCGAGCGGGAACCCGGGTCGCGGCGCGAGCGCTATCGCGTGCACAGCAATCAGTGGTACGAGGCGTTGACCAACCGCGAAGCGGTGCTCAAGCGCTGGGAGTACGCCCTGCGCGAGGGGGTCGAGAGTCTGGGCCGGGAGACGCCCGCCGGTCGGCGCCTCTCCGAGACACTGGCCTTCTTCGAGTTCGTCGACGGGGAGATCGCGCAGATGATGGAGCGGTGGCGGGTGTATCGGGAACAGCGCTTCGGAGAGGGCTGACCTTCGGCGAGGGCTGCGGGCCCACGCCGACATGCCGCGTCGGTGACTGCGGACCGTCTGTGGCCGGTCACGCCCAAGTGGGGGGCGCAGCGCGGCCGCCCAAGTGGCGGGGCCGCAAGTTCGGGGCCGCATGTGTCACAGCCCCGCACACCCGACGGGGCGCGGGGAACTGCGCGACAAGCCCCCACCGGCCCACCGCCGAAGGGCCGGTACGAGCCGGTGCAATCCGGTACGAGCCGGTACGATCCGGGTCGGTATGGGGCGGAGATGGCGGCAAACTCCCCGCCGTCGCCGTCGCCGTCACCCGAGCGGCAACGTCAACCCCCAGGCCGCCTCCCGCACCGTCCACGTCCGAGTCCGTACGGGCCCGCCGACCACTGAGTCCGCCCGGTACCGGAAATCGGCCCCGGAGACGGTGACCCGGCGCCCCACGGCCCGGAGAGGCGACGCCTCCGCGCCCACGGACACCGGCCGGACCTCGACCTCCGCACCGCCCGCCGGGAAGCCCGGCGTCACGCACACCGTCTCCACGGGCTGGTCGAGGTCGACGACCGTGACGCCGTCGACCTCGACGCGGAGCCGGGAGGGACCGGGCCCGGGCACGGACGCCTGCCGTGGGGGCCGGGTCACGAGGGTCCTGACGAGGGACTGGCAGGTGCGCAGCCAAGGGTGTGCCTCGGGATCGCCGTCGACGGAAGCGGGGACGGGAGCGGGGGAGGGCAGCGAAGGGATCCGCAGGGCCCCCAGCACCACCCCGTCGCTGTCGTCGACGAGCAGATCCATCCGCCGCTCGACCCCGTCGAGCACCGCCCGGGCCGCCGCCACGGCCCCCGTGGGCACCCCCAGCGACCACGCCAGCGAGAGCACGCCCCCCACCGGCACCACCGACAGCGCACAGGCGGCGAGCTCCCGCTGACGGTGCAAAAGGGACACCGCCCGCAGCAGAGCCCGGTCGTCGCCGACGACGACGGGCCTCCGCGACCCCCGACGGGCCAGTGCCCGGGCGAATTCCTCGGGCCCCTCGGGGAGGCACACTTTCGTCGCCGCACCCGCGCTGAGCACGTCTTTCGCGATCCGTACAGACTCGCCGTCCGTTCGTCGGGCGACCGGGTCGATGACCACCAGAAGCTGGTCGGAAGCCGCCACCTCGGTCATGCCTCGCTTCCTCGGGTAGCATCTTGGTGCAAGAGCCCCTTGCGCTATTGCGCCAGGGGCTTCGTCTATTCCGGGGCATCCGGTCCGACGGTCGCGGCCAAAGGAGGTCGCCGGCGTACGCAGCCGTATCGAAAACCAGCCGCGTACGTCCCCGACCTTGGACATGCCCCGCCCGGAAGGGGTGTACGCCTGTGCCCGCACTTGTGCTGCTCGGTGCTCAGTGGGGTGACGAAGGCAAGGGAAAGGCCACCGACCTGCTCGGTGGATCCGTGGACTATGTGGTGCGCTACCAGGGCGGCAACAACGCCGGCCACACGGTAGTCGTGGGCGATCAGAAGTATGCCCTCCACCTCCTCCCTTCCGGAATCCTCACGCCGGAGTGCACTCCGGTGATCGGAAATGGAGTCGTCGTCGACCCCTCGGTCCTGTTCTCCGAGCTGAACGGGCTCAACGAGCGCGGCGTCGACACCTCCAAGCTCCTGATCAGCGGAAACGCGCACATCATCACGCCGTACAACGTGACGGTGGACAAGGTCACCGAGCGCTTCCTCGGGAAGCGGAAGATCGGGACGACCGGCCGCGGCATCGGACCGACGTACGCGGACAAGATCAACCGGGTCGGCATCCGCATCCAGGACCTGTACGACGAGTCGATCCTGACGCAGAAGGTCGAAGCGGCCCTCGAGGTCAAGAACCAGCTGCTCACCAAGCTCTACAACCGGCGCGCCATCGAGGCGAGCCAGGTCGTCGAGGAGCTGCTGAGCTACGCGGACCGGCTCAAGCCGTACGTCGCGGACACCGTCCTGGTCCTCAACCAGGCCCTTGAGCAGGACAAGGTCGTGCTCTTCGAGGGCGGCCAGGGCACGCTCCTCGACATCGACCACGGCACGTACCCCTTCGTGACGTCCAGCAACCCGACCGCCGGTGGTGCCTGCACCGGTGCGGGCGTCGGCCCCACGAAGATCAGCCGGGTCATCGGCATCCTCAAGGCGTACACGACCCGTGTCGGCTCGGGCCCGTTCCCGACCGAGCTCTTCGACGAGGACGGCGAGGCGCTGCGGCGCATCGGCGGCGAGCGCGGTGTGACCACCGGCCGTGACCGGCGCTGCGGCTGGTTCGACGCGGTCATCGCCCGCTACGCGACCCGCGTGAACGGTCTGACCGACTTCTTCCTGACCAAGCTGGACGTGCTCACCGGCTGGGAGGAGATCCCGGTCTGCGTGGCGTACGAGATCGACGGCAAGCGCGTCGAGGAGCTCCCGTACTCCCAGACCGACTTCCACCACGCGAAGCCGGTCTACGAGACGCTCCCGGGCTGGTCGGAGGACATCACGAAGGCCAAGACCTTCGCGGACCTCCCCAAGAACGCCCAGGCGTACGTCAAGGCCCTTGAGGACATGTCCGGCGCGCCGATCTCCGCGATCGGTGTCGGTCCGGGCCGTGACGAGACGATCGAGATCAACTCGTTCATCTGACAAGGCTCTTGAGCAACTCGTCGGTCGAGTACGGCTCCTGATCAACTCGTAGGGCTCACCGGGCTCTTGGACGCGCCCCCGGTAAGGCTTCGGCCGACCCGGGGGCGTTGTCGTGTCATGCCCATCCTTGACCGGGACATGGGCTGTTCCTGGTTTCGGCAGGGACGAGGTGCGACCACGATCTACGCGTGTAGTCCCCGTACGGCTCGCACGGCCCGTTCACCTGCCCTCGCCGCCCCAGTCCCAGGAGTCCCGTATGCCCGTGAACCCCTTGAACCGCCGGGAGTTCGTGAAGAAGTCGGCCGTCACCGGTGCGGCCGTGGCCGTCGCGGGGACGGCCGCCGCGGCGCCCGCTCGGGCCGCCGACCGGCGCCCCGAAAAGGCGCCGCGTACCTGGTCGTTCTCCATCCTCGGCACCACCGACCTGCACAGCCATGTCTTCGACTGGGACTACTACACGGACGCCGCGTACAAGGACAGCAAGGGCAACTCGGTCGGCGTCGCCCGTGTGGCCACCCTCATCAAGCAGCAGCGGGCCGCCAAGGGCGAGCACCGTGTCCTGCTGGTCGACGCGGGCGACATCATCCAGGGCACCTCACTTGCGTACTACTACGCGCGCGTCGCCCCGATCACCGGCACCGACGGACACAAGGGGCCCAAGCACCCGATGGCGATCGCCATGAACGCCATGCGGTACGACGCCGCCGCGCTCGGCAACCACGAGTTCAACTACGGCATCGAGACGCTCCGCACGTTCGAGAAGCAGTGCCACTTCCCGCTGCTCGGCGCCAACGCGCTGGACGCGAAGACCCTCCGGCCCGCGTTCCTGCCGTACACCGTGAAGCGCATCTGCGTACCCGGCGCTCCCGACATCAAGGTCGGCATTCTCGGGCTGACGAACCCCGGAATCGCCCTGTGGGACAAGGACAACGTCTCCGGGAAGATGGCGTTCACCGGACTCGTGGAGCAGGCCAAGAAGTACGTCCCGCGCCTGCGCGCCCTCGGCTGCGACGTCGTGTTTCTGACCGACCACTCCGGGCTCGACGGCTCTTCCTCCTACGGCACCGAACTCCCGTACATCGAGAACGCGTCGAACCTCGTGGCCGAGCAGGTCCCCGGCATCGACGCGATCCTCGTGGGCCACACCCACACCGAGATCTCGTCCTACACGGTGACGAACACCGAGACCGGCAAGGACGTCGTCCTCTCCGAGCCGTACTGCTACGGCATGCGCCTGACCGTCTTCGACTTCGAGCTCGAACTCGTCCACGGCCAGTGGAAGGTGACCAGCACCAAGGCGCAGACCCTCAACAGCAACACGGTCGAGGAGGACGCGGAGATCACCGAGCTCCTCAAGGCCGACCACGACCTCGTGGTGAAGTACGTCAACACGCCGGTGGGCACGTGTACCGCGGACCTCTCCGCGGCCGAGGCCTGCTGGAAGGACGTCCCGGTCATGGACTTCATCCACCAGGTCCAGATGGCGACGGTGGCCTCCGGCCTGTCCACGGCCGATGCGGCCCTCCCGCTCATCTCGGTTGCCGCGCCCTTCAGCCGTACCGCCGACATCCCCCAGGGCGACGTCACCATCCGCGATGTCGCGGGGCTCTACATCTACGACAACACCCTGTACGGCAAAAAGCTCACGGGTGCGCAGCTCAAGGACTACCTGGAGTACGCGGCGAAGTACTACCACCAGGTGCCGAGCGGTACGAAGGTCGACACCGCGACCCTGACGAACGCCAACAACTTCTGGGACTACATGTACGACACCGCCGCCGGTGTCTCGTACGACATCGACATCGCCCAGGCCGAGGGCTCGAGGATCAAGAACCTCACCTACAACGGCGCCGCGGTCGCCGACGACCAGGTCTTCGTCGTCGCCGTCAACAACTACCGGGCCAACGGCGGCAGCGGCTATCCGCACATCGCCTCGGCCGACATCGCGTACAGCTCGACGAACGAGATCCGCCAGCTGATGATCGACTACGTGACGTCCAAGGGCACGCTGAACCCCGCCGACTTCGCCGCGGCCAACTGGAAGCTGACGCAGGACGGGACGGCGGTGTTCTAGAGACGTACCTGGCCGCCGAGTTGGCGCCACCGGCAGCAGGGCCTCGTGCCACCGGGGTGCTGACGTGACGGCGCTGACGACGGCGGTCGGTGCGGGGTGGGCCACCTGCGGCTCCGCCCCGCGCCTCCCGGTCAGCTGAAGATGATCATCGAGCCCTGGGCGAGGCTCCGGGTCGCGGCGGCGTGCAGGCCCAGCCAGACGTGACGTTCGCGGGCGAAGGGGCTGGCGTCGTAGGGGGCGGGGGCGGCCGGTTCCTCCAGCTCCGTGGGGGCCATGGGGGGCTGGGGGGCGGCCGGCGGGTTCGCCGGGTCGATGCCGATCGACGGGGCCACGAATTCGAGTTCGCGCAGGAGGGTCTGGGAGGAGCCCAGGGGGCCGCCGCCCGCGAGGAGTTCGTCGTTGGCGAGAGGGTGCGGGAAGTCGACGGGGACGTACGCACCCGCGTGGTCGTAGTGCCAGACCAGGTGCGACTGCTGGGCGTTCGACTCGAACATCTCGAGCAGCTGCTCGTAGTCGCCGCCCAGTTCGTCCACCGGCGTCACCGCGAGCCCGCACATCTGGAGGAGGTACGCACGGCGCAGGAAGTGCAACGCGTCGTAGTCGAAGCCCGCCACCGGGGCCACATCGCCGGAGAGGCCCGGCATGTACGCGTACACCGGGACCGGCGGGAGTCCGGCCTCGCCCAGCACCTTGTCGTAGAGCGCGAGTTCCTCGGCGAAGGGGTTGTCGGGGGTGTGGCACAGCACGTCGACGAGCGGGACCAACCACAGGTCACAGGCCAACAGACGGCTCCTCTTGCTCCTTGGGTGCAGGGTGGTCAGGGCAGCGTAGTGCGCGCGGCGGTCTTGGGAAGGCCCGGTGCACAACTCGTCGGGTTCGCGGGGGCCGGCCCCTCTCGAACCCCCGATGGCCCGGAGAGCTGGTCCTCAAACTCCGGACGGGCCGGAACCTGTGTCCAGGCGCTCGATCAGGGCGAGCGAGTGCGCGTTGTACGCCGAGACGATCGCCCGGGCCGCCTCCGGATCGCGGCGGGCAAGCGCGTCCACGAGCTCCGTGTGGCCGGACCACAGGTAGCCCTTCAGGTCCTCGACCCGGCGCAGGTGCTGGACCGTGCAGACCCAGGACTGGACGCGCAGACGGTGCAGGAAGTCCGTGAGGTAGGGGTTGCCGAAGAGGCCGCTGAGCTCGCGCCAGAACCGGAGGTCGTAGCCGATGAGGATGTTCAGGTCGCCGGCGGTGGCAGCGCGCTGGGCCTCCTCGCCGCGGCGGCGGACGCCGGCGAGGGCGATGGCGGCGCGGCCGGCGTTGAGCTGCTGCATGCCGCCGGTGACGAGGCTGTGGAACATGCCGTCGGTGACCAGGCTGCGGGCCTCGATCATGCCGCGGTAGTCGGCCGCCGAGTACTCGTGCACGTGGAAGCCGCGGTGCTGGTCCGCTTCCAGCAGGCCCTGGGCCGACAGGTCGACCAGGGCCTCACGGACGGGGGTCGCGGAGACGCCGTACTGCTCGGCGATCTCCTTCACCGTGAACTCCTGGCCCGGCTGGAGACGGCCTGCGAGCACCTCGTCGCGGAGCGCGTCCGCGATCTGCTGCCGCAGGGTGCTGCGGGTGACGGCCCCATTGCTGCCGCTGCCGGGCATGGTGTCTCGCTCCCCCATCGCGTGGGTACTGGTCGGTCTACTCGCGTATCACTCCGAGCACGCCACCATACGCGGTGGGGGGTGGGGGATGGGTTTCGCGCCCCTCCCGGCCCCGTAAGGGGCGTGGGGAACTGCGCGACAAGCCCCCACCCGCCCGCACCCGGATGACGATCCCAGGGGGTCTGGGGGCGCAGCCCTCAGGTACGGGACGGGTAGGGGCGGAGGGGGCGAAGACCCCTACGGCCTCATGCCGTGTGTTCGTCCGCCACTGCCAGCGCGGCGTCCAGCGCCGCCAGGCCCTCCTTGGCCTCGGCCTCCGTGACGTTGCACGGCGGCACGACATGGGTGCGGTTCATGTTGATGAAGGGCCACAGACCCTGCGCCTTCGCGGCGGCGCCGAACGCGGCCATGGGAGCGTTCGCCTCACCCGCCGCGTTGTACGGAACCAGCGGCTCCCGGGTCTCCCGGTCCTTCACCAGCTCCAGGGCCCAGAAGACCCCCGTGCCGCGCACTTCACCGACACTGGGGTGCCGCTCGGCGAGATCACGCAGCCCGGGGCCGATGACGGTCTCACCGATCCGCGCGGCCTGCCCGACGATGTCCTCCTCCTCCATCACGTTGATGGTGGCGACGGCGGCAGCACAGGCCAGCGGGTGCCCGGAGTACGTGAGCCCACCGGGATAGGGCCGACGGGCGAAGGTCTCCGCGATCGCACCGGAGATCGCGACACCACCGAGCGGCACGTACCCGGAGTTCACGCCCTTCGCGAAGGTCATCAGGTCCGGCGTCACGTCGAAGTGGTCCGCCGCGAACCACTTGCCGGTACGCCCGAACCCGGCCATGACCTCGTCCAGGACGAAGACGATCCCGTACCGGTCGCAGATCTCCCGGACGCCCGCGAGATAGCCGGCCGGTGGCGTCATGATCCCCGCCGTCCCCGGAATCGTCTCCAGGATCACCGCCGCGATCGTCCCCGGGCCCTCGAAGGCGATGGTGTCCTCAAGGTGCTGCAGCGCCCGCTCGCACTCCTGCTGCTCGGTGTCCGAGTGGAAGGGCGAGCGGTAGAGGAAGGGCGCCCAGAAGTGGACGACACCCGCCGCGCCGATGTCGTTGGGCCAGCGCCGCGGGTCACCGGTGAGGTTGATCGCGGTGGAGGTGGCTCCGTGGTACGAGCGGTACGCGGAGAGCACCTTCGGCCGCCCGGTGTGCAGCCGGGCCATCCGCGTGGCGTTCTCGACGGCCTCCGCGCCACCGTTGGTGAAGAAGATCTTGTCCAGGTCGCCCGGGGTCCGCTCGGCGATCAGCCGGGCCGCCTCCGAGCGCGCCTCGACGGCGAAGGCGGGCGCGAACGTGGACAGGGTTGCGGCCTGCTCCTGGATCGCGGCGACGACCTTCGGGTGCTGGTAACCGATGTTGGTGAAGACGAGCCCGCTGGTGAAGTCCAGATACCGCTTGCCTTCGTAGTCCCAGAAGTACGACCCCTCCGCGCCGGCGACGGCGAGCGGGTCGATGAGCTCCTGCGCGGACCAGGAGTGGAACACGTGCGCGCGGTCCGCGGCCTTCACGGCGGCGCCGACCTGGGGGTTGGGCTGAGGGGTCATGCGCCGAAGCGTAAATGTCCACGCAGTGGACGCGATATCGGCGTCCTGTCTGTGGTCGGGGGCTTTCCGCGACAGTCTGTCGGGCTTGGCCGCCAGTCCCTCCTCTTGGCAGCATCCTGTCCAATTGACAGCATGCTTACATAAGCCTGTCTGTCCGAGGAGGAACCATGGACGCCGCCACCCCTGCCGGCCGCAAGGCCGTCCACCTCGCCGTCTACGACACCTTCGCCGACTGGGAGACGGGGCACACGACCGCGTATCTCGCCCGCGCCGGGTACGAGATCCGGACGGTGGGCCCCACCCGGGAGCCGGTCACCACCATCGGCGGGGTCCGTATCCAGCCCGACCTCGCGCTCGACGACCTCCGCCCCGAGGACAGCTCCCTGCTGATCCTCACCGGCGCCGACCTCTGGACCGAGGCATCGGCTGCCACCGCGGCGGGCGGCGACGACCTCGCTCCCTTCGCCCGCAAGGCCCGCGCCTTCCTCGACGCCGACGTGCCCGTCGCCGCGATCTGCGGGGCCACGGCCGGGCTCGCCCGCGAAGGGCTGCTCGACGACCGCGACCACACCAGCGCCGTGTCCTTCTACCTCGCCGCCACCGGGTACGCGGGCGGTGAGCGGTACGTGGACGCCGACGCGGTCACCGACGGAAAGCTCGTCACGGCCGGTCCCACCGAACCCGTCGCCTTCGCCCGCGAGGTCTTCCGGCTGCTCGGCGTGTACGAGGGCGAGGTGCTGGACGCCTGGTACCGGCTGTTCCACGACTCCGACGCGGCGGCCTACGCCGTCCTCGAAAAGGCCGCGCGGTGAGCCGGGAACGTCAGGACCTGTTCAGCCGCAGCGCCCTCGCGGCCTTCCGGCTCAACGGTCAAATCCTGTCCATCGCCGAGGAGTTGGCCAAGCCTGCCGGGCTGACCGCCGCCTGGTGGCAGGTGCTCGGCGCCGTGCTCGGCGAGCCCCTGCCGGTGTCCGGGATCGCCCGCGTCATGGGCATCACCCGGCAGAGCGTGCAGCGCATCGCCGACCTCCTGGTGGACAAGGGGCTCGCGGAGTACCTGCCCAACCCCGCCCACCGCCGCGCCAAGCTGCTGTCCCCGACGGACGAGGGCCGTTCCGCGATCGCCGGGATCGGGCCCGGCCACGCGGCCTTCGCCGACCGCCTCGCCGATGCCCTCGGCGACACCGAACTCGCGGAGACCGTACGCGTGCTGGAGCGCCTGTCCGCGGTGCTCGACGATCTCACGGCTCCGGTCGCGGAGGGCGCGGCGCCGGTTACGGAAACGGCACCCGCTGTTACGGAACCGTAGACACCGCCCCATCCACCTCCCCGTACGGCCGCCGTATCCTCGGGATGTTGCACACATACGGGGGAGGGGTGGGCGCAGCCATGGAGAAGCTGGGGGCGGGGGATCCGCAGCGGATCGGGGCGTATCGGCTGCTGGCGCGCCTGGGCGCCGGCGGGATGGGGCACGTGTATCTCGCCCGGTCCGACCGGGGACGTACCGTCGCGGTCAAACTCGTACGCGAGGAACTCGCCGAACAGGAGGAGTTCCGGGCGCGCTTCCGGCAGGAGGTGCAGGCCGCGCGGCGCGTGGGCGGGTACTGGACGGCGCCCGTTCTCGACGCCGACACGGAGGCCGAGATCCCGTGGGTGGCCACCGGTTACGTCGCCGGGCCCAGTCTGCAGACCGTCGTCGGACACGACCACGGCGCGCTCCCCGAGCGCTCCGTCCGCATCCTTGCCGCCGGGCTGGCGCACGCTCTGCAGGACATCCACGCCGCGGGGCTGATCCACCGTGACCTCAAGCCGTCCAATGTGCTGGTCACCATCGACGGGCCGCGCGTCATCGACTTCGGCATCGCGCGCGCCCTGGAGACCGTGACCGACGGCGGCCTCACGCGCACCGGCGCGCTCGTCGGATCGCCCGGTTTCATGGCCCCCGAGCAGGTCCGCGGTGACCGCATCACGCCCGCCTGCGACGTCTTCTGTCTCGGCTCGGTCCTCGCCTACGCCGCCACCGGCGCCCTTCCCTTCGGGTCGACCAACAGCGGTGTGCACGCGATGATGTTCCGCATCGCGCAGGAGGAGCCCGACCTGGAGGGGCTGCCCGAGGGCCTCGCCGACCTCGTGCGCCAGTGTCTGCGCAAGGACCCCGCCGCCCGGCCCACCCTCGACCGGATTCTGGAGCGTACCGGCGCCGAGGACACCGTCTCGGACGGGCGCACCCGCGACCCGTGGCTGCCGAGTGCGCTGGTCGCCCAACTCGGGCGGCATGCAGTGCAGTTGCTGGACACCGAAAACCCTGCCGAGGCGTCGGGCCAGACCCCGGTGCCGAGCGCCCCGGCCCTGCCGCCGGCGCCCCCGGCTTCGGCCCCGGATCTCTCCAAGCCCCCGTCCGCCCCGCCCCCGTCCGCCCCGCCCCAGGCCTCCCCGGAACATGCCCCCACCCCGGCCGAGGAGGGCGCCACCCCGCCCGCGCCCGGGCAGCCCGCCCCCGTGAACCACCTCCCCACGATGATCGCGGGCGTCGGCCAGACACCTCCGCCGACCGCGCCGCCCGCCACCCCGCACCCCGCGTACGGCTACCCCCAGCAGCACCCCCAGCCCAGCGGCCCGGGCACGCCCCACCCCGCGTACGGCTATCCCCAGCAGGGCTGGGCCCAGCAGCCGGGCCCGTACTCGACACCCCCGTACGGCCCGGGCGTCGCCCCCCATCCGTACGGCCCGGGCGGCGCGACACCCCCGTACGGTCCCGGGGTCGCTCCCCAGCAGCCGGAACCCCCGCGCAGAAGCAGCCGTTCCACCGCCGCCCTGGTCGTCGTGGCCCTGGTCGTGGCGCTCGGCGCGGGCGGCAGTGTGTACGCGTTGATGAAGGGCAGCGGGAGCGACGACGACAACAAGAACGCCGGGGCGTCTCCCGCGTCCAGCGCGCCCACGACGCCCGGCCCGACCACATCGGAACCGTCCCCGACGACCGAGTCGCCCAGCGCGTCGGCATCCCAGGGAGGCACAATCCCGGAGGCGTTCCTCGGCACCTGGAACACCAGCATCGACAACGCGACCGGCCACAACACCCGCCGACTGACCATCCAGCAGGGCGAGGTGGGCGACACGGTGCTCTCGCTCATCGCGGACGGTCCGGCCGGCAGCGGCACCTACCACTGCGTCTTCCAGGCCAAGCTGACCGGGGCCCCGAGCGCCGGTGGCCCCCTGGAGATCGGCCCCTCAAAAGTCACAGAAGGGCCGGCCACCTCCTGCTCACCGGGCGCGGCCTCCGAGGTCACCCTTCTCTCCGACGGCAGCCTGCGCCGTGTGAACAAGGACTCGGGCGAGGCGCTGACGTACACGAAGGGCGGCTGATGAAGGATCAGCTTCAGTAGCCAACTGGTATGAAATGAAAGGCCGTTGACGTTCACTTCCCGTATGTCGGGCGTTTCCGGCCCGAGTCGTACCGTGACCGCACGGTGAGGCTCGGGGGAGTGGCTCAAGTGGAGTGGCTGAGCGCAGAGAACGTCGTGGCCGTGGCGACCGCTGTCGTGGGCATCGTGGCCTCCGCGGGAATGGTCTGGTACGAGCGCCGGGTGCCGCGGCGCAAGAGGATCGGGTACCGCGTCCAGATGGACAACCCGATCGGCGAGAACGTGAGCTCGGGGCGGGCGAACGTGCGGCTCGGCTGGTTCGACGAAGCGCCGGGCATGGCGGACGCCACCTTCGTCCTGCTGCGGGTCGAGAACGACGGTTCGCAGAGCATCGCCGACAACGACTACACGGGCCGTGAACTGCACGGCCTGACAGCGGTGTTCGCGGACCGCACGATCCGCGGTGTGTCGGTGACCCAGCCGCCCGGTACCGACCACCTCATGGACCACTTCACCCCGTCCGCCGGCCTCGACTACGAAGGCGGCACCCTGCGCATCCCCCGCGTCCCGCTCAACCGGGGCGAGCACTTCAAGCTGCTCGTGCTGCTGTCGGGCGGCCATGTGGGCAGCGCGGTACGGCTCATCGGCGGCATCCGGGACGGCGAGGTCAGCCCCAACCGCAGTACGACCCCCGACGATCAGCCGCCGCTGTTCAGCCGCGCGGCCCGGCTGATCACCGTGATGCTCACCGTGTGCGTCGTCACGCTGGCACTGATCGTCGTGCTGCATGACGACACCCCGCCCCCGGCCGGCTGCGAGAAGGGCACGCTGACGGTCACCGGCTCGACCGCCTTCGAACCGGTGATGCGCGAGCTGGCCAAGAAGTACGAGAAGGACTGCGTGGGCGCCACCGTCACCGTGGATCCGCACGGCAGCACCGCCGGGGTGCGCGAACTCGACGCCGCCGGTGGGAAGTCGAAGAACGGCTCGCCGGGGGTCGTCGCCCTGTCCGACGGCCCCAAGCCGAGCGGTCTGCCGCGGCTGCGCGAGAACCGGATCGCCGTCTCGGTCTTCGCGCTCGTCGTCAACGACGACATCCCGGTGAAGAACCTCTCGCTCACCGATGTACGCCGCCTCTACCGCGGCGAGATCAAGAACTGGAAGCAGCTCGGCGGCCCCGACCGACCCGTCCTCCTTGTCAGCCGGGACGCCAACTCCGGTACGCGGCAGGTCTTCCAGCGGCGGGTGCTGGGGCGTGGCGAGCTCGCCAACTCCTCACTGGACTGCGTCCACAAGGACGACCCCACGGCCCCCGTCGTACGCTGCGAACTCGACTCCACCGACCAGGTGTTGAGCACGGTCGCCAGGCTCCCCGGCGCGATCGGCTACAGCGAGCTCAACAGCGCCAACGGTCACAAGGGCCTGCAGAGGCTCAACCTCGACGGCCACACCCCGTCCGTCGAGGACCTGGAGCACGGCACCTCCGACTACCCGTACCGCGAGATCGAGTACGCCTACACCTACGGCCAGCCGCCCGCCGACTCCCTCGCCTCCAGCTTCCTCTCCTACATCAGCCGGGGCAGCGGCCAGGACGTGATCCGGACGCACGGGCATCTGCCCTGCGGGACGCCGGTGGGGCTGAAGATCTGCAACGACGGGTGACGTTCAGGGTTCGGCCGGTGCCGGTGCGCCGGCGGCACGGCCGTCCCGCGCGAAGGCGCTCTTGCCCGAGAGTTGTCGCGTACACAACCATTGTGGGGTCCGGTTCCAACGCTTCGCGTCAGCCCCCGGAGGACACATGCGCCCCAGCAGGAGAACGGTCCTGACCACCACGGCGGCGGCGGGGGCGGCAGCGCTGGGCTCACCGGCCGAGGCGAACGCCTCCGGGTCCCGACCGCTCTCCCCCGGCCTCTCGGCTTCACCCGAGCAGAGGAGACCCCCATCGGCCCAGCCGCCCACCCGTGAACTCCGCGCCCTCCTCAGGGAGATCGACCCCGACCGCATGGAGGCGACGGTCCGCAAGCTGGTCTCCTTCGGCACCCGCCACACCCTCTCGGCACAGGACAATCCGGTGCGCGGCATCGGCGCGGCGCGCGACTGGATCGCGGCCGAACTCCGCTCGTACGCCGCCGCGTCCGGTGGCCGTATGACGGTGGACCTCCAGTCGTACATCCAACAGCCGGCGACGCGGATCCCGACGGCGACCCGCATCACGAACGTGATCGCGACGCTCCGGGGATCGGTCACCCCCGAGCGCGTGTATGTGGTGTCCGGCCACTACGACTCCCGGGTCACCGACGTCATGGACGCCACCTCGGACGCCCCGGGCGCGGACGACGACGCGTCGGGGGTCGCCGTGGCGATGGAACTCGCGCGGGTGATGGCGACGCGCCGCCCGGCGTCGACGATCGTGTTCGCGGCGGTGGCGGGGGAGGAGCAGGGGCTGTACGGCGCCACGCACATGGCGGAGCAGTTCAAGTCGGCGGGCGCGGACGTCCAGGGCATGTTCACCAACGACATCGTCGGCAGCTCCACGGCGGACGACGGCACGCGGGACCCTTACACCCTCCGCCTGTTCGCGGAGGGCGTCCCGAGCTCGGAGACCCCGGAACAGGCGGCGACGCGCCGTTCGGTCGGCGGCGAGAACGACTCCCCGACCCGCCAGCTGGCCCGCTTCGTGCGCGACGTCGCGGACAACGACGCGACCGGCATGCACATCCGCGTCATCCACCGCCGCGACCGCTACCGCCGGGGCGGCGACCACATCCCCTTCCTCGAACGCGCCTACCCCGCCGCCCGTTTCACCGAACCGGCCGAGGACTTCGCCCATCAGCACCAGGACGTACGCGTCGACGAGAACGGCCAACAGCTGGGCGACCTCCCGGAGTTCTGCGACTTCTCCTTCGTCGGGCGGGTCGCGAAGGTCAACGCGGCGGCGCTGTGGACCCTGGCCCAGGCGCCGGGGACCCCGCGCGGCGCCAAGATCATCACCTCCACCCTTACGAACTCCACGCAGCTCGTCTGGACCCGGGGTGCGGAGCCCGACCTCGCGGGCTACGAGATCGTCTGGCGCGAGACCACGGCCTTCGAGTGGACCCATGTCATCTCGGCGGGCGACGTGACGACGTACGAGGTCGACCTGTCCAAGGACAACGTCTTCTTCGGCGTACGAGCGGTGAACCGGGCCGGGAACCGGAGCCCGGTGGCGTTCCCGGACCCGCAGACCTGACGTACGTCCGCGTACTCGGGTGCTCCGGGTCTTCTTCGGTGGTGCTCCAGTACTCCGGTACTCCGGTACTCCGGTACTCCGGTACTCCGGTACTCCGGTACTCCGGTACTCCGAGGGAAGCAGGGGAGGCGCAGAAACTCCTGGGCCGCCCCGCCCACACGTTCACCCGGTGGGCGAGGGCGCACGCGGGGGCATTCGGCCCGTCCGGCGTGTGAGGACGAGCGCACAGTGCGATACGGGAGCCCGGGGGCGGAGCCCCCAGGTACGGGACAGGTAGGGGCCCAGGGGGCGAAACCCTGCTTCTGCCGAGGCTCCGGCGTCGCTTCTACCGAGGCTCCGGCGGCCGCTGCCGAGGCATGTTGGGCCGGGTCCCCGGAGGCAACGGCAGCCGCCCGGGCGAGGTTCCTTCGGGCCGGGGCGAACCGGCCAGGGAGGATTGAATACCCAGCGGCGCCGGCCCCGTCCGGAACTCAACCATCCAGTCCACGGTCTCGGCCCGCACCAGCTCCGTCACATCCTCGGAGAACCGTCGCAACACCCCCAGACACCGCTCCGCGGCCTCACTCGCCGTCCCCTCCGCCGGCCCCAGAACCTCCCGCACACACTCGGACGCCCAGTCGAACTGCAACACCTGCAGCCGCCGCTGCACGGCTTGAGCCGTGGCCACATCCCTTATCCACCCCGAGGTCACCCCGAAGAACCGGTCCCCCGCGACGCACGCGACCCCGAGCAGCAACGCCAGATACCCCCACGGGGCGAGCCCGCCCACCACCCCGGTGAGGTCGAGCAACGGCAGCGCGGCCCCGGCCACGGCCCCCGCCGCGGCCCCGCCCCGCAGCACCCGTGCCCCCCACCGCTTCCACACCCGGTCCGTGAGATACCAGGCAGCCGTGTCGAGCGCTCCGCGCTCCACCCACCGGTACAGCTCGTGGAGCCGCTCCGCGGGCTCCCCCCAGTCCCCGAGCGGAAACGGCCGGCCCGTCAGGTCGCCCGGCCGCAGCTCCGCCGCCCCGCCGCTCCGCCCGTCCTGGGGCGGCCCCTCGGGCTGCATCTCCGGTTGACTCACCCGGCACTCCCTACTGACGACGGTGATGACGCTGCACTGACGACGCTGCGTGATGCATCGTGACGTGTGGTGGCAAAGCGCCGCACCCTTCCTACCTCCCAATGGGTGGCGATGGACCGGGTTTCACCGCTTTTCCGCCCGGAAGGGGGCCTTGATCAAGTATAGGAATCCAGATCGTCTCACTCGAAAGAGTGCTGGAGCGATCGCCCACTGAAGCACGTAGGCTCGTGCCAGGCGGGAAAACCCTGCCGGAAAGCCGTATGAACCAGGAGCTGATCGTGATTCCCGGTGGTGGCCAGCCCAATATGCAGCAGCTGCTCCAGCAGGCCCAGAAGATGCAACAGGACCTCGCGAACGCGCAGGAGGAGTTGGCGCGCATGGAGGTCGACGGCCAGGCGGGCGGCGGCCTGGTGAAGGCGGTCGTGACGGGCTCCGGCGAGCTCCGCGGCCTGGTGATCGACCCGAAGGCGGTCGACCCCGAGGACACGGAAACCCTCGCCGATCTGATCGTCGCGGCCGTCCAGGCGGCGAACGAGAACGCGCAGGCGCTCCAGCAGCAGAAGCTCGGCCCGCTCGCCCAGGGCCTCGGCGGCGGCAGCGGCATCCCCGGCCTGCCTTTCTAAGACCGGCGGCGGCCAACTACCGTACGCACCAGGACGACAAGACCGAGCAGGATCCACGAACCCGGGAAAGGCAGTCCGTTGTACGAAGGCGTGGTCCAGGACCTCATCGACGAACTGGGGCGGCTGCCCGGCGTCGGTCCCAAGAGCGCGCAGCGGATCGCCTTCCACATCCTGCAGGCCGAGCCGACGGACGTCCGCCGTCTCGCGCAGGCACTCATGGAGGTCAAGGCGAAGGTCCGCTTCTGCGCGACCTGCGGCAATGTCGCGCAGGAGGAGCTGTGCAACATCTGCCGCGACCCGCGCCGCGACCTGTCGGTGATCTGCGTGGTGGAGGAGCCGAAGGACGTGGTGGCGGTCGAGCGCACCCGCGAGTTCCGCGGCAAGTACCACGTACTGGGCGGGGCGATCAGCCCCATCGAGGGCGTGGGTCCGGACGACCTCCGCATAAGGGAACTCCTCGCGCGCCTGGCCGACGGCGCGGTCACGGAACTGATCCTCGCCACCGACCCGAACCTGGAAGGCGAGGCCACGGCCACGTACCTCGCCCGCATGATCAAGCCCATGGGCCTCAAGGTCACCCGCCTGGCCAGCGGCCTCCCTGTGGGCGGCGACCTGGAATACGCGGACGAGGTCACGCTCGGCCGCGCCTTCGAGGGGAGACGACTCCTAGATGTCTGACGCCACGCTGCACGCGACGAGCCAGGACCCCGACGACTTCGTGGTCCAGATCGCGGACCAGGTCGAGAGCTTCCTGGTCGCCGTCACCGAGGTGGCCAGGGGCGACGAGCCGGACTCGGCCGTGCCCTTCCTCCTCCTGGAGGTCTCCCAGCTTCTCCTGGCCGGCGGCCGTCTCGGCGCGCACGAGGACATCGTCCCCGACGAGCGCTACGAGCCCGACCTGGGCCCCGAGCCGGACGTCGACGAGCTCCGCGAGCGCCTGGCGGTGATGCTGGAACCGATCGACGTCTACTCCGAGGTCTTCGACCCGTACGAGCCGCGCAAGGCCCCCGTACCGGCCCGTATCTCCGACGACCTGGCCGACGTCATCACGGACCTCCGCCACGGCATGGCCCACTACCGCGCGGGCCGCACCACGGAAGCCCTCTGGTGGTGGCAGTTCTCCTACTTCTCCAACTGGGGCTCCACCGCCTCCGCGACCCTGCGCGCCCTGCAGTCCGTGGTGGCTCACGTGCGGCTGAACCAGCCCCTGGAGGAGCTCGACGGCCTCGACACCGACCAGGACCTCGGCGAGGAAGTCCTCGCGGAGGAGGCGGGCAAGGTCATGGCGGAGGAGATCGCGGGGCCGCTGGGCCTGCGTACGGTCAAGTAGGTCCCGCCCGCTGCCTTCATCTCCCGGTGCGCTGCGGCCATGCGGCGATGCCACCGCTGATGCCCGCGCCGAGCAGGACGAACGCGAGGGTCAGTGCGACCCAGTGGTGCGTCGCCAGGTCGAGAACCCCCTGGTTCAGGGCGCCTGCGGCCTGCGCCCGTTCCGGGCGCGCCGGGTTGTAGACGACCGTCGTCGCCACCCGGCCCTCGGCGTCCCGGGGGCCGTGCGGGACATAGAGGGAGCCGTCGATCGCCTCTTCGGGCTCGGCGACGGGCCGGCCTGCGGTATCCGTGAAGTCGAGCCACACGGAGGACGTGGCGCAGCTCGTCCCGTGCCCTCCGGTGGAGCAGGCGGTGGCGAGGGTGGCATGGGCCGACGTGTGCCGGCCGTGGTCGCGCAGCGCGGTCAACTCCGCGTCTCCGTGCAGGAGTCGGAGTATGTGGCCGGTCAGGAGCAGACCACCGATCAGCGCCACTGTCAGCGCGGTCGCGACCGGCCACCAGCGGCGCACCGGGCCCTCCATGTCCTGCACTGCGATCCTCCCCGCGACCGTCGACCTGGTCGGCACCGTAGTCGATGCCCGCGGTGACCATGCGCCGAGGATGCGCGCGCCGCCTTCACAGCACCCACAACCCCTTCCCCAGCGTCGTGACCCCGCCGGTCAACGCCAGCGACAACACCAGCATGCGGGCCCGCTTCTCGGACACGCGCTGCCCGAGCGCCCGGCCCGTCAGGGCACCCACCGTCATCCCCGTCACCGTCAACCCCCAACGCATCCCGCCAAGATGGGGCACCCCGTTCGCGGCCACCGAGAACGCGTTCACCACCACCCCGTAGAACTGCGCGTTCGGCACGAACTCCCGTACCGTCCAACCGGCGTTGACGGCATACAGGGAAACCGGCGGACCGCCGACCCCCGCCGCGGAGTTCATGAACCCGCCCGCCGCCCCCGCGGCCACCGCGCCCTTGGTCCCGCGCAGGGCGGGCACCCTCGCGCCCCGCATGACCAACGCCACGGCGACGGTCACGAGCGCGCCCATGAGTACCAGCAGCACTGGCTCCGGCAGTCGCCGGGCCAGCCACGCCCCGGCCGGGACCGTGCAGGCCGCCGCCACGCACAGCGGCACCATCGCGCGCGGCCGTACCCGGCGCCACCCGCCCGCGAGCCCCACGACACTGATCGCCCCGGCGGCGCAGTTGGCGAGGACGACCCCTTCGGCCGGACCGAGCAACAGCACCAGCGCGGGCACCGCGACGAGCGCGAAGCCCATCCCCGTGAGCCACTGCACGCAGGACCCCACCAGCACGATGACACCCAGCAGCAACTCACCTGTCATGGAAGGCCTTTGCCCCCAGGCACGCTCCCGCACTCGGACCGGACCTTCCGTGACCGACTCGTCGCGCTGCGTGAGTTGGGTGGGAGTTGGATCAGCCCTGCACGTCCGCTGCACGGCCGCTAACCGGCGCGCGGCGAGTCTGGAGTCACTCCCACCGCAGGGGAGTACCCCACCTCACTCGGTGCCGGCGCCGGGCGTGTCGTCGTCGTACCGTCCGGCCAGGTCCTCGAACGCCGCGCGCGAGGCGGCATCGCCACCGCTCAGCATCAGCGCCATGGTCCGCGCCTCGCGCTGTACGGACGCCTCCGTGTCCCCGCGCAGCTGCGCGGTCAGCGTGAACGCCACCGGCACGGTGAAGGCCGTGAGCGCGACGGCCACGAGAAGGACCTAACTGACGATCAACTGCCGGATCATGGTGTGCCGTCAGTCGCTCCGTGGGCCGGGTCGCCGTCGGCGGTCTTCACGACCTCCAGGCGGAAGCCGACCCCCCCGGACGGCCTCGATGGTGATCGCGCTCGCCAGCTTCCGTCGTAGCGCCGCCACATGCACGTCCAGCGTCTCGGTCGGCCCGAACCAATTGGTGTCCCAGACCGCTTCCATGATCTGTTCGCGCGACATCAGCGCGCCCGGTTCCTCGGTGAGGAACGCGAGCAGGTCGTACTCCTTGGGCGTGAGGGCCACCTCCTCGCCGTCAAGGCGTACGCGGGCGGCCTTGCGGTCGACGGTCAGGCGGGGCCCCTAACGGTCCGGGCCGCTGTCCGCGGGGGTACGCGGCTGTACGCGGCGCATCACCGTCCGTATCCGCGCGATGACCTTGCGTACGCCGAAGGGCTTGGACACATAGTCGTCCGCGCCGATCTCCAGGCCGACCACCCGGTCCGTCTCGTCGCTGCGCGCGCCGATCACGATGATCGGGATCTCGCCGCGCGCCCGCAGTGCCTTGCAGACGTCGAGGCCATCGGTGTCGGGCAGGCCGAGGTCGAGCAGGACGACGTCGTACGGGCCCTCGTGCGCCAGTGCCGCGCCGCCCGTGGTCACCCACTCGACCTCGAAGCCGTAGCGCAGCAGTCCGCGCCGGAGCGATTCGGCGACCGGCTCGTCGTCTTCCACCAGGAGTACGCGCACAGGCGGAACCCTGGTGCTTGAAACTTAAGTCACGGGGGCCCCATGTGACACGGGGCACTTTCGGAGTGGCGGGCTGGAGGGCGGGCAGGTGCCGTCTCGGAGCGGCCGGAAGGCCCGGCTGACCTGACGTCCCCGGAGTGATCACGTCGTGAGCGGGACATCTCACGATGCGATACTTCGAAAGGGATTTCCGGCCGCTCGTTAGACTGAGCCGACCGCAGTTGTGCGGTGCAGAGACAGACTGAGCGAGGAGCGCACGTGGGCCTTGTCGTGCAGAAGTACGGAGGCTCCTCCGTAGCCGATGCCGAGGGCATCAAGCGTGTTGCCAAGCGGATCGTGGAAGCGAAGAAGAACGGCCACCAGGTGGTCGTGGTGGTTTCCGCGATGGGCGACACGACGGACGAGCTGATCGATCTCGCCGAGCAGGTATCCCCGATGCCCAGCGGACGAGAATTCGACATGCTGCTGACCGCCGGAGAGCGGATCTCCATGGCCCTGCTGGCCATGGCGATCAAAAACCTGGGCCACAGCGCCCAGAGCTTCACCGGCAGCCAGGCGGGTGTCATCACCGACTCGGTCCACAACAAAGCGCGGATCATCGACGTCACGCCCGGCCGGATCCGCACCGCGCTGGACGAGGGCAACATCGCCATCGTCGCCGGCTTCCAGGGCGTCAGCCAGGACAAGAAGGACATCACCACCCTCGGCCGGGGCGGGTCCGACACCACGGCGGTGGCGCTGGCGGCGGCGCTGGACGCCGAGGTGTGTGAGATCTACACCGATGTGGACGGCGTGTTCACCGCCGACCCGCGGGTGGTGAAGAAGGCGAAGAAGATCGACCGGATCGCCTTCGAGGACATGCTGGAGCTCGCCGCGTCCGGCTCCAAGGTGCTGCTCCACCGCTGTGTGGAGTACGCGCGCCGCTACAACATCCCGATCCATGTGCGCTCCTCGTTCTCCGGGCTGCAGGGCACCTGGGTCAGCAACGAGCCGATTCAGCAAGGGGACAAGACGGTGGAGCAGGCCATCATTTCCGGTGTCGCGCACGACACCTCCGAGGCCAAGGTCACGGTCGTGGGTGTGCCGGACAAGCCGGGCGAGGCCGCCTCGATCTTCCGTGCGATCGCCGACGCCGAGATCAACATCGACATGGTCGTGCAGAACGTGTCCGCCGCTTCCACCGGGCTCACGGACATCTCCTTCACCCTCCCCAAGACCGAGGGCCGCAAGGCCATCGACGCCTTGGAGAAGGCGAAGGGCGTGATCGGCTTCGACTCGCTGCGCTACGACGACCAGATCGGCAAGATCTCCCTGGTCGGCGCCGGTATGAAGACCAACCCGGGCGTCACCGCCGGCTTCTTCGAGGCCCTCTCGGACGCGGGGGTGAACATCGAGCTGATCTCCACCTCCGAGATCCGTATCTCCGTGGTCACCCGCGCCGACGACGTCCCCGAGGCCGTCCGCGCGGTGCACACCGCCTTCGGCCTCGACTCCGACAGCGACGAAGCCGTCGTCTACGGAGGCACCGGACGATGACCCGTCTTCCGCACGGCCGCACCGGCCGCTGATGGCCAGTCCCGCGGGACCGACGCTCGCGGTCGTGGGAGCCACCGGAGCCGTCGGCACGGTGATGCTCCAGATCCTGTCCCAGCATGCGGACATCTGGGGCGAGATCCGTCTGATCGCCTCGCCGCGCTCGGCCGGCCGCAAGCTGGCCGTGCGCGGTGAGCAGGTCGAGGTCGTGGCCCTGTCGGAGGAGGCCTTCGACGGGGTCGATGTCGCGATGTTCGACGTACCGGACGAGGTGGCCGCCCAATGGGCGCCCATCGTCGCCGCCAAGGGCGCGGTCGTCGTCGACAATTCGGGTGCCTTCCGGATGGACCCGGACGTGCCCCTCGTCGTCCCCGAGGTCAATCCGCATGCCGCGCGTGTGCGACCGCGCGGGATCATCGCCAATCCGAACTGCACGACCCTCTCCATGATCGTCGCCCTGGGCGCGCTGCACGCCGAGTTCGGACTGCGTGAACTGGTCGTGTCCAGCTATCAGGCGGTCAGCGGCGCGGGCCGCGCGGGTGTCGACACCCTGCGCCGGCAGATGTCCCTCGTCGCCGGTACGGAACTGGGAACCAGCCCCGGTGACGTACGACGTGCCGTGGGCGACAGCACCGGGCCGTTCCCGGAGCCGGTGGCGCTGAACGTGGTGCCGTGGGCCGGGTCCCTCGCCGAGGACGGCTGGTCCTCGGAGGAGATGAAGGTACGCAACGAGTCCCGCAAGATCCTCGGGCTGCCGGGGCTGAAGGTCGCCGTGACCTGCGTACGCGTCCCCGTCGTCACCACGCACTCCCTGACCGTGCACGCCCGCTTCCAGGGTGACGTCACGGTGGCGAAGGCGCGGGAGATCCTCGCCACTGCCCCCGGGGTCGTCCTGTTCGACAACCCCGCCGCCGGTGAGTTCCCCACGCCTGCCGATGTGGTGGGCACCGACCCGACCTGGGTGGGCCGGGTGCGCCGGGCGCTCGACGATTCCACGGCTCTCGAACTGTTTGTGTGTGGGGACAACCTGCGCAAGGGTGCTGCATTGAACACCGCTCAGATCGCGGAGTTGGTGGCGGCGGAGATCATCGGGGCGTAGGTTCTGCGTTCTGGGCGTGGGCTGGGGTCCGCAGGTTCTGCGCCCCCGACGTCCAGCAGCCGGAATCTCGGTGGCCGTCGAGGGATTCGTTTGTAGGATCTGTGTGAATTCTGTGGCCGGAGTAATGGTCCGGACCACTTGAATCGAACCCACTCGGCGTTCGAAGATTTAGCTCCCCGTCTTCCGCAACCGCGCGGAGGGCGGGGAGCGTCTTTGCGGTCGCCATTCAGGGGGCGGCCGGAGCGGTATGGCATATGTGGCATAGGGGATGAGCTGGTACGCATGAGGGCATTTGGCGCATTGTCGAACGGGGTGCCTGACGCAAAAGCGATGCCTGATGCGTACAACCCTCCCGGGGGGACGCGTGTCCAACTGGCGTGGCAGAGGTACTCGAATTCACCGCGGTCCAGACGGGGGGCACAGCCCTTCGTCCACCCCGCCGACTCCGCAGCCCCGGCGCGCCCGGCGGCATGCCGGTGATCGCGCCCATGCCCGCAGCGCGGCCGGCCCGCATACCGAACCAGCGCGACGGCGCTGAGGACAGCCTGGCGGCGGGTACCACCGTCGACCATCTCACCGAGACCTATCGCGCCCATTACCGGTCGCTCCTGGGCCTCGCGGCACTCCTGCTCGACGACACCGCCTCCTGCGAGGACGTCGTCCAGGAGGCCTTCATCCGGGTGCACTCGGCGCGCAAGCGCGTCCGCGACCCGGAAAAGACGCTCGCCTACCTGCGCCAGACCGTCGTGAACCTCTCGCGTTCCGCTCTGCGCCGGCGCATCCTCGGCCTCAAGCTCCTCTCGAAGCCGATGCCCGACATGGCGAGCGCCGAGGAAGGCGCGTACGACCAGCTGGAGCGGGACGCGCTGATCAAGGCCATGAAGGGACTCCAGCGCCGTCAGCGCGAGGTCCTGGTCCTGCGCTACTTCGCGGACATGACCGAGGCCCAGGTCGCCGAGACGCTCGGGATATCGCTGGGCTCCGTGAAGGCGTACGGCTCGCGCGGCATCGCGGCGCTCCGTATCGCCATGGAGGCCCCGGCATGAGCGAGCGACGTGACACCCACGACCGACACGAGCCCTACGAGTGGCATGAGCCGATGGACCGGCCCGAGCCCCACGAAGACGAGCGCGAGCAACATGCTGGGAACGGAACTGTGAACCACGGCCCTGACGGACACCGCCCCGACGGACCGGACGACGGGCTCGGCTCGGACGAACTGGCGCTGCGCCGGCTGCTCCACCAGGCCGTCCAGGAGATCGAGCCCACCGACGGCACCCTTGAGCACCTGCGCCGCGCGGTTCCGGCCAGGCGGGCCCGCAAGCGCCAGGCCGTCGTCGGCATGGCGGCCGCCGCACTCTTCATCGGCACGGCCGTCCCCGCGTTCGTGCACGTCTCGAACTCCTCGGGGTCCAACGCCGACCCGTCCATAGCCGCCAACACCTCACAGGCCCAGGGCGGCGCGGGCGAGGGCAAGGGCACGGACGGCGGCGACGGGAAGGCCGCGGGCGGATCCGGCGGCACCTCCAAGGACAAGGGCAAGGACGGCCAGAAGGGCACGCCGGACAAGGGCAAGGACGCGGGCGGCGGGGCCACCACGGGCGGCGCCGACCCGACGGCCTCGGCCGTGACCGCGGTCGCGTGTACGGCCGAGCAGCTCGGCGGGGCCACCAGCGCCGTCGGCACCCCGGACTCCGCCGGCGCGGTCTACGGCTCCTTCTCCGTCTCGAACGTCTCCACGACCGCCTGTACGGTCTCCAGCGCGGGCACGGTGAGCGTGGCGGCGCAGGGTGCGGCGGACCCCGCAAAGATCGGTGTGGCGACGCACGTGTCGGGCGACGCGGCCACCGGGCTGCCCGATCCCTCCACGGAGGTCACCTCCATGGTGCTCCAGCCGGGCGCCTCGTACGTGGTGAAGTTCGCCTGGGTGCCCTCGGAGACCTGTCCGACCACCTCCGAGCCCTCACCGGACCCGTCCCCCACGGAGGGCGCCACCGACACCGGCGGCACCTCCGCCGAAACGGGCGGCACCACGGCGCAGCTCGCCACGGAGGACGGCGTGGCCGACGGCAGCGTCGTCGTCTCCAACACGGCGGAGACGGGCACGGCCGCATCGTCGGCGACGGTGTCCAACGCGTGCGCGGGCACGGTCTATCACACGGGGATCCTGGCGGCTTCCTGAGCGGACGCGTTCGGCCCTTTGGGCGGGGCGGCTTCCTGCCGGTGTTTCCGAGGGAAGGTCGTCGCGTCCTGGGCCTGGTGACGTCCCTTGCCCCTGGTCCCTTGCCCCTGGTCTTCGTCCTCGACGACGCGGCGACCGCTAGGCGGTGGGCGCCGCGGACGCGGGGGCGCTCGTCCCGCCCTCGGGCCGCTGCTCGGCCTCGGCCTCGTCCTCGGTCGGCCGCTCGCCCCCGGCCCGCTCCGCGGCCTCGTCCGGGGCCAGGCCCAGCTCCGCGTCCCGTGCGAACTCCACCTCGCGGCGCAGCAGCCGGAACCACATGAAGACGACGAAGCCCGCGAAGACGAACCACTCCCCGGTGTAGCCGAGGTTCTGGAACGCCTTCAGGTCCAGGCCGCTGTTCTGCGGCGCGGTGGCGGGCACCGCCTTCATCCCGCTGTCCGCCTTGCCGAGGGTGATCCACGCGTCGTACGGCTTGTACGGCACCAGGTTCACCAGCGACGCCGAGCTGATCGCGCCGGTCTGCCCCTGGGGGAGCCCGCCGGCCGCACTGACGCCGTTCGACCCCGGGCTCTCGGACGCCTGCAGCGCACCCGTCACCGTGACCTCACCGCTGGGCGCGGCCGGTGCCTTCGCCGGGTCCGCGTCACCGGGCAGCCAGCCCCGGACGACGGGCAGCGCCTTGCCGCCGTCGATCCGCAGCATCGTCAGCACATAGAACCCGCGCTTGCCATCGAGCTCGCGGTCGGGCACCAGCAGCTGCGTGTCGTACCGGCCGGTGGCGGTGGCCTGCTTGCCCGACGTGTTCTGGTCCACGGGCAGCAGCTCGGTGAGCGGACGGGCCGCCTCCGTCTTGGCCGACGTGACCTGTTCGCTCGCCGTCCGGTGGTCCTTGACCCGGTCCTCGAACCGCCCCAACTGCCACGACCCCATGAAGATGCAGAAGGGGATGGCCAACAGCACGAAGACGTTGATCCCCCACCAGCGGGGCGTCAGCAGGAAGCGGTACACGCCGTCCACGGTACGGGGCCCGTACGGGGGGTCGGGCCGCGGGGTCAGTACCGCTCGGTCAGGTGATCCCGGCCCGCCGGGGGTTCGTACGGCTCCGGCCAGAAGTCGGTGACGGAGGCTATTCGCCCTGATCCGTCCCCCGTGAAGAACGAGATGGCGTACATCTCGTCCAGACCCACGGTGAAGTGGGACCAGGTGACGACCTGATCGGGCTCGGCTGTCACGCGCTCGACCGTGAGATGCCAGTCGCCCGGATACTCACGGTTGAACTCGACGTATCGCTCGCGGCCGCGGATACGCTCCCGCGTCTGCGGCAGCGTGTACTCGACGTCCTCGGCCAGGGTGTCGGAGAACGCGGCCCAGTCCCGGGCCTCGGCGGCGGCCCAGAACCTCTCGACTGTCTTGCGCAGATCGGTCATGCGGGGAAGTCTGCACCCCGCCACTGACAATCACCCTGACCTGCGCAAATACTCCAGTCGGCGTCATCCTTCGCGGGAGTGTCCCTTGCGGGCCTTCAGCGAGTACATGAGCGGGATGCGCGGCCGGTCCGCCGGGAAGCGGTAATACCCGTCGCGTACCTCGAAGGACTCGAACCGCTGGAAGAGCGAGACGTCGTGCTCGTGCAGGAACTCGATGCGCAGGCCCGCGCCGGCGAGCGCGGAGACGACCTCGCCGAGCGGGTGCTGCCACTCCACGCTGCGGTTGTGGGCCGTGGCGGCATCGAGATCGGCGTACGTGCCCGACAGCTCGTTGATCCAGGCGTTCCGAGTGAAGTAGTCGTTGATGATCCGCGAGCCGGTCTCGTCGTCCAGGACGTCGGTGAGCGCGACGAAGGCCGTGCGGTCGGCGGACAAGCCCAGCTCACCGGCGAGATCGCGAGCCACCTCGACAGCGGGTTCGGAGAAGTCGAGGCCGACGACGCGGGAGGCTCCGTGCCGTGCCCACGACAGGGTGTCCAGGCCGATGTGGCACTGCAGATGAAGAAGGGATCTTCCCGTCACGTCCCCGACCTCCGCACGCTCGAAGTCGCGCAGGGCGTCCTTACCGGCGCGGAGGCGACGAGGTCGTAGTAGTCGCCGGCGACGTGCAGGGGAACTCGCTCATCCCAGTGGGCGCGGTTGACCTCGTGCCAGTCGGCGGGCGTCTGAGAGTACATGGCCGCGAAGTTATCCACAGGCTGAGGACCTCGCCGGCGAATTGTCGGGCGGGCCAGGCACTATGGGGCCATGACTGAGAGCAACGGGTCCATCGAGCAGCAGGCGGCCGTCGAGCAGCCGCAGGAGCAGCGGCAGGCGGCCATGCCCGACTGGGAGAAGCGCTTCCGGGCGCCGAGGGTGTCGCTGCCGGACTGGGCGGAGGACGCCCCGCACCGCTCCCTGTTCGTCTCGAACGCGACGGGGACGTACGAGCTGTACGCCTGGGACCGTGCGACGGGTGAGCAGCGCCAGGTCACACAGCGGGCGAACGGCACGACGGACGGGGTGCTCTCGCCCGACGGCGAGTGGATCTGGTGGTTCGACGACAAGGACGGCGACGAGTTCGGCATCTGGCGCCGCCAGCCCTTCACCGGCGAACCCTCGGGCGGGGACGTCGACGACCCGGCGGTCCCCGGCCTCGAACCTTCCTACCCCGCAGGACTCGCCATCGGACGTGACGGGCGCACGGCGGTCGTGGGCCGCTCGACGGACGACGACGGCTCGACGATTCATGTGGCCCGGGCCGGCGAGGCCCCCGTGGAGATCTACCGCCACCGCGAGTCGGCCGGGGTCGGCGACTTCTCGCACGACGGCTCGCTGATCGCCATCGAGCACACCGAGCACGGCGACGCGATGCACTCGGCGCTGCGGGTGCTGCGCCCGGACGGTTCGACGGTCACGGAGCTCGACGACACCAAGGGCGGCACGGTCGAGCTGGGCCTTGAGGTGCTGGGCTTCGCACCGGTCGACGGGGACACCCGGCTGCTCATCGGGCATCAGCGGCGCGGCCGCTGGGAGCCGCTGGTGTGGGACGTCGGGTCCGGCGAGGAGACGGACCTGGGCCTCGACCTGCCCGGCGACGTGGCGGCCGAGTGGTACCCCGACGGTTCCGCCCTCCTCATCGCCCACAGCTTCGAGGCCCGCAGCGACCTGTGGCGTTACGACCTCGCCTCCCGCGAGCTGACGCGGGTCCCGACGCCTCCCGGCACGGTGTCCGGGGCGACGGCCCGCCCGGACGGCGCGGTGGAGTACCTGTGGTCCTCGGCGGCCGAGCCGTCGGCGGTCCGCTCGACGACCGGCGAGATCGTCCTCGATCCCCCCGGCCTGAAGTCCCCGGGATCGGTCCCGGTGGAGGACGTCTGGGTCGAGGGCCCCGGCGGCCGCATTCACGCCCTGGTCCAGAAGCCTGCGGGCACCACGGGCCCCCTCCCCACGGTCTTCGACATCCATGGCGGCCCGACCTGGCACGACAGCGACTCGTTCGCGGCGGGCCCCGCCGCCTGGGTGGACCACGGCTACGCGGTGGTCCGGGTCAACTACCGCGGCTCCACGGGCTACGGCCGGGAGTGGACGGACGCCCTCAAGCACCGCGTCGGACTGATCGAGCTGGAGGACATCGCCGCGGTCCGCGAATGGGCGGTGACGTCCGGCCTGGCGGACCCCGACCGGCTGATCCTCACCGGCGGCTCCTGGGGCGGCTACCTCACCCTCCTCGGCCTCGGCACGCAGCCCGACGCATGGAGCCTCGGCATCGCCGCCGTCCCGGTCGCCGACTACGTCACGGCGTACCACGACGAGATGGAAGCCCTCAAGGCCATGGACCGCACGCTCCTCGGCGGCACCCCGGAGGAGGTCCCCGAACGCTTCGAGGCATCCTCCCCCCTCACCTACGTCGACGCGGTCAAGGCCCCCGTCTACATCTCCGCAGGCGTCAACGACCCCCGCTGCCCCATCCGCCAGATCGACAACTACGTCACCCGCCTCGCCGCCCGCGACGCCCTGCACGAGGTCTACCGCTACGACGCGGGCCACGGCTCCCTGGTCGTCGACGAACGCATCAAGCAGGTCCGCCTGGAACTGGATTTCGCGGAGAGGCACCTGGGCAGCCTCTAGAGGGTTTCAGCCCGTCCGGCGTTCGAGGACGAGCGCGTCAGCACTACAGCGGGCACCTGGGGGCGGCAGCCCTCAGGTACGGGACGGGTAGGGGCGGAGGGGAAGTAGGCCTTACGCTCCGGCCCGCTCCCGACGCCTTCGCCCGAGCAGCTCCGCGAGCCCCCGCCGGGTCGCGGCCAGCACCACCCGGTCCTCGGGGCGGAGCACGTAGGTGGGGGGAAGGTCCCACACCAGCCCAGGGCTGCGCGAGCCGGACGCCGAGCCGGACGACGTCGGGTCGCCCCGACGCGCACCCGGCCCCGCAGTGTCCAGCGCAAGCACCCGCCACGCCCCCGCCCGAAACGCCTCCCTCACCGTCCGCCCCTCCAACTGCGGATGCCCACCCACATCCACCGCGGCGAAGAGCAACACCCGCCGCTCCACAGGAATCGCCCCAAGGATCTGCCGCCCCATCATGGCGCCGGCAAAAGCGGGCGCCGCCAGATGGGACACACTCCGACTCCGGGTGAGCGCATCGGGATACGCGGCCCGCAGGGTCCGGTACACCGCGGTCGCGAAGTCGTCGTCGTACAGCCGCAGCACCACCCGCAAATCGGGCCGAACGGTCCGCGCGTACAACGCGGCCTCCAGGTTCATCGTGTCCGCGCTGGTCAACGCGAGCAGCGCATGGGCCCGATGAATCTTGGCGGCCTCCAGCACCCCTTCCTGAGTCACATCACCCAGCACCACCGGCACCCGAAGGCGCCGCGCCAGCGCCAGCCCCCGCGCCTCTGGATCGGCCTCGACGCACACCACGGGAATGCGCAGCTCCCGCAGCCGCGCCAGCACTCTCGTGCCGATCTTGCCGACCCCCAGCAGCACCACATGCCCGGACAGCCCACGCGGCGGACGCCGCAAGGCGGATCCACTGCGGAACGTCCCGAGCGCCTCCAGCACGGCGGCCAGCAGCACCGGCAGCAGCAGCAATCCGACGAGTCTGGAGAAGAGTTGGAGGATCTGCCGCCCGAGGGGCTGCCCGATGGCGGGGTCGTTGATGGCGAACAGATCGAGCAGCGTCAGATAGGTCGCCTGCAGCGGAGGCTCCCCGGTGACCAGCATCGACGCGACGGCGAGGCCGACCACACACCCCACGAGCCCCGCGAACGACCAGCGCAGCCGCCGCGACAGCAGCGACGCGAACGGCACGACGCTGCGCCCGGCGGACAACTCGGGACCGGAGTACGACACGTTCTCCAGTACGACGGTACCGCGCCCGGTGGCGGCGGCCACCGCCCGCTCGTCGGGCAGGAGTTGGGGCCCCTGCGCCCCACTGCTCTCGGATCCGTCGGCACCGGCGGGGTCGTTGGTCGTCGCGGACAGCAGCGCCAGCGTGCACAGCCCGGGATCGGCGACCTCACCGGGCCCCGGCGGCGGCCGCTCCACCGCGCGCAGCATCAGCCCGTCGGTCTGGACGACCTTGCTGGTGCCGGCCACGGCGGTCGCGGCCAGCGCGGGCGCGGCGGTGTCGGCGTCGGACAGCACCGTGGTGGACGCGTCGAAGGCCTCGACGCCGCTGTCGATCCCCGCGGCTGCCGCCTCTGCCGCGGCTCGCGCGGCGGCCAACGCCGAGGCCTGGTCGAGCAGCGCCTCGATGTGCTGACCCAGGCGCCGGTTGTAGAGCCGCAGGACCAGCCGGATCCGCGGGTTGAGCCGCCGGGCGGTGAGTGCGGCCCGGATGTTGGTCTCGTCGTCGTCGTACACGAGCGCCAGCGCGGCGGCCCGCTCGACGCCCGCGTCGGCGAGCATGGCCTCGGTGAGCTCTGCGGCCTCCAACAGACGCTCGGAGCCCGTGGGTTCAAGGGTTCGGGTGCCCCCGGATTCCCCGTTCCCGGAGGCCCGGTTCACCGCCGCGGACACCCGGTCGAACAGGGCTGTGGCCCGCGTCCGCCCCACCACCGGCGGCCGCACGCTGCGCTGGGCGGGCGGCACAACCAGGGTCACCTGCTCGCCGTACACCCCCCGCAGCTCGGCGGCCAGCCGGTGCGCCAGGGCGTCGTCCCCGGCCACCACCATGTGCGCGGAGGCATCGGTCGACGCACTCTGAGACGGAAGGTTCCCCGGGTTCCCCACGGAAGAGAAGACTGCCGTACTGGTGCGGGTGGTTCCACTGGGACGGGCCGGTGACACCCACAAACTCCCGGGCGTCCCGGCCCCGTAGAGGATGTTTCCGCTACGAGGCCGCGGAGGCCGTTCCGCCCCCCGAACCGCTCCTGAACCGTTCTCGCACCTCGGCCCGTACGGCCAGCCGCGCCGGATACCCGGGCCCGAGCCGCGGCCGGGTGTCCTCCGCGGTCATCGCCTCGCCGCACGAGGAGCACACCACCTCGGCATGCCCCTCGTGTCCGCACCGCTCGTGCCGGAAGACGATGGGCGCGCCCTCTTCCCCGGCGAGCCAACGGTCCCCCCAGGCGTTCATGGCCATCAGCACGCCGAAGAAGTCCCGCCCCTTGGCGGTGAGCAGGTACTCGTACCGCACCGGCTCGCTCTGGTACGGCCTCTTCTCCAGCAGCCCCTCGTCCACCAGCCGTCGCAACCGCTCCGCCAAGGTGTTCCGCGCGATCCCCAGCGACTGTTGGAACGCGTCGAAGCGCCGCACCTCGTAGAACGCCTCGCGCAGGACGAGCGGCGTCCACCAGTCCCCGAGGAGATCCATGGTGCGGGCGATGGAACAGGGCCAGTTCGCGAAGGAGGTCCGCCTCATGCTCGTCAGGGTACGTCCGGTCTCCCCACGATTCGCGTCCTGTCCGGGCGGGGTGACCATGCACCGGCGTCTGATGGTTACGCCGGCCAACGCCGGCATGGAGGGCATCTCCTTCGCGGCCACCTCCCGCTACGCCCCCTTCGAAGACGTCAGGCCGGCGTGGGGCTTCGAGCAGCTCGGGCCGGCGGCCCGAAAGCCATCGCATGGGCCGGCACGGCCACCTGCCGTGAGCCCGCCCCTCACCGCAACGGCTCATCATTGGTTGCGGCGTCTCACACAGCCGGGTGTGGTGGGGGTTATGCAGCCAGAGTCTCTCGCTTCGGACGGCGGCGCCCCAAGGCCGCCGGACCGGCCGCCGGCCGAACGGTCGCACTGGGTGGCCTTCGCCGGGATCATGCTGATGCTGAGCGGCCTGTTCGACCTCATCAATGGCTTCGTCGCCTTGCTGGACAAGGGCTATTACTCCACAACCGTCGACCACGGTAACCGGCTTCTGATCTTCAACTATGCCTTTTGGGGCTGGGTGTGGATCTTCGTAGGCATTGCGCAGGTCCTGGCCAGTCTGGGCGTCTTCTTGGGGTCGAGATTCGCGCGGATCACCGGCATCGTGCTGGCCGGCGCCTGCATGGTCGGCCAGCTGATTTTCCTGTCCACATTCCCTCTCTGGTCGCTGGCCACCATGGCGCTCTCCGTGCTCGTCATCTACGGCCTGGTCGTCGTGCCTCGCCACCTTCCGGGCGAGCGGGTCTGAACCCGCCCGGGAAAGCCAACGCCGCAAACGAGCCGACCGCCCCGGCCGCAGCGGGCTTCTCCCACGCTGACGTCGCGGTGGTTTCCACGGACGAACCGGGTCTCTGCGGGGGCGATTGCGCTTCGACCTGTAGGCGGCCGAGGACTGCCGGTTGTACGCGACGGAGGACTCCGGCCCGCCTGATCGCGTGCATGGATGCGGGGCTGAGGGACGGACCAAGACGCCCCTCAGCCAAGATCTCCTCCCTGAATTCTCCCAGCACCTGTGTGGTTCGCCGGCCGTGGAACGGACACCCGGCGAACCGATCGCGGCATTGTGGCGCGCACTGACTCGACGCTCTGTCCAAGGGAGGACTAGAGCACGATGATCACGACACCGCCGTGGTTGAAGAAGAAGCGGTGGTGGTCGAAGCGGTTGTCGAAGCGGTGGTCGAAGCGGTGGTCGAAGCGGAACCCGTGGTGGTCGAAGCCATGGTCGGAGCAGTTCCCGCCCCAGTCGCCGCGGTCGCCGCACCAGTCGTTGGTCACATGAGTGTGCACGGCAGGGGCTGCTGCTGCGGCCGTGCCTGCTGCACCGATCGCGGTGCCGCCGGCCATCAGAATGCCGACCGCGGACACCGCGGCGAGACGCCTCGCGCGTTGTGCTCGCATGATGGATGCACCTTTTCCTCCATCGACTCGCGCAGCTCTCAGCGGCACGAGATGGACAGCCGCAGCCGAAGGCGAGGAGCGGCGCGGTCGCAGGCGTCGCCTCGCACGTACGAGGAGCACGTCTTGCAACCAAGATTCCCGCGGTACGGGAACCAGCCGACCGGGGCGTATCCCCGGATTGCGGCTCTCATTTCAGTACGTTGACGGCGCCCTTTTGGATTGCCGCGTCGGCGGGAGGTCCGTGAAGGGGCTCGCGCCTCACGGGCTGCGCCACCCGGCCAAGGCGCGCTACTCGCACAACACCCGACAGATACACGACGACCTGATGGCGCACCTCACCGCAGAGTGGGAAGCGGCGCTCGATGCCCGGATGGCGATGTGTCCCACATCACCGGTTGCCGTGCTTCACGACCTCCTGCAGGAGCGTCACAGGGCGCGTCGTCAGGCGCCGTCCGGGAGAGAAGAATTGGTGGCGGGATTTGAACCCACGACCTCTTCGTCCCGAATGAGGACCGGGCGTGATCGACACCTGCCAGTTTCGCATTTCCGCAGGTCAGGGCGTTGGATTTGGCGGGTCTCGGGTGGTGTTGGGAGGGCTCGGGGAGCGGGTCGGCTCCCAAACGGCTCCCAGCGGCTGGGCTTCAGCGGCGTACAGGGTGTCGTTCGTCATCGGAGGGGGCGGCGACCGATGCGGTGGGACCAGCGGACGGCGATGAGGCCCAGCGCAGCCACAAGGACCACGATGCCGATGATCAACAAGTCCCAGTAGTTCCGGCCCCGTGGGCGCGCTCCCGGCAGGGGCGTATTTTCGGCGGAGGCAGAGCAACGGCCGGTCCGACAGCCTGCGGAGCAGGACAGAGGACCCACCCAGTTCCCTCCAGGGATGCGCAGGGTGACAGACGAAAAGTCCGCACCCCGCAGCCATCTGTGTTCAGCAACAGCATGTCGCCGGGGTCTGGGACGTCTACACAGCAGCGTAGTGCTCGCGTCGTGTACGGACCGTTCGAAGCAGCCCAACCCCAGGATATGGACGCTGCAAAAAACGCGGTGACTCACGCATATCCGAGGCACCGCACGGTATTCGCACGCGAAACGCCCAAGCCGGCCGAGTGGGGCGGTCCGTGCCTTGCCGTCCCGGTCCGGATGAGCCCCGCACTCGCCTGGGCACGATGCTGCCGACTGAGTCGGAACCCCGTGGCGAAACGAGCGTCGCGGGCTGGGCGGCGGAGAAACTCCCCGGGATCGCCGCAGCCAGGCAGCGGGTCCCTGTGGCGTCGGCCCTGTCTTCGGCGGTGCGGTTGTCGGCTCACTCCAGGAGCACGAGGTGGTCGGCGGCGCCCCCGCGCCATTCGATCAGGAAGAGGGTCGCGTCGTCGGTGGTGCGGCCGCCCCGTCGCACCACCGCTCGTACCCCCTTCGTTGTGTGTTCGATGCGGTTGACCCAGTGGATGAGTTGTTCTTCGCCGAATTGTTCTTCGCCGGCTTCGTGCTCCTCGATCAGGCCGTCGGTGAAGCACAGCACTCGGTCGCCGCGTTGGAGCATCTGCCCGCTGATCCGGGGCTCTTCACCGCCGAAACCGACGGGCAGGGTGGTCGGGCCTGCCAGTTGCCGGACGACCCGATGGTCGCGGATCAGCAGCGGTGCGGGGTGGCCCGCGTTGACCCACTGCAGGTGGCCCGTCGCGATGTTCAGACGCATCATCTGGGCGGTGACGAAGTGGTCGGGCCCGAACTGCTCGGCGATGGGCCGGTCCATGAACGCGTAGATCTCGGACAGGCCGATGTCGGCACGTCTGGCGTGCCGGTAGGCCCCGAGGGCGACGGTCGCCATCGTGGCGGCGTCCAGGCCGTGGCCCATCGCATCGACCATGGCCACGTGCAGGATGTCCTCGTTGAGGGCGTAGTCGAAGCTGTCGCCCGCGACGTCGTAAGCGGGCTCCAGGATTCCGGCCACCGCGACCTGCGGGACCGACATCGCCAGCGGCGGCAGCAGGGACCACTGGATCTCCGCGGTCACGCTCATCGGTTCACGGCGCCGGGTGCGGAAGAACTGATCGGTGTAGCTGTGCTTGGTGACCAGCATGTCGGCGACCAGGCCGGCGAGCCTGCGCAGCAGCCGCCGGTCGTTGTCATCGACGGTGTCCAGGGTGAGGGCCATCACGCCCACCTGGTCGCTGCCGTCCAGCAACGGCAGGTACATCCGGACGCCGTCGGCCCTCGGCACCTCGATAGTGGTCGCTTGCAGAAAGGCCGTGCCGGCGGGAGAGTCGTCGATCGGCTCCGGCTCGCCGACCATCAGCCGCCGACCTGACAGTGGCACCAACACCAGCTGGCCGTAGTCCTGCAGCAGGATCGAGACGTCGCGGCCACCGACCCTGGCCACCTCTTCCGCGATCAGTGGGGCGATCAGCTGCGGCGGCATCTCGTGTGCCCGGTCCAGCAGCACCCCCAGCAGCCGCTCACCGAACCCTTCCGACCGGTCCGGCATGACCTCGTCAGGTCGGCGCTCGCCTTCCGTCACAACCGCACCCCCGCACCGGCGTCGTCAAAGCATCGACGACCGTGTCCATGCTCACCTCGTGCCGCGAGTCCAGCGCCCGCACCGACACACGGGCTCCTGACACGACCGTGATCAACCCGCACAGAGTGACGCGGCCGGTCACCCCGAACAGTCCATTACGCCAAAGAACGGCATGTCACACATGATCAGAAAAGGTGGCTCTCCGTACCGCTGTGCACCACGTCTCTCCCGGAGCCGTCACACGAGCAGAAGATCGGAGCCGGTGTCCGCGAGGAGCCGCGCGGTCTGCGGGGACGGGTGGTGCAGCCGCAGGGACGCGTGGATCCCGGCGGCGTGCCGCGACGCGTCGAGGAAGACGCGCAGACCGCTGTTGTCGCAGCGGCCGACGGTAGTCAGATCCACGTCGATGGTGGTGATGCCGTCATGCAGGCACCGCTCCAGAACGGCGCGCACCTGGGGCGCGGTGGCCGGGTCGATCTCACCGGCCAGGGTGATCAGCACCCGCCTGCCCCGGTCGTGCCGGTAGACGTTCAGCAACGGAAGAGTCATGACGCCTCGGTTCGGATGCCTCGGTTCGTGGGTCCCGGCCGCTCCTCGCGCGGTCCATGGCCCGGGTGCACGCGCTCGGGCACACGCGTCGCTACGGGCCGAGCCGACGGTCCGTACGCGCGGCCGGTGAGGGGAAACCGGTTGGTCACCTGTGGTGAGTGGTACGGCTGCGTCGGCGGCGCGGCGGGAAGCGGCCACGGCCCCCGTCGCGGTGGTCTCGCCGTGCGCCGGTGGTCGGCGACTCGAACCGGTCCGGTTCCACCGGGGGCTGCGGCGTGCCGCGTCCGCGGCGGCCGGGCAGGCGGGCGCTGTACTGGTGCACGGCGATTCTGTCGGCGTGCTGGATGTTCAGCCGGTGAATCATGTACGCCGCCGCTGCGATGAGGACTACGAAGGCGGCGGCTGTCAGGAAGGCGTTCATGGCGGCCACCTCACATACCGATGATCAGGCGGCTGGCCCGGCCGGGGGGACCGGTCTGTTGCGGAACGGCCGCTGACACTGACACCGCGGAGGGGCCGCCCTCGTACTCCCATGCCTCGTCCGGGTCCAGTGGCTCATCGGTCGCGGAGACGCCGTGCCTGGCCTCGTCCGCGGCGATGAGCGCGCTCGTGGTCAGTGGGCCGTCGTAGTCGGACGCGGCAGCCATCAGCCGGGCCGCCGACTCCGCCCCGGTTTCGGGCGGGATGATCAGCAGGTCCCAGCGGCCGGTGCCGTAGGAGAGCAGCAGCAGCTTGTGCGGGTCGATTTCCGGGGTGAACCAGCCGACCTTGACGATGTGGCCGTGCACGGGAACCTTGGGCGGGATGACCGGCCAGTGCTTCGGGTTGACGGCGATGCGGGTGATGCGGCCCCACAGGGGGTCCAACACGTCGGTCAGTGCGGGCAGTTCGCTCAGCAGATCCCGGGAGCGGGGCCACCAGGCACCGTCCAGGAGTCCGCGGGAGGTGCCGTCGGTCTTGAGAGTGAGACGCGCGGCCGGGGCTGCGACGGGCTCGGGGTGCGGCGGGGGTGGAAGCAAGGTCGCCGACATGATGCGGACCCGTCTCCGGGCCGCTTCTGCGGCGGCCCGGGTTTCATGGTTCGCCGAGAACGAACCGGCGTGGAAGCCGGTGTGCGAAATGCTCTCGGTACTGTCCACACTACTCTGCGCTCCGCCGCAGCGCGGAGTGGTGGCCGCCTAGAACTGGAGCAGTCGTTGGGTGATCTCCCGGTACTGCCTCAGCGCGGCGCGGGGTTCGTCGGACTGCGTCTCGGGGTCCTGGTCCTGCCAGCCGGCGCGCAGGAGACGCCGCCGTTCCGCGAGGGCGTTCACGAGCTGCTCGATGGCTTCGTCGAAGGCGCTCTCGGCCTCATCCAGCGCCTCGCGCGGGGTGTCGGCGAAGGTGTTGAGGGCGTGCCGGAGGCGCCGGACGACCTTGTCCCGTTCGATCGGCGAGAGCAGCGGCTCCGGGCCCTGGCTGCGGCGCCCGGCCGGGCCCGGGGTGTGGCCCGCGGACTGCTGGGCGCGCGTCTGGTCGTACATCATCGGGGGCCGCTCCCGTTCCGCCTGAAGGCGTCCTTGGTCTTCTCGACGGCCTGTTTCAGGCTTCCGGAGACCCGGTCGATCCTGCCCCTGCGTTGCAGCCGCCTGTCGTGGGTGACCCGGCCGAGCTCTTCCGTGATCCTGCCCTTCATCGTCTGCGCCTTGTTCCTGATGGTCCGTGAAACAGTCATGCCGGCCTCGCTGTTGTCCGGTAGGTGAGTTCCTGCGGGGTCTGGGCGAGGCGGGAAGGCGGAATGCTTCGCCGTGTGTTCCGGGGTGGCATGGCCCTGCACCGTGCTGCCAGTCAACGTCCGGCAATGGTCCGTGTCAACGCGGTGGCCACGCGATCCGGCCTGCCTCGTCTCGGAGCGTGCGGGAGTACGGTGGAGGAAGCGAGGGCTCTTCGTATGCCGGTGTCCGAACCGGCCCCGTCCTCGCGACTCCCATCACATGGGCAGCCCGTGACCCCGGCCGCGCCATCCGCGTCCAGGCCGAGGAGCCACGTATGCCACTCAGTCCGACCACGTCCACGACGGTCACACCGTCGGACCCTGCCCCGGCGCCCCAGGGCTACGACGGGACGTCCCCCTTCCCGCCGGACGGCCCGGTGCCCGCGCGTAGCGGCGGTGAGCGTCTGTACGTTGCGGTGACGGCGGTGATCGTCGTCCTGCCGTTCGTGGCAATCGGCCTGGCCGGCTGGCTGCTGTGGGGGAGTCTCATCCATCCCGCCGACATCGTGCTCGCGCTCGTCCTCTACACCATCACGGGTCTCGGCGTCACGGTCGGCTTCCACCGCGGCCTCACCCACGGCGGTTACCGGGCCGTCCGTCCCGTGCGGATCGCGCTCGCGGTGGCCGGTTCGATGAGTTTCCAGGGCGACGTCATCGGCTGGGTCGCCACCCATCGCCGCCATCACGCCTTCACCGACCGGCCGGGGGACCCGCACTCCCCGTACCGCTACGGCACGCATCTGCGAGGCCAGTTGCGCGGTCTGCTGCACGCGCACGTCGGTTGGCTGTTCCGCAACGACCGTACGCCGCCGGAGCGTTACGCCCCCGATCTCCTGGCCGACCGCGACATCCGTGCCGTCGCCCGCGCCTTCCCGGCGCTGTGCGTCCTCACGCTCGCCCTGCCGTTCGCGGTGGGCTGGGCCATCGGCGGTACGTGGCTGTACGGCGTAACCGCCCTGTTGTGGGCGGGACTTGTGCGTATCGCACTGCTTCACCACGTCACCTGGAGCGTGAACTCCCTCTGTCACATGATCGGTGAGCGCCCGTTCCGCACCCGGCGCCACGACCGGGCCACCAATCTGTGGCCCCTCGCCCTGCTCTCGTTCGGCGAGAGCTGGCACAACCTCCACCACGCCGACCCCACCAGCGCCCGGCACGGCGTCGACCGCGGTCAGATCGACCCGTCGGCCGCCGTGATCCGTCTCCTCGAACACCTCGGCTGGGTGCACGACGTGCGCTGGCCGACGGCGGAGCGGGTCGCGGCCCGTCGCGCCTGACGTCAACCACTCAATCACTTACGGCAGTTGGCAGGAGCCTTCATGACCACCGCACTGCAGTCCCCGCTTCCCTCCCACCCCGTCCTGCGGATGCGTCTCGCATCCGGCAGCGGCATGCCCCGACCCATCGACGGAGCGTGGTGGCCCCGTTCGTACGACCTGCTCTCCGAACTCCCCCAGCTGCTTGCCGGGTTGCCGCGCGCGTGGGGTCACATCACCAGCGTCACCGTCAACGGGGCGACGTGGTCCGCGGTGCCCGGCCGGATGCTCGTTTTCAACCGGGTCGTACGCCTGCGCGGGACCGTGGCGGCATCCGCCCCGCACACGATCGTCCTGCTCGCCCCCGGCCGGGGGCGCTGGGACCTGCTGGTCGTGCCTCCGGATACGACCGAGGAGACAGCGGAACCGCTCATGGCGGCCGCGGCTGGTGGTCACGTGTGATCCGGCCCACCACGGACTGCCCGGCGAATCATCAGGCACCGACGGCCAGGGCGGCGACGACGACCGTCACACCCCCACCACCAGTCGGCCGGGTCGGCCGCTGGTGGCCTCGTACGAGGAGGAGGTCTCGCCGGCCTGTTCCGCCGTCACGAGGGCGGTCGCGGTCATCGGCGGGCCGGTGTTCGCGCTCGCGGCGGCCATCAGCCGGGCGGCCGAGGGAGCGCTGGTCTCCGGGGGTATCACCAAGAGGTCCCAGCGGCCTGCCGTATAGGACAGCAGCAGGATCTTGTGCGGATCCTGCTCCGACGTGAACCAACCGGCCTTCACCATATGGCCGTTGACGAAGATCTTGCGCGGGAGCATCGGCCAGTGGCGGGGGTTGACGGCGATATGGGTGATCCGTCCCCACAGCGGATCCAGCACGTCCGCCAGAGCGGAGAGTTCGTGTGTCAGGTCACGTGACCGAGGCCACCAGGCACCGTCCAGCTCGACGTGCCCTGGTGAAGGACTCACGGCTTTCAGGGCGAGTCGCGCGGTCGGGGCCCTGAAGGGAACGGCCCGCAGCGGGGGATGAGAAGTGGTCGCGGACATTGCGCGAACCCGTCTTTGGACCTCTGCGCGAGGGCAGCTGCCCGGTGTCGATTGCTCACCGGGAACGAAACCGGCATCGGAGCCGGTGTGCGAAGTGCTCCCGATGAATTCACGCTACTCCCCGAAGAGGCCGAACGGACCGCTCCTGGACGTCGGCTCACTTCCGTCGGCGGTCGTCCTCCGAGGAGCGGCTGGTCTCACCGCCGCCGGTTACCGTGCTCGCGGGTGTGGAAGAGGTCACCGAGTTCCCCGTCACCGTCGGCGAACGGCGACGAACCCGATGGCACCCAGTGCTTCCACCAGCAAGAACGCGCCGAAGCCGGCGAAGTGTCCGGCGAAGCCCGGCGCCATCCCGGTGATCAGGCCAACCGCGGCGATACCCATCGCGCGCTCCTTGCTCGCTGTGGCTCCGGCAAGCGATTACTCGAGCCGCCGCTCTGGTTGTTCCTCACCCTCGTCGAACAGATGTACATCGCCGACCGCGATGTTGACTTCGACAACTTCCAGACCGGTCATCCGCTCGATGGCAGCGATCACGTTCTCTCTGACGTCGCCCGCGACCTCGATGATGGAGACGCCGTACTCGACGACGATCTCCAGGTCTACAGCGGTCTGCACATCGCCGACCTCGACCTTCACTCCGCTGGTGACGGACTTCCCGCCCGCACCGGGCATCCGTTCACGCATGGCCCCCATGCCACGGGCGAACCCACCGCCCATCGAATGGACGCCCGGCACATCCCGGGCCGCCATCCCGGCGATCTTCGCCACCACACCGTCGGCGATCGTTGTACGGCCACGCGACCCCGGACCGCTTCCGTGCGGCACCCCCGCACTCTTCCCGCCGCGCTCGCCCAATGAGCCCGCGCGAGGGGTCTCGGGTCGGTTCGGCAGTCCGGTAGCCGTCATCTTCGGTCACCACTTTCCGACGCAACAGGCGGCCTGTCGTGCCCCTTCCTTTCACGCTAACGGCGAGTGCCCGACCTCGCTCAGGCAAGTGGCATGTGAGCGATGTCGGGCATTGCGCCAGGAGACGGCGCTGGTATCCCACGCAGAAGGGCAGGTCGGGGGGGCCGGTCGGACCGCCCTACCGGACGCGGGGCCCGCGCCTGTGCCCATCCGCGTTTTGAGGAGGACAAGGTTGGCGATGAGCACCATCACCCCGATGATCAGCAGGTAGAGCGTGCCCCTGGCGAGCGCCCCGATGACGCCGAGCGCAACCGCCACGACGAGCAGCAGAAGAAACAGCAGGACGCCGGCCTCCCGGTATCAGCGGCGGGCCAGCCGCTGTCCGCCGTCCACGTAGACGGTGCGTCTCTCGGCCCTTCAAGGCAACGGTGTTCCAGTTGTGTCACTCGCGGAGGCCGGCCGAGTGGATCACACCATCTCCCTGTGGCATGTGCCGGTGACGCAACGACCCCGGCGTATACACACCGGGGCCGCCCTTCCGGGTCGTTGCACGTGAGAGTGCGCCGACCCGCTCACCAGCGTATGCCCGGAGGCCATTTCGGTCATCTGGGAGGACACGGCAGTCATGTGACCGGCCGCAGCCCTGGAGGGCGGGCTGTGTCGTGTCAGTCACTGCCCTTCTCCTCGGTCTCCATGAGTTGGATCCCCTTGTGCAGCAGTGTGACCATCGCAGGTGTGTTTCCTCGCGCCCAGTCGACCTGGACCAGCCCCTCGGCCGCCAGGTACGTGCAGGCGGCGGCCAGGTCCTCCTCGGGCATGGCGAGTTCCTCACGCAGCTGCGCCCCGGTGAGGCCGAGGAGGCGATTGCCTTCCATGGCCTCGTACAGGCTCTTCATGATCGCCTCGCGGTAGTGCTGCCGCTCGTGCAGTGTTGCCATGGTCGCCTGCCTCTCGTGCCGGCACCGACGGATACCCTTACGTCTGGGGCAATACCCCCTTTCCCCCGCTGAGAGGCTATCTCCTCACATTTCGTCCGGCTGTGTGTGATCGTCCCGGGAGGACTGGCTGGTCAACAGCCAGGAGCGCACCGGTTCCGCCATGCGCGTGGTGTCCACGGTGAGGTGGAGGCGTGTTCCGTCGTCAGCGCCCGCCGGGTAGCTGCGCGCTTCGGTAGCGGCGAAACAACGGCGGAGAATCTCCGCGACATGGCGAGCCGCCTCCGGGTCCGCGGCGACAATACGAACCTCCGCGTGCCCGGCCGACGGCAGTTTCGGTGACTTCATGGTGCCCCCTGTTCATTCAGGATGGCGTGCATCAGGGGCGACGTGTCGGTGGGTGTGACGGCCGTCGCCGCATACCCACCCCCGGCTGGAAGCAGGTCTGCGTCTCAGCGGCCCCCCTCTTGATGCTCACGGAGTGTGGCGACGGCGGGACCCTTCGGCGCGGTCGCATGTGGGCTCTTACGGATCCGCCGACCGATTCCCGGTAGGGCGTCGCTGTAGCGGAACGCCCCGATGCTTTCGTCATGCTGCGCGTTGAGCCGGTGGATCAGGAACATTCCCGCGATGATCACGAAGATGATCACGGCGACGGTACCGGCTGTCGCCACATCCTCACTTCCTCAGGGCGGAACTCAAGATCCCTATCGCGGCTCCGGCCGCCGAAGCGGCTCCGCCGTCGGTCTCCCATTCCTCTTCCCAGCTCCGAGCCTCCGCCGCGTCGTGGGTCATGGCCTCGTCGGCCATCAGACCGCTGGCGGTGCGGACACCTCCCCGAACGGTTGCTGCTGCCATCAGCCGGATACACCATGACCGAATCCGACATCCCTCGCGCGCCCGGGCTCCTACCGGACGCGATCCACCGGGCCGCGAAGCCCGAGACAGTTCTTCTGCGCGCACGCGACACCCGGTGCCGCCCGTGCCGCGCTGTCTTTGCCGGGCGGCGCCGACTTCAAGGCGATCGAGGAGGTGCCGCCCGTGGGGTGGATGTCCGGTAATGGTGTCCGCTGATGCTCCGCTGGTGCCGTTAGGGTGCGCGACATGGCCCGTACTCGGCTGTACCGCGACGGCTCCCTGGTCGACGAGGACTTCCCGGTCCGCGACATCTCCCGGCATCTGGCGGATCCGTCTTCGATCGTGTGGTTGGACCTGTACCGCCCGAACCGCGCCGAGTTCACGGCGGTCGGCGAGGAACTCGGTCTCCATGAGCTGGCTCTCGAGGACGCGCTGCACGAGGGACAGCGGGCGAAACTCGACGGCTACCCGCACCCCTCACTTCCTCAGTGTCTACGCGGTCGCCGTCGACCCGGACGGCGCAGGACTGACGATGAGCGAGCTCGCGGTCATCCTCGCGCCGCAGGCCCTGATCACCGTCCGCAAGGACGCCGCGTTCGCCCTCGACGAGCTGGTTGCCCGCTGGGACCGTACCCCGGCTCTGGCAGCACACTGGGTCGCCCTTCTGCTCCACGGCCTGCTCGACTACGTCGTCGACGGGCACTTCGCCGCGGTACAGCAACTCGACGAACGTATCGAGGAACTTGACGATCTGCTCTTCGCCGAAGGCGGCCGGCAGATCCAGACCGTACAGCGCCAGTCCTACGCTCTGCGGAAATCACTGGTCCGGCTCCGTCGCGTGGTCCTGCCCATGCGGGAGGTCGTCAACGCCCTCATGCGCCCCGACCTCGGCGTCGTCGACGGCCCCCTGCTGCCGTACTACCGCGATGTGTACGACCATGTGCTGCGTGCCGGCGAGTGGACGGAGTCGCTGCACGACCTGGTGGCCTCGGTGATGGAGACCAACTTGTCGGTGCAGGCGAACCGGATGAACCTGATCATGAAGAAGGTGACGAGCTGGGCCGCGATCATCGCCGTGCCCACGGCGATCACTGGCTTCTACGGACAGAATCTTCCCTACCCCGGCTTCGGACAACAGTCGGGTTTTATCGTTTCCAGCGCCGTCATCGTCGTTGTCTCTCTGACGCTGTACTTCGCTTTCAGGCACTGGGACTGGCTCTGACCGCACACGCTCCTGCGTGCTCGCCGGCAGACGGGCCCTGGGAGCCGGTTCCTGAAGTCGACTGCCAAGACGGGGCCGAACAACAATTCAGGCCCGGCGCTGATCTCTCAGCACCGGGCCTGACCTGGTATTTCGGCTGTCGGGGTGGCGGGATTTGAACCCACGACCTCTTCGTCCCGAACGAAGCGCGCTGCCAAGCTGCGCTACACCCCGATTGTCGCTGCTTGTCGCGGCGACGTCGTTTACTTTAGCCCACTGCTGGCCGGAGACGAAATCCGGTTTTCGGGGCGTAGGACGCGACGGCGGGCCGGGTCGGGGCGCAGGTGGTCGACCGCGACGGCGAGGAGGGCGAGGGCGTAGAAGGCGAGGCCGAGGATCGCCGCGTTGCCGAGGATGCCGGCGTAGCCGTGCCGGTCGACGTCCACGAAGGGATAGAGGTAGCGCAGGGGAGTGCCGGGGGACATGATCGCGCCTCGGGCCAGCGAAAAGGCGAGGTAGGCGAGGGGGTAGACGAGCCAGGTGGCCGCGTTTCGCACGGCCAGCGGGGTCGGGCGGGTCAGGAGGAGCCAGTCGGCCAGTACCGCGATCGGCGTCACCGTGTGGAGGAGGTGGTTGGCCACCGCTTGCCAGCCGGTGAGCGGGGCGACGTCATCCGTTATCGAGAAGCCGCCGGCCTGGTTCGTCAGGATCAGGTGGTAGACCAGGCCTGTGATCGAGATGTAAAGCAGCGTGCCGCCCGTCAGCACACCGGGCAGGGGGCGACGGGCTCTCCATGCGCGCCAGGCCGATGCGGTGAAGACAAGGGCCACGAGAGCGTTGCTCTGGATCGTGAAGTGACTGAGGACGTGGGCCGGGTTGCCCAGGACCAGGTCGATGGTCACGCCCGTCGCCGCCGCGAGGGCCACGAGGAGGCGGAATACCGCCGCCAGCGGGCGGCGCGTGGGGGCCACCACCGCTGTCGCGGGGACGATGGAGGGGGGCGGCGGGGGAACACCCGGTATCGCGGGGAGGTCGGGTATGTCCTTGGGCAGGGGGGCGATCATGGCCCCACGGTAAGTGGATCGGGTGAATCGGGCGATATGGGGCGTCTGGGTGGGTTACGACGCCTCCACCGGCGCCCCTGCCTTCGCCTGAACCTCGGCTCCGACCTTCGTCCCTACCTCCGCTCCACCAAGGTCAGCAGCGACGCCTCCGGCGGGCAGGCGAACCGTACCGGCGTGTAGCGGTTCGTCCCGCAGCCCGCCGAGACGTGCATGTACGACGTCCGGCCCTCCGCCGTATGCGTGGACAGGCCCTTCACGCGGTCCGTGTCCAGGTCGCAGTTGGTGACGAAGGCGCCGTAGAAGGGGAGGCAGATCTGCCCGCCGTGGGTGTGGCCGGCCAGGATCAGGGGGTAGCCGTCGGCTGTGAAGGCGTCCAGGGTGCGCAGGTACGGAGCGTGGACCACGCCGATCGAGAAGTCGGCAGACTCCGACGGGCCGCCGGCCACGCGTGCGTAGCGGTCCCGCTTGATGTGCGGGTCGTCGAGTCCGGTCAGCTCGATCTCCGCGCCCTCGACCTTCAGCATCCCCCGCGTGTTCGTCAGGTTCAGCCAGCCCGCCGTGTCGAAGCCGTCGCGGAGGTCCTCCCACGGGTTGTGGATGGCGCCCACGACTGGTGGGTTGCCGTTCAGACCGTGCCGACCCTGCGTCTTCTCGAACAAGTAGCGGACGGGGTTGCGGGGTTTGGGGCCGTAGTAGTCGTTCGAGCCGAAGACGTACGCCCCCGGGAACTCCATCAGGGGGCCGAGCGCGTCCAGTACCTCCGGCACGCCTTCCGGGTCGGAAAGGTTGTCTCCGGTGTTGATGACGAAGTCCGGACGCAGCCCGGCCAGCGAACGCAGCCAGCGCTGCTTCTTGCGCTGGCCACTCACCATGTGGATGTCGGAGACCTGGAGGACGCGGAGCGGTCGCACCCCCGGCGGCAGGATCGGCACCGTCACTCGTCGGAGACGGAAGGAACGGGCCTCGAAACCCGCCGCGTACAACAGACCGGCGGTGCCCACCGCCGTGATTCCCAGGGGTACTCCGTATCGCGCGTGCATAAGTCCATCGTGTCAGACCCCGGTAGCCCCGCGTCCCGGCCTGTGGACGACCTCGGGCGCATGCACAGCTCGCGCCGAAATCAGCAGGCGATCGCCGCACCACACCTGCGACAATCGACGGCATGACCACGCTCAAGTCGAAGCTGCAGGAAGACCTCAACGCCGCGATCAAGGGGCGCGACGAGCTCCGCTCCTCGACGCTCCGGCTGACCCTCGCCGCCATCACCAAGGAGGAGGTCGCGGGCAAGACCAAGCGCGAACTCTCCGACGACGAGGTGCAGAAGGTGATCACCCGCGAGGCCAAGAAGCGCCGTGAGGCCGCCGATGCCTTCGCGCAGGGAGGGCGCCTCGAGTCGGCCGAGCGCGAGAAGGCGGAGGGCGAGGTTCTCGCCGCGTACCTGCCCAAGCAGCTGTCCGACGAGGAGCTCCAGCGGATCGTCGCCCAAGCCGTCGAGGAGGCGAAGGCGGCGGGCGCCGAGGGGCCGCGTGCCATGGGGCAGGTCATGAAGATCGTGAACCCGAAGGTGGCCGGCCAGGCCGAGGGCGGCCGCGTCGCCGCCGCGGTGAAGAAGCTGCTCGCCGGCTGAGGCCTTGCTGTACGAGAGGTGCTCGTACGAGAGATGAGGGGTGCCCCCTGTTCACAGGGGGCACCCCTCATTCTTTGTCCGCGCCCTCGGCGGATATTTCGAAGAATTCGCTCCGAAAGTCAGGCGGATCCGCCGGGCTCATTGAAATAGGGATCTCTGGAGCCAGGGTCAATCTTCTTGGGGTGTCGCATCGAAAATAGGTGAGAGGGATTGGCGCAAATACGACAGCCGAATGGCGCCATTTCGTCACATTGTTCCGGATTCTTGATCTTGTCAGCAGTGGGCCGGTGTGAGCATCATCCTCATGTAAATCACTTACGGGAGGATGGAAATGGAAAAGTCGCGCAGGATGAAATCGCTCGCCAAGATGGCGCTGGTTCCGGTGGCGGCGGCGGTGGTCTCTCTTGTGCCTCTCGGCGGGACCGCGTACGCGGCCGGGTGCAACGGAACCGGCTGCGAGAACAAGGGACCGGTCTCCATGGGGTGCGACAAGGATGCGCACACCGTTCTGGTGGGTGAGGTCTATTCGACCGCCGGCGGCAGAACCGATTTCGAACTGCGGTGGAGCAACTCCTGTTGGGCCGGCTGGGCACGCACCGGCGATTCGGTCTACGCGGCGACCATATCCGTCGAGAAGTGGAACCCGGACAGGACCACACTCATCAGCCGTCGAACCGTGGATGTCAAGGACGGTCAGCACGACTGGACCAACATGGTCGGCGGCAAGGGTTATATGGTCCGCGCCTGTGGCAAGGAGAAGACCTCCGGGAAACTGAGCTGCACGCCTTTCGCCGGCACCGACTCGTAGGCGTCGATTCCTTTTCTTCTTCCTCCGGTCGCGGCTGAAGGGAGAAGGAAACCGGTCTTCCGCCGGTCGCGGCTGGAGCAAGATCGGTCGCGGCCGGAGCAAGAAGGGGACCGGCTTCGATGCAGCCCTGGGAATCCGCAAAGCGCGCGTGACGGCAGCCGGCACGCGCGCTTTGCTGGTCCACGGGCCCCGGATTTCACCGACGGGCAGTACGACGGAGGTGCATGCCCGCAGGCAAGGACCCGGAGGTCACCCAGGTGCATGCCGGCAGGCAAGGACCCCGAGGTCACTCAGGTGTCCACGGCCGTCCGTACGGGTCGCTGGTGATCGGTGGAACTGCCCAGCAGTCCGAGTTCCTGGGCGCGCGCCCCCAGGGCCACCCTCCCGTTGGCCTGGAGCTGTTCCATGAGCCGGTGCACTTTGCGCTGTATCGTGCGGTGCCCCACTCCTAAGTGCCGTGCGATCGACGCGTCGTTCAGCCCCTCGTACAACAGATTCAGGATCTTCTGGTCGTTGGCGTCGATTCTCGGATTTCCGGCGTTTATTTCTGGCGTAACGGTCAAGTCGCCTCCCCCAAGTAGCAGCAGTCGATCGCTGCCTCTCGGGGTGCCAGTCTAGGAAGCGCTTGTGGATCCGGACAGTTGAATAAATCTCACCAAAGACTGTTAACGGGGCGAGCGGGGTGACGCAATTACGCCATCCCCGCTCGTTTTCCGGCCATAGGTGGTGCGGTGGCCGATAGGGCTCAGTACCAAGGGGTGCACGACTCGTCGCCCGAGGGGTCCTCCACGCAGGCCCGCATTTCGTAACCCGACGGGTTGTAGTACATCGGGGTGCGTGTGAAGTAGTAGTTGGTTCCCCCGGGTACCTTCGAGGTCCAGCCCGAGGCCCCGCCCTTCTTCTCGCCCAGGCGCCAGTAACAGGTCGAGTGGCTCTTCGTGCAGCGCTGGACGTAGACCGTCCACTTCTGCTCGTCCGAGCCGCTGATGTACCACAGCCGGCCCCAGCTGTACTGGTCCCCGTCCGTCTTGCCCCAGCGCAGCTCGTACTCGAACGAGCCGCCGAGGTCGTACGGACCGTAGGGGCTGACAGGGCCGGTCTGCCAGGTCTGGACGTTCGGGTCGTGGCCGTCGCAACCGAAGTTGTCGCAGGAGGCCGCCTGTGCCGAAGTGGGTATGGCCACGGCCAGGGTCAGGGAGCCGAGTAACGCACTGAATGTGACACCGAGCCGGGATCTGAGTTTCATGTCCCCTCCACGTGAGACGGCAACGACAAGGGCACCCTCAAGGCGGGGCCGGAGGCGAATATGTCACGGCCTCCGCCGAGAAGGTGCCCTTACTGTGGAGCTGACGTAATTACGTCAAGGCCTACGGTTCAGCCGCGCTGCCCGCCGTTTCCGTTCCCGCTGTTGGTGTTGCCCTGAATCCATCCCTCGGGAATGGAGAAGGAAGGCGTCGGGAACGTTCCGCCGTCGGTCTGGCCGACGATGGTGTTTCCGTCGGTGGTGTTCCCGTTCCCGTGTCCGTTCCCATTGCCGTTGTGGTCGCCGTTGTCCTCGTCGTTCCGGCCCTTGTCGCCGTCGGGAATGTCGACCAGGTTGAAGGACGGGGAGTCCTTGCCCGTGAGGGCGCCGGTCATCAAGTCCCGCCAGATCGGCCCGGGGACCTGACCGCCGTAGACCTTGTCGCGGTACACGCCGCCGATGTTGATCCTCACCATCTTGACCTTCTGGGTGGCGCTGCCGACCCAGACAGCGCCGGACAGGTTCGGCGTGTATCCGACGAACCAGGCGTTCCTGCGCTCGTCCGTCGTACCGGTCTTACCGGCGTTGGCGCGGTCGGTGAGACCGGCCTGCTGGCCCGTACCGGAGTCGACCACGCCGCTCAGCAGGGTGTTGACGGTGTCCGCGGTCTTCTCGGACATCGCCCGCGAGCATGTCGACTTCGGCACCTCGAGGGACTTCTGGGTGCCGTCGATCTTCTGCGCGATCGACTCGATGGCGATCGGGGTGCAGTACATGCCGCGGGAGGCGAAGGCGGCGTAGGCGGTGGCCATCGTCAGCGGGGAGATGCCCTTGGCGCCGAGGGCGATGGAAGGCACCTGGGGGAGCTTGTCGCCGTTGCCCTGGACCACGCCGAGCTTGTCGATCTGGTTCATCACCGGGCAGAGGCCGATGTCCGAGATCATCTGCACGAAGTAGGTGTTGACCGACTTGGCCATCGCCTCCTTCAGCCGGTACGGACCGACCTCGGACAGGCTCTCGTTCGGCACCTGTTCGTTGGCCTGGTTGGTCCAGGGCTTGCTGCCGCACGTCTGCACGGGGCTGGGGTAGGGCATCTTGTTCGGCGACGAGTACTCCTTCGTCGCCGGCACGCCCTGCTCCAGCGCGGCCGCGGCCACGAACGGCTTGAAGGTGGAACCGGTCGGGAAGCCGTAGTTCGAGCCGCCCATGTCGTTGTTGACCGAGAAGTTGTACTCGGTCTCGTTCTTCCCGTAGCCGTAGGGCTTCGACTGGCCCATGCCGAGGATCTTGCCGGTCCCGGGCTCGACCAGGGTGGCCGCCGCGGCGACCTTGTCCGACTTGTAGACGTGCTCCTTTATCGACTTCTGCACCGACTCCTGGGACTGCGGGTCGAGCGTCGTACGGATCGTCAGGCCGCCCTGGTTCCAGACCTTCGCCCGGGCCTCCTTGGTCTTGCCGAAGACCGGGTCGTTCAGGAAGACGTGCTCCACGTACTTGCAGAAGAAGCTGGCGCCCCTGACGGCCGTGATGCAGCCGTTCTTGGGCTGGCTCACGTGCAGGCCGAGCTTCTTCTCCTTGGCCGCGTCCGCTTCCTGCTGGGAGATGTCGTGCACCTCGGCCATGCGCTGCAGCACGGTGTTGCGGCGCTTGGTGGCCTCCGCCTCGTCGTTGACCGGGTCGTACCGGCTGGGCGACTGGACGATGCCCGCGAGCAGCGCCGACTCCTGGAGGTTCAGGTCCTTGGCGGGCTTGGAGAAGTAGCGCTGGGCGGCGGCCTCGATGCCGTAGGCCTGCTCGCCGAAGAACGTGATGTTCAGGTAGTTCTCGAGGATCTTCTTCTTGCCGAGCTTCTCCTCGAGCTGGATCGCGTACTTGAGCTCGCGGATCTTGCGGCCGAGGGTCTGCTGGGTGGCCTCGGCGACCTTTGTCGGGTCGTCGCCGGCCTCCTCGACGAAGTAGTTCTTCACCAGCTGCTGGGTGAGCGTGGAGGCGCCCTGGGCCACTCCGCCGTTCTGCGCGTTCTGGTTCACGGCGCGCAGGACGCCCTTCAGGTCGATCGCGCCGTGCTGGTAGAAGCGCGAGTCCTCGATCGCGACGATCGCCTTCTGCATGTACGGCGAGATGTCCTTGAGGTCGACCACCGTGCGGTCGCGCGAGTAGACCGTCGCGATCTGACCGCCCTGGTTGTCCAGGATCGTGGTCCGCTGACTCAGCGACGGACTCTTCAGGTTGTCGGGAATCTCGTCGAACCCCTGAACGGATCCCTTGGCCGCCAGGCCGAGCGCGCCCGCGGCGGGCAGCGCGATTCCGGCCATGACGGCGCCTGCGAGCACGCTGACACCGAGGAACTTGGCGGCCTGCTGCGTTGCCGACAGGCCACCGCCCGAGCGCTTCTTTGGCATGAGGGCAGCCTACGTTCTCATTCGCCGGACACGCGTATATGCCTTGGCCTAAGCTGCTCTCAACTGTCACAGCAGTGCGGCCACGTATCAATACGTCCGGCGACCCCGAATCGTTCCGGAGGATCCCCAACTTTTTGTCTGGGGTTCGTTGAGGGCGTGTCCGAATCAGCCTCATGCGTCACCAGGCGTCCGTTGTGACTCAACTGAACTGTCCCGGTTTGCCGGGATACTCACGCATGTCCTCAGCTCACTCCCCCGGGTGATCTGCCGCTTACGCATAGTCCGTTCGGGCCATTCAAGATTGGGCCCGAAGGGGGTGTTGCGCTGTGCCCACCTTCCGTAACGTCCTCAACTGGCGGCGGTGAATATGCCGCTGCCGCCGTGGGGGAGCCTCGATTCGGGAGAGGACGGCGCCGGTATGGGCTGGGTTACCGACTGGAGTGCGCAGGCGGCCTGCCGCACTACCGATCCGGATGAACTGTTCGTTCAAGGAGCAGCGCAGAACAGGGCGAAGGCAGTGTGCACCGGATGTCCGGTACGCACGGAGTGCCTCGCCGATGCGCTCGACAACCGCGTCGAATTCGGCGTGTGGGGTGGCATGACGGAGCGGGAGCGCCGCGCATTGCTGCGCCGCCGGCCGACCGTCACCTCGTGGCGTCGCCTGCTGGAGACCGCGCGTACGGAGTACGAGCGCGGCGCGGGCCTGCTGCCCCTCGACGAGGAAGAGGTGTACGAGCGCTACGCGGCGGTGGGCTGAGGGCGTTCCTCTCAGGCACCCGGTTCGAGGGTCGTCTCGGGCAGCTCCGGCCGATTGGCCGCGAGCCGGTCCCCGATGTCCCGCAGCCCCGCGAGATCGTGTACGTCGCCCGGCAGGGCGGCCACTTCGGCCACCGCCACCTCGGGGTGGAGCGCGGCGAAGCGGTCACGCGTGCGCTGCTCGCGGGAGAGCAGCTGCATGCGCTCGGCATGCAGCCTCAGCAGGTCTGCGGTGAGCTGTTCAACGGTCCGGTCGGAGTCCGTGGTGGCGGCCCGGTCCTCGTCCGTGGTGTCGGTCTGATGCTCGTCCGTGACGGCGGTCCTGTCCGTGGTGGCGGGGGAGCCTTCGTCGGAACCGTCAGGAGCTGGTGCTTCGGAAGCCGGAGATTCTGAACTGTCGTACGTGTCGGGAGAGTTACGAAGTCCAGCTTTCCCGTACCCCTGATCGACAATGCGGGCCTCGTCAAGATTTTCTGCAGCCACGGCATCAAGATCTTCCGCGGCGGCGAGTGCCCGCTCGGCGGACAGCTGAGCGGCGCCGCTGCCGTGCACCCGGTTGAGCACCAGACCGGCGAACGGCATGTCCTCGGCGGCCAGCCGTTCCACGAAGTACGCGGCCTCGCGCAGCGCGTCCCGCTCAGGGGCCGCCACCACCAGGAACGAGGTGCCGGGCGCCTGGAGCAGCTTGTACGTGGCGTCCGCGCGCGTACGGAATCCCCCGAACGTCGTGTCCATCGCGGCCACGAATGTCTGGACGTCCTTGAGAAGTTGGCCCCCCAGGAGCTTGCCCAGGGTGCCGGTCATCATCGACATCCCCACGTTCAGGAACTTCATCCCCGCCCGGCCGCCCAGCTTCGCCGGCGCCGTCAGCAGCCGGATCAGCCTCCCGTCCAGGAACGAGCCCAGCCGCTTCGGGGCGTCCAGGAAGTCCAGCGCCGAGCGCGAGGGCGGCGTGTCGACGACGATGAGATCCCATTCGTCCCGCGCCCGCAGCTGCCCCAGCTTCTCCATCGCCATGTACTCCTGCGTGCCGGCGAAGCCCGCCGAAAGCGACTGGTAGAAGGGGTTGTTGAGAATCGTGGCGGCCCGCTCGGGGTCCGCGTGCGCCTCGACGATCTCGTCGAAGGTGCGCTTCATGTCGAGCATCATGGCGTGCAGCTCGCCGGGCCCCTCGATGCCCTTCACGCGCCTCGGCGTGTTGTCCAGGGAGTCGATGCCCATGGACTGGGCGAGCCTGCGCGCCGGATCGATGGTGAGCACGACCACCTTGCGGCCGCGCTCGGCGGCGCGCAGCCCCAGGGCCGCCGCCGTGGTCGTCTTGCCCACGCCGCCCGAGCCGCAGCACACCACGATGCGGGTCTTGGGGTCGTCGAGAAGCGGGTCGACGTCGAGTACGCGGGCCGGGTTCAGACTCATGAGATCCCTTGCGTGCGCAGTTCCGCGGCGAGTTCGTACAGGCCCGCCAGGTCCATTCCGTCGGCGAGCAGCGGGAGTTCGTGCAGGGGCAGGTCCTGCTCGGTGAGCACCGCCCGCTGCTCGCGCTCCAGGGTGTGGCGCTCGGCGTACTCCTCGGCCTGCTGGAGCAGCGGGTCCACGAGCCGCTCGGCGAGCCCGCCGCGGCGGGCACCGCCGAGTCCGGCCGCGGAGAGCGACTTGGCGATGGCCGTACGGGGAACGGCGTTCGTGAGCTCCAGGTCGGTGTCGTCCAGGAGGGCGGGCCGCACCATGTTCACGATGATCCGCCCGACCGGCAGCTTCGCCGCCCGGAGCTCGGCGATGCCGTCCGCGGTCTCCTGGACGGGCATCTCCTCGAGGAGCGTCACCAAGTGCACCGCGGTCTCGGGGGACTTCAGGACGCGCATGACGGCCTGTGCCTGATTGTGTATGGGCCCGATCTTCGCGAGGCCGGCCACCTCGTCGTTGACGTTCAGGAAACGCGTGATGCGCCCGGTGGGCGGCGCGTCCATCACCACGTAGTCGTACGCGAACCGCCCGCTCTTGTCCTTGCGGCGTACGGCCTCGCAGGCCTTGCCGGTCAGGAGCACATCTCGTAGACCTGGCGCGACGGTGGTCGCGAAGTCGATGGCGCCGAGCTTCTTCAGGGCACGTCCGGCGCTGCCCAGCTTGTAGAACATCTGGAGGTAGTCCAGAAGGGCCAGTTCGGGGTCGATGGCGAGTGCGTACACCTCCCCGCCCCCCGGAGCGACGGCGATCTTCCGCTCCTCATAAGGCAGCGCTTCTGTCTCGAAGAGCTGCGCGATGCCCTGTCTGCCCTCGACCTCGACGAGGAGGGTGCGCTTGCCCTCGATCGCGAGGGCGAGCGCGAGGGCCGCGGCCACCGTGGTCTTGCCGGTACCGCCCTTGCCGCTGACGACCTGGAGCCTGCTCACGTATTCGAGCCTAACCAGTCCGCCGCCGTAGTACGCAGGAGGCTGTGGACAACGTGTGCGCGAGACCCCGGACGGCAACGGCTAAAGTCGGCCGCATGACCAAGTGGGAATACGCAACCGTGCCGCTGCTCGTCCATGCCACGAAGCAGATTCTGGACACCTGGGGCGAGGACGGCTGGGAGCTCGTCCAGGTCGTACCCGGGCCGAACAACCCCGAGCAGCTGGTGGCCTACCTGAAGCGGGAGAAGTCGGCATGAGCGGCGCCGTCGAGTCGAAGCTGGCGGAACTCGGGCTGAGCTTGCCGGACGTCGTGCCGCCGCTGGCCGCGTACCAGCCCGCCGTGCAGTCCGGTGTGTACGTCTACACCGCCGGCCAGCTGCCGATGGTGGACGGCAAGCTTCCGGTCACCGGCAAGGTGGGCGCCGAGGTCACCGCCGAGGAGGCCAAGGAGCTGGCCCGCACCTGCGCGCTGAACGCCCTCGCCGCGGTCAAGTCCGTCGCGGGCGACCTCGATCGCATCGCGCGTGTCGTGAAGGTCGTCGGCTTCGTCGCTTCCGCCTCGGACTTCACGGGTCAGCCCGGCGTCCTGAACGGCGCGAGCGAGCTCCTGGGCGCGGTCCTCGGCGACAAGGGCGTCCACGCCCGCAGCGCGGTCGGCGTGGCGGTCCTCCCGCTGGACGCCCCCGTGGAGATCGAGGTCCAGGTGGAGCTGACGGAGGCGTAGGACCCGGGTGGCGGGAAGGGGTCGTGCAGTTCCCGACGCCCCTTTAACGTGGCGGGGAACTGCGCAGTCCTTTGTCGGGGTCTGCGGGCGCAGCCCCCAGGTACGGGAGCGGGTAGGGGCGAAAGTCGGCCCCTACCGGCCCCCGGCACCGGACGCCGTGATCGTCGATCGCCTCTCGAACATCCGCCCGGTACGGGATAGCCTCCGCCCATGGCGAATGGGCAGTGGTACCCACCGGAGTGGCCCGAGAGGATCCGCGCGCTCGCGGAGGGCACCCTGACACCGGTGGCCCCGAAGCGGGCGGCCACTGTCATGCTGCTCAAGGACACCGACGCCACCCCCGTGGTGCACATGCTGCGCAGACGGGCCTCCATGGCCTTCGCCGGAGGCGCGTACGCGTATCCGGGCGGCGGCGTGGATCCCCGCGACGACGAGCACCAGATCCGCTGGGCGGGCCCCACGCGCGCGTGGTGGGCGAACAGACTCGGCGTGGACGAGACCTCCGCCCAGGCCGTCGTCTGCGCGGCGGTTCGCGAGACGTACGAGGAGGCGGGCGTCCTGCTCGCCGGGCCCACTCCGGACACCGTGGTCGGAGACACCACGGGCGAGGAGTGGGAGGCGGACCGTGCGGCCCTGGTCGCCCGCGATCTTTCCTTCGCCGAGTTCCTCGACCGCAGAGGACTCGTGCTCAGGTCCGACCTCCTGGGCGTCTGGACCCGGTGGATCACCCCGGAGTTCGAAACCCGCCGCTACGACACCTGGTTCTTCGTGGCCGCCCTCCCGCAGGGCCAGCGCACCCGCAACGCCTCCACGGAGGCCGACCGCACCGTGTGGATCCACCCCGCGGACGCGGCCGACGGATACGACAAGGGCGAGCTCCTGATGATGCCGCCCACCATCGCCACCCTGCGCCAGCTCGTCCCCTTCGACTGCGCCGCCGACGTCCTCGCCGCCGCGCCCGCCCGCGACCTGACCCCGGTCCTGGCCAGGGCCCGCCTGGAGAACGGCGAAGTGATCCTCGCCTGGCCCGGTCACGACGAGTTCACCAAGCACATCCCGACCGGTGGAGCCTCCGCATGACCGATGCCACCGCCCTCCCGGGCCAGCCACGCGGTGGAGTTCTCTCCGGCCCCGCCACTTCTCGCGCGGTCAACGTGCTCGCCCCCAACGCGTCCGCGATGACCCTGGACGGCACCAACACCTGGATCGTCTCCGAGCCGGACTCCGCGCTCGCCCTGGTGATCGACCCGGGGCCCCTGGACGACGTACATCTGCGCAATGTCGTGGATACGGCGGAGAAGGCGGGGAAGCGGGTCGCCCTGACGCTGCTCACGCACGGGCACCCCGATCACGCCGAGGGGGCGGCTCGGTTCGCCGAGCTGACGGGCACGAAGGTGCGGGCCCTGGACCCGGCGCTGCGGCTCGGGGACGAAGGGCTGGCCGCGGGGGACGTGGTCGCCGTCGGCGGGCTCGAGCTGCGTGTCGTGCCGACGCCCGGGCACACCACCGACTCGCTGTGCTTCCATCTCCCGGCCGACCGGGCCGTCCTGACCGGTGACACCATCCTGGGCCGCGGCACGACCGTGGTGGCCCATCCGGACGGCCGCCTGGGCGACTATCTCGACTCTCTGCGCCGGCTCCGCTCGCTGACGGTCGACGACGGCGTCCACACCGTCCTGCCCGGCCACGGGCCCGTCCTCGAGGACGCCCAGGGCGCCGTCGAGTTCTACCTCGCCCATCGCGCCCACCGCCTCGCCCAGGTCGAGACTGCGGTCGAGAACGGCTACCGGTCGGCGGACGAGGTCGTCGCGCACGTGTACGCGGACGTGGACCGTTCGCTGTGGCCCGCGGCGGAGTTGTCCGTGCGCGCGCAGATGGACTACCTGCGCGAGCACGGCCTCATCTAGGGCACTTGGACAACGGGGGCCGCCAGGCGTTTTTGAGGCCCCTGGGGAGGCACTCAGGGGCGCGGAGCTTTGATGCCGTGCACGCGCGCGTACTCCTCGGCCAGCCACGGCCCGAGGTCGGCGACGTACGAGCGCAGGACGGCGAGGTCCCCCGTCGGCTCGTATCCGAGGACGGCCGCCTCACGTAGCTGCGCGGCCCGCTCCGGGTAGTACGCGCCGAACGCCTCGGCCATCTCCTTCAGGTCGCTGGTCCAGCCGTTCCAGCGCGGCATGACGAGCGTGAAGCCGGTGCGGACGAGATGGCGTGATATGAAGCGGACCAGCGGGCGTCTGGCCTCGTCCGTGTCGGCGGCATCGGCGATCCGCTCCCGCCACCGCGGCAGGAGCAGGGCGAGGTCGCCGTTGGTCTCCCGGGCGAGGCGGGAGTCGGGGCGATGGCGCGGCAGGAACTCGGCCAGATCCTCGCCCAGGAGAGGCGTACAGAGGCAGGCGACGAACCACCCGAGGTCGTACGTCTCCAGGTCGCTCAGCAGCCGCTCACGGCTGAACAGCAGGGTCCCGGCACCGTCGATCTGCCAGAACTCCTTGTCGAGCGCCTCGTCGAGCGCTCGCGCGTCCACGCGGTCCGCCTCGGTGGGCTCCTCGCGCAGCGCCAGCAGCAGGTCCAGGTCGCTGCGCCCCTCGCGCGCGGTGCCACGCGGAATCGACCCGTAGAGGTACGCGCTCGTCATCCGCGCCCCGAAGGTGTCCGACAAGCGATCGCGGGCCGCGGCGACAACGGGCCGGAACGCGTGCGGAATCCGCCCGAGGGATCCCTCGGGCTCGATGTACCCCTGGGCGTCGAGCCCCCTGTGCCGCCCATCTCCAGCCATGCGGCCACTGTGCCCTGTCGGGGATGGCGGGGCAGGTCATTTTCGGCTGAGCGCCCGGGGCCGGAGATTTCTTGGCCCCTCCGGCGTTCGAGGACGAGGCGGAGGTCTGAGGCACAGCCCCCAGGTGCGGGACGGGCAGGGCGGAGGGGGCGAAAACCATCCCCGGCAACCACAACGGGGCCCCGCCTCCCAAGAAGGCGGAACCCCGTCGACGTACAGCCGAAACTCAGCGCGAGCGCTTGGCCAGCCGCTCCACGTCCAGCAGAATCACGGCCCGTGCCTCCAGGCGGAGCCAGCCGCGCCCCGCGAAGTCCGCGAGCGCCTTGTTGACCGTCTCGCGGGATGCGCCGACCAGCTGGGCCAGCTCCTCCTGCGTGAGGTCGTGCACGACGTGGATGCCCTCTTCGGACTGCACGCCGAAGCGGCGCGAGAGGTCCAGGAGCGCGCGGGCCACGCGGCCGGGCACGTCCGAGAACACCAGGTCGGACATCTGGTCGTTCGTCTTGCGCAGACGCCGGGCGACGGCGCGCAGCAGCGCGGCGGCCACCTCTGGCCGTGCGTTCAGCCACGGCTGGAGGTCGCCGTGGCCGAGGCCCAGCAGCTTGACCTCGGTCAGCGCGGTGGCGGTCGCCGTGCGCGGGCCCGGGTCGAACAGCGACAGCTCGCCGATCAGCTCACCGGGGCCGAGGACGGCGAGCATGTTCTCGCGGCCGTCGGGGGAGGTGCGGTGGAGCTTCACCTTGCCCTCGGTGACCACGTAGAGGCGGTCCCCGGGGTCACCCTCGTGAAAGAGAGCGTCACCGCGTGCGAGGGTCACCTCACTCATGGAGGCGCGGAGCTCCGCGGCCTGCTCGTCATCGAGCGCCGCGAAGAGCGGGGCGCGCCGCAGAACGTCGTCCACGAGTTCTCTCCTTGTCGACCTGCTCAGGGGATCTTGCTCCCCCGTGTACCAGGGGACCGTGTTCCCCATCTTGCCGGACGGTCCAAACAGTGTGATCAGTCACAAGTCTGCCGCACTGGCGTCCCGCGCAGTGCGGCAGGGGGCCAATTGGGCGCCGATCTCCTGGGTCCGGGGCGGATGTCGGTGCCGGGCTTTAGGCTGGCCGGGTGTCCAAATCGCCGGTGAGAGCACAGGCCAAGGGGGCTGGGCGGGTGGTTGTACGTCGCGATTCCGCTGTGGGCGAACAAGCGCCCGACGGAACCAAGAAACTGACAAAAGCGACAAAGTCGACGGCTACGGCTACGAAGGCGGCGGCCGCCAAAAAGGGGACGGCGACGAAAGTGACGGCTGCCAAGAAGACGTCGGCCACGAAAGCGACAGCCACCGCGAAGTCGACAGCCGTCAAGAAGGCCACGGCTGCCAAGAAGGCCACGGCCGCGAAGAAGACCACGCCGGCCGGTGCGACCGTCGCCGAAGCCGCCGCAGGCAAGACGTCGACCTCCGCCAAGAAGGCCCCGGCCAAGAAGGCCCCGGCCAAGAAGTCGCCCCCGGCCAAGAAGCCCCCGCAAAAGGCGCCCCCGCCGGACACCGCCCTCGTCCGCCGAGCCCGCCGCATCAACCGTGAGCTCGCCGAGGTGTACCCGTACGCCCACCCGGAGCTGGACTTCGAGAACCCCTTCCAGCTGATCATCGCCACGGTCCTGTCCGCCCAGACCACCGATCTGCGGGTGAACCAGACGACTCCGGCGCTCTTCGCCAAGTACCCGACCCCCGAGGACCTGGCCGAGGCCAACCCGGAGGAGGTCGAGGAGATCCTCCGCCCGACCGGGTTCTTCCGGGCCAAGACCAAGTCGGTGATAGGGCTCTCCAAGGCGTTGCGGGACGACTTCGGGGGCGAGGTCCCCGGCCGCCTCGAAGACCTCGTCAAGCTCCCCGGTGTAGGCCGCAAGACCGCCTTCGTCGTCCTCGGGAACGCCTTCGGGCGGCCCGGAATCACCGTGGACACCCATTTCCAGCGGCTCGTCCGCCGCTGGAAATGGACCGACGAGACCGACCCGGACAAGATCGAGGCGGCCGTCGGCGCGCTCTTCCCGAAGAGCGAGTGGACGATGCTCTCCCACCACGTGATCTTCCACGGCCGCCGCATCTGCCACGCCCGCAAGCCCGCCTGCGGCGCCTGCCCCATCGCCCCGCTCTGCCCGGCCTACGGGGAGGGCGAGACCGACCCCGAGAAGGCGAAGAAGCTCCTGAAGTACGAGAAGGGCGGCTTCCCGGGCCAGCGCCTCAAGCCCCCACAGGCGTACCTGGACGCCGGCGGCATCCCCGCACCCCCACTGGGCGCCGGATGACGGAACGAACACGGCACCGGCAGGCGTTGGGAACAGCAGAACGGGGGTGGCGATGACGCACACGAGCAACACACAGGGTGGGCCGGTGGCACTCAGCAAGGACGGCCTGCCCGACTGGCTGGCCCCGGTGGTGCACGCCGCCGAGACGGTCGAGCCGCTCCAGCTGAGCCGCTTCCTGCCCCCGGAGAACGGCGCAGGGCGCCAGTCCGCCGTCCTCATCCTGTTCGGCGAGGGCGACCGCGGCCCCGAACTGCTGCTCATGGAGCGCGCCGGCTCCCTGCGGTCGCACGCCGGGCAGCCCTCGTTCCCCGGCGGCGCCCTCGACCCCGAGGACGGCGATCCGAAGGCCGACGGGCCGCTGCGGGCCGCGCTGCGCGAGGCCGAGGAGGAGACCGGGCTCGATCCGAGCGGCGTCCAGCTCTTCGGCGTGCTGCCCAAGCTGTACATCCCGGTGAGCAGCTTCGTGGTCACCCCCGTCCTGGGCTGGTGGCACCGCCCGACCCCGGTCGGTGTCGTCGATCCCGCAGAGACGGCCCGGGTCTTCACGGTCCCCGTGGCGGATCTCACGGACCCCGCCAACCGCGCCACCACCGTGCACCCCAGCGGCCACCGAGGTCCGGCATTTCTGGTCGAATCGGCCTTGGTCTGGGGCTTCACGGCCGGAGTGATCGACAAGATCCTGCATTACGCGGGCTGGGAGCGTCCCTGGGACCGTGACAAGCAGGTCCCGCTGGACTGGCGCGCATGACAAGGTGACCTTCGTGCTGTGTCTGCCTGGGGGACAACCCCCAGACCCCCGGCCGGGCGATCGCGACCGGAAAGTGATGAGGCGAGGCTTGAAGCGGTGAACGTGCTGGACATCCTGTTGCTGGTCGCCGCCGTGTGGTTCGCGATCGTGGGCTACCGCCAGGGCTTCGTCGTCGGCATCCTGTCGGTGATCGGCTTCCTGGGCGGTGGCCTCGTCGCCGTGTACCTGCTCCCGGTCATCTGGGGCTGGGCGACCGACGACACCAAGGTGAGTACGACCGCCGCCGTCGTCGCGGTGGTTGTCGTGATCGTCTGCGCCTCCGTGGGCCAGGCCCTCACCACCCACCTCGGCAACAAACTGCGCCGGTACATCACCTGGTCCCCGGCCCGCGCCCTGGACGCGACGGGCGGCGCCCTGGTCAACGTCGTGGCGATGCTGCTCGTCGCCTGGCTGATCGGCTCGGCCCTCGCCGGTACGACGCTGCCGACGCTCGGCAAGGAGGTCCGCAACTCCAAGGTGCTGCTCGGCGTGTCCCGCGCGCTGCCCTCGCAGGCCAACACCTGGTTCGCGGACTTCTCCTCGGTCCTCGCGCAGAACGGCTTCCCGCAGGTCTTCAGCCCGTTCGCCAACGAGCCCATCACCGAGGTCAAGCCCCCCGACCCGGCGCTCGCCCACAGCCCCGTCGCCACTCGCGCCCAGAAGTCCATCGTCAAGGTCATGGGCACCGCACAGAGCTGCGGCAAGGTCCTCGAAGGCACCGGCTTCGTCTTCGGCAACCGCCGCGTGATGACCAACGCGCACGTGGTCGGCGGAGTCGACGAGCCCACCGTCCAGATAGGCGGCGTGGGCAGGAAGTACGACGCCAAGGTGGTCCTGTACGACTGGGAGCGCGACATCGCGGTACTCGACGTGCCGAACCTGAACGCGCCCGCGCTCAAGTTCTCGGCCCAGGACGCCACCAGCGGCAGCAGCGCGATCGTCGCCGGGTTCCCGCAGAACGGGTCGTACAACGTCCAACCCGCGCGCGTGCGCGGCCGCATCACGGCCAACGGACCGGACATCTACCACCGCAAGACGGTGCGCCGCGATGTCTACTCGCTCTACGCGACCGTCCGCCAGGGCAACTCCGGCGGCCCGCTGCTCACACCCGAAGGCAAGGTGTACGGCGTGGTCTTCGCGAAGTCGCTCGACAGCGCCAACACCGGGTACGCGCTCACCGCGGACGAGGTCCAGGAGGACGTCACCAAGGGGCGTACAGCCAACCAGCAGGTGGACAGCGACAGCTGCGCGCTGTAGCTCCGGCGGGTGAAAGGCGCCGCCGCGGGCTCAGCCGCGTGGGTGGCGCAGCCGTACCGAGACCCAGCGGGCCCGGCGGCGCAGAATGTGCGGAATCCCCACTCGGGGGTCCGTGCCCGCCAACTGCGGGGTGCCCCTCTGATGGGAGCTCAGGCCCGTGGCCGAGCGGCGGTTTCGTGCTGCGTCACTGTAGTCGTGCGTCCAGCCCATACCCCGACGTGTGCCCCTGCCCCAAGGTCGATAACCGCGCCCCGGCCCCCCAATTGGCCTATGCGCCAGGCAATTGGCTGTTCGTAGGACAGGCGTTCTCGTTCGGATACCGGGCGGGACACACGGCGCGTCCGGACGGTCACCGAAGGGTCATGGATGACACGCCGATGAGGTGACCATCGGACACCGGTCGGGTTCGGAATGCTTCAGCCAGTTGTCGAGATCCGAGGAGAAGGCCACCGGATCCTCCTCGTGCGGGCTGTGCTCTCCCGGGGGATGACCCCGGACCCCCAGCCGGGTGCGGCGGGGGCGTGCTTCAGCGGTCGGGTTCGGGATCCTTCAGCCAGTTGACGAGCTCGGAGGAGAAGGCCACCGGATCCTCCTCATGCGGAAAGTGCCCGAGACCGTCGAACAGCCGCCAGCGGTACGGTGCTTCGACGTACTCTCCGGATCCGGCCGCGCTTCGCGTCCGCATCACCGGGTCGAGTGATCCGTGCAGATGCAGCGTCGGCACCCGAACCGGCCGCTTCATGCGCCGGTTGAACTGGATGCCGTCCGGGCGGGCGATGGACCGCACCATCCACCGGTACGGCTCGATCGAGCAATGCGCCGTCGACGGGATGCACATGGCGCGGCGGTACGTCTCCACGGCCTCGTCGTCCGGCAGCCGCGGCCCCGACCAGTCCCGTACCAGACGGCCCACCAGGGCGCCATCGTCCGCGACGAGTTGACGCTCCGGGATCCAGGGACGCTGGAACCCCCAGATGTAGGAGCCCGCGGCGGTCTGCTTGACGTCGGAGAGCATGGCGGAACGCCAACGCCGGGGATGCGGCATGGACGACACCGCGAGCCGGCGTACGAGCTTGGGCCGCATCACGGCCGCCGTCCACGCCAGGTATCCGCCCAGGTCGTGCCCGACCAGCGCGGCGTCGGGCTCGCCTAGGGACCGGACCACCCCGGTGATGTCGAGCGCGAGGTTGGCAGGGTCGTAACCGCGCGGAGTGCGGTCGCTGCCGCCGACGCCGCGCAGGTCCATGGCCACGGCCCGGAACCCCGCGTCCGCGAGCGCGACCAGCTGATGCCGCCACGCCCACCAGAACTGCGGAAAGCCGTGGAGCAGCAGGACGAGCGGCCCGTCGCCCATCTCGGCGATGTGGAAGCGCGCGCCGTTGGCGGCGACGTCCCTGTGCGTCCAGGGGCCGTCGAGCCGTACAGCTGAGGCAGGTTGCGCCGAAGGTGTGGCGGGGTCCGTCATGAGGACGAGCGTGCCACAACCTCGATGGTGCCCTCGACCCGCTCCGGGCGGGGATGCGGCTTGGCGTTCTGCAGAACACCCGCCGTCTCCTTCATCGAGGCGGCGACCTTCTGCGGGCCCTGTCCCTTCTTGGCCTTCTTCGCGAAGACCACGCCGATCAGCGCGAGGATGCCGGCGACCAGCACATTCGCCGCGAACGAGAGCACGAAGCAGATCGCGAGGTTCCAGTGGCTCCAGGTCCGGATGCCGTACGCCAGGGCGAAGTTCAGCATCGGCAGGGAGAAGAGCAGCACCGCGCCGGCCGCCGTGAACGCTCCGCCGCCGACCGCACCGCGCTTGACGTCCTGCTTGAGCTGCGCCTTCGCCAGCGCGATCTCGTCGTGCACCAGCGCGGACATCTCGGTCGTCGCCGAGGCGAACAGCTGGCCGATGCTGCGTTCGGCGCCGACCGGGCTGCCGTCGGGTGCGCTCATCGCGATCTCCCTCTTCTGCATATGTGGGTGCGGTCCGGTTTCCGCGTCCGCTTTTTTCGCTTCGCTTCGGTTTGTTCTGTTTCGGTACGGTCCGGCATCTGCGGCAGTTTTCCCGTTTGCGCGGTCTGGCGTCTGCTTCTGTTTGTGCCGTCTGGTCAGATCATGCCGGACTGTCGTCCCCCTCGCTTGCCCCGCCCGCCACTTCGGCAAGCCTCCGGTGTTCGGCGGCCTTCCGTTCGTAGATCTCGGCCATGCGCAGGTGGTACGCCGGGTTGTCCTGCTCGTAGATGTCGGGGATGCCGTCGAGGTCCTCGTCGCGCTCCTCCGCCTCGTAGAGCGCGCGGTACTTGGCGTTGCGCACCTTCAGCAGCGTCGTGGCGAGTACGGCCGCGATCAGCGAGCCGATCAGGACGGCGGCCTTGACCTCGTCGGTCAGTACCGCGTTGTCTTCGAAGGCGAGCTCGCCGATGAGCAGAGAGACGGTGAAGCCGATCCCCGAGAGGCTCGCGACGGCGAAGACGTCCGGCCAGGCCAGATCCTCGCTGAGCGAGGCCCTCGTGAACCGTGCGGTCAGCCAGGTCCCGCCGAAGATACCCACCGCCTTGCCGACGACGAGTCCGATGACGACACCGAGGGTCTCGGGCCGGGTGAACACATCCCCCAGCGCGCCACCGGAGACCGTGACCCCAGCGCTGAACAGCGCGAACAGCGGCACGGCGAGCCCGGCGGACAGCGGCCGCACCAGATGCTCGATGTGCTCACCGGGGGAGTGCTCCTCGCCCTCGTGCCGGTGGCAGCGCAGCATCAGGCCCATCGCGACACCGGCGATGGTCGCGTGGATGCCGCTGTTGTACATCAGCCCCCAGATGACGAGGGCGAGCGGGACGTAGACGTACCACCCGCGTACGCCCTTCCGCAGGAGCAGCCAGAAGACGGCGAGTCCGACGACGGCCCCACCGAGAGCCGCGAAGTCGATGGTGCTGGTGAAGAACACCGCGATGATCAGAATCGCGAACAAATCGTCGACGACGGCGAGGGTCAGGAGGAAGGCGCGCAGGGCGGACGGCAGCGACGTCCCGATCACGGCCAGCACGGCGAGCGCGAAGGCGATGTCGGTGGCGGTGGGCACGGCCCACCCGTCGAGCGCGCCTCCGCCGGTGATGTTGGTGAGGGTGTAGACGAGCGCCGGCACGGCCATACCGCAGACCGCGGCGGCCACGGGAAGCAACGCGGCCTTCGGATCCTTGAGGTCTCCGGCCACCAGCTCGCGCTTGAGCTCGATCCCCGCGACGAAGAAGAACACGGCGAGCAGCCCGTCGGCCGCCCAGTGCTGCACGGACAGATCGAGCCCGAGGGCAGCGGGCCCGAAGTGGAAGTGGCTGACGCTCTCGTAACTGTCCCGCAGCGGAGTGTTCGCCCAGATCAGCGCGGCGATCGCAGCCACCAGCAGAAGTACGCCGCCCACGGTCTCGGTACGGAGCGCGTCCGCGACGAAGTTCCGCTCGGGCAGGGACAGCCGTCCGAGCAGCTTGGGGGTGGTGGTGCGGGGCGCGGCCACGAGGGAGACCTCCGGTCGGGTAGGCAGGACTGAGCACTTGCCGACCAGACTTCCCGGCACACCTTGGTTCTTCTCGTCACGCTGTTGACGCGTTCTTTAGCTTACCTAAGATGTGGCCGGGCTTTTGCGACGATCTTCACATTAGGTGCAAAAAGCGGCCCCGGGTGTGGTGCCGTGGCAGGCCAGGGCCTGATCTTTCAGCCCGCCCGGTGTCTGAGGACGAGGCCCTTTGATGCCGAAGCGGGGGCGCAGCACGGATCGTGGTGCGCAGCCCCAGGTGCGGGGCGGGTAGGGGCAGCGGGGCCGACATCACCGGCCTCTGCGCGGCGCCCGCGGCAAGGTGATCCTCGAGGCGAGCGTGTCAGGGCCGCGGCGAAGGCGGCCCGGCAGAGAGGGGCACGCGGGGCGGCGTAGGGCCTTTGGCGGCTCGACCGGGGGGAGGGGACGCGGGCTCGCGACAGCGTGCAAGGGGGACGCAGCCCCCCCGTCGGGGTGCAGGGGCGGAGCCCTGCCTTCGTCGGGGTGTGGGGTCGGAGCCCTGCACCCCGGCGGAGTGTGGAGGCGGAGTCCCGCTCTCTCCGGGGTGTGGGGGGGGGGGGGGGGGGCCCCCCCCCCCCCCCCCCCCGGGGGGGGGGGGGCGCGCCCCCCCCCCGCCCTCAGTCCTCGCTCGGCGCCGCCGGCAGCTTCGCCTGGATCAGATCCATCACCGTGGAGTCCGTCAGCGTGGTGACGTCACCGAGCTCCCGGTTCTCGGCGACATCCCGCAACAGCCGCCGCATGATCTTCCCGGACCGCGTCTTCGGCAACTCCGCCACCGGCAGCACCCGCTTCGGCTTGGCGATCGGCCCGAGCGTGGTGCCCACGTGATTGCGCAGCTCCGCCACCAGTCCTTCATCCTCGGCGGAGGCCGACCCGCGCAGGATCACGAACGCCACGATCGCCTGCCCGGTCGTCTCGTCGGCCGCGCCGACGACCGCCGCCTCGGCGACCGAAGGATGCGAGACGAGCGCCGACTCGACCTCGGTCGTCGAAATGTTGTGCCCGGAGACCAGCATCACGTCATCCACGCGCCCGAGGAGCCAGATGTCCCCGTCCTCGTCCTTCTTGGCGCCGTCCCCGGCGAAGTACTTCCCCTCGAACCGCGACCAGTACGTGTCGATGAACCGCTGGTCGTCCCCCCAAATGGTCCGCAGCATCGAGGGCCACGGCTCGGTGAGCACCAGATACCCGCCACCGCCATTCGGCACTTCCCGAGCCTCGTCGTCGACGACCGTCGCCGCGATACCCGGCAGCGGCCGCTGCGCCGACCCCGGCTTCGTCTCGGTGACCCCCGGCAGCGGCGAGATCATCATCGCTCCGGTCTCGGTCTGCCACCAGGTGTCCACGATCGGCGTACGGTCACCGCCGATGTGCTTCCGGTACCAGACCCACGCCTCGGGGTTGATCGGCTCACCGACCGACCCGAGCAGCCGCAGCGACGACAGATCGAACTTCGCGGGGATGTCGTCGCCCCACTTCATGAACGTACGGATCGCCGTGGGCGCCGTGTACAGGATCGTCACCCCGTACTTCTGCACGATCTCCCAGAACCGCCCCTGGTGCGGCGTGTCCGGCGTGCCCTCGTACATCACCTGCGTCGCACCGTTCGAAAGCGGTCCGTACGTGATGTACGAGTGCCCGGTGACCCAGCCGATGTCGGCCGTGCACCAGTACACGTCGGTCTCCGGCTTGAGGTCGAAGACGGCGTGGTGGGTGTACGACGCCTGCGTGAGGTAGCCGCCCGAGGTGTGCAGGATGCCCTTCGGCTTCCCCGTCGTCCCGGACGTGTAGAGGATGAACAGCGGCTGCTCGGCGTCGAACGCCTCCGGCGTGTGCTCGGCGGACTGCCGCTCGACGATCTCGTGCCACCACACGTCGCGGCCCTCGGTCCAGGCCACCTCCTGCCCCGTACGTCGTACGACGAGGACGTGCTCGACCTGATCCACCCGGTCGATCGCGTCGTCGACGGCCGGCTTGAGTGCGGACGGCTTGCCGCGCCGGTAACCGCCGTCGGAGGTGATGACCAGCTTGGCGTCGGCGTCCTGGATGCGTGTGGCGATCGCGTCCGCGGAGAACCCGCCGAAGACGACCGAGTGCGCGGCGCCGATACGGGCACAGGCCAGCATCGCGACGACGGCCTCGGGAATCATCGGCAGATAGACCGCGACCCGGTCGCCCTTCCCAACCCCCAGCTCGGTCAGGGCGTTGGCGGCTTTCGACACCTCGTCCTTGAGCTCGGCGTAGGTGATGGCCCGGCCGTCGCCCGGCTCGCCCTCGAAGTGGATGGCGACCCGGTCACCGTTCCCGGCCTCGACGTGGCGGTCCACGCAGTTGTACGCGACGTTCAGCTTCCCGTCGGCGAACCACTTCGCGAACGGCGGGTTCGACCAGTCCAGCGTCTCGGTCGGCTCGGTGGCCCAGGTCAGCCGGCGGGCCTGCTCGGCCCAGAAGCCGAGCCTGTCAGCCTTGGCCTGCTCATACGCCTCCGCGGTGACGTTGGCGTTCGCGGCCAGGTCGGCGGGCGGCGCGAACCTGCGCTCTTCCTTCAGCAGGTTGGCCAGGCTTTCGTTGCTCACGACATCTCCCTTTCCCAGGGTGTCCGTTGTGTCCCAGGCCACAGCTCATCAGACCGGGGGGCCCGGTGACAAGGGCCGACCCGAAATTGGTTTAGACCTATTGATGTGCGGTGGCACCCCTCAGGGGCACGTACCGTCCGGCCGTCGGGTTCACTCGGCGCCCTGCGACCCCCATGCGAGTCTCAACCCCAGCCGGGAAGGGACGAAAAGACGGAAACCCCGTCATCCGCAGAACGGCCATCCGCTCGTGCGCGGGTGACCGATCCATGGTGCGCGACCCCGCCGACCGGGGCCGCGCACCACGCCCGGGTCACGCGGGACGGCGCAGATCCTCCGCCGCTCCCACGTGATCGAACAGCTCGCCCCCGGCGCCGTCGGTCAGCAGATACGCCTGAGCCTCTCCGACGTGGAAGTACATTCCGTGCAGTTCGAGCACGCCCTCCCGCAGGGCCCGCGCCACGGACTCATGCGCCCGCAGATGCTCCAACTGCTGCACCACGTTGGTCAGACAGAGCTGTTCCACCGAGTCGGCCGGCGCCCGCCCGGCAAGCCGCGCCCACGGCCGGTCCTTGGCGGCCATGCGCTCCAGGCTAGGCACCCCGTGCCGCAGCCACCGCTTGAGCGGCGTGAGCGCCCCACCGGGTTCCGAGGTCATCAAGGCCTGCATCGCCCCGCACCCGGAGTGTCCGCACACCGTGATGGACCGCACCTTCAGCACGTCCACCGCGTACTCGATCGCCGCGGCCACCGAGTCGTCCCCGCTCTCCTCCCCGGGCAACGGCACGAGGTTGCCCACATTCCGTACGACGAAGAGGTCACCTGGACCACTGGAGGTGATCATCGACGTGACGAGCCGTGAGTCGGCACAGGTCAGGAACAGCTGGGACGGCCGCTGCCCCTCCCTCGCCAGTCGCGCGAGCTCACCCCGCACCAGGGGCGCCGTATTGCGCTGGAACGCGCTGATGCCACGCGCCAGTTGGTGCCCGCTCTGCCCATCGGACCCGCCCGGATGGCCGCCGGGAGGTGCGGGCTGGGTGCCTGGGGAGGTCTCGCATTGGTGGTTGCGCCAGGGCGTCCAGGGTCGGCAGCGGCAGTGGGCGGAACTCGCGGGCTCGGCGATCCGGGTTCCGGCCCGCCCGGTGAGCTCGACCGCGCCGCCTCCCGCGAAGTGCGCGCTCTGCCAGTCCTGCAGTGACTCGTACGCCGCGTGGTCCATGAACGATCCGTCCAACTCCAAGACGGCGTCGGCCCCGTGGGGTACCAGATGCAGAGCACGGCTGAGTCGTGGCACCGCGAGGAACGTCAACTGCCCTCGTACGCGTACGTAATGGACTCCCTCCTTCTCCTCGTGCGTGATATGGGTGCGGGCGAGGCGGTGCATGGCGACGCCGACGGCCACGGAGACCCCCAGCGCCACGCCCTCGAGAACTCCGAGGAACACGACACCGAGTGTGGTGACGGCATACACCAGCACCTCGCGGTGGCGGGTGACCGTGCGGATGTGGTGCAAGGACACCATCTGGATGCCGACGGCCATCACCAGGGCGGCGAGCGATGCGAGGGGGATCAGCTCCAGGATCGGGACCATCAGCAGCGCGGCAACTACTACGAAAACGCCGTGCAACATCGTGGAGTTCCGGCTCACGGCACCGGCCTGCACATTCGCGGAACTTCGGACGGCGACCCCGGCGACCGGCAGTCCGCCGAGCGCCCCGGAGACGATGTTGGCGGCGCCCTGCCCGAGCAGTTCCCGGTCGAGATCGGAGCGGCTCACCCGGGAGTGCAGCTCGGGCCTCCCGGCCACCATCTTGTCCACCGCGACGGCGCCGAGCAGCGACTGCACGCTGCACACCAGCGTCACGGTGAGGACGGCGGCGGCGACACCGAGCACTGGACCTTCGGGCACCCCCGCCAGCGCATGGCTGCTCCAGGACGGCAGGTCGACCTTGGGCAGGGTCAGCCCGGTGAGCGAGGCGGTGGCGGTGGCTCCGGCGACGGCGATGAGCGCGGCCGGGGCTTTGCGCAGCATGTGCCCGACCCGCCCGGGAATCCGCGGCCAGGCGAGCAGGAGCGCCAGCGTCAGCACGCTCATCGTCACCGCGCCGGGGTGGACGTGCACCAACTGGTTCGGCAGTGCACGCAGGTTGTCGAGGACGGAACTCTGCGGGGTGCCGCCCAGCACGATGTGCAGCTGGGCGACGGCGATGGTCACGCCGATGCCGGCGAGCATGCCGTGCACGATCGCGGGGCTGACGGCGAGTGCCGTACGGGCCACGCGCAGGCAGCCCAGGCCCAGTTGGGCGATTCCGGCGAGGACGGTGATGGCGCAGGTCGCACGCCATCCGTAGTGGTGGATGAGCTCGGCGGTGACGACGGTGAGCCCGGCGGCGGGCCCGCTCACCTGGAGCGAGGAGCCGCCGAGCCGTCCGGCGACGAGTCCGCCCACGGCGGCGGCCACCAGGCCGGCCTGGAGCGGCGCGCCGGTGGCCAGGGCAATACCGAGCGACAGGGGCAGGGCGATCAGAAAGACCGCCATCGAGGCCGACAGATCGGCACCCGCGATACGGATTCGGCGGGGCGGCGTCGGCGGGGGGCTGTGGGGCTGATGGATGCGCTTGGGCCGAGTCGAGTCGGCGGCGCGGGTGGGGACGCAGGCGGGCATGGTTCCCGTCTCCTCCGGGGCAGCGCGGTCGCGGAACAGGTGGTCCCCCGTCCAGGACGGCGGGGGGCGGATCGCGGCCGTGGGTCACGGCGTGCAGCGGCGGGATTTTCAACAATCAGTAAACGGATCGTAATGCAGAGTAAAGGTATCGCGCGAAATTTCGGTTCAAATAGGGCAGTAATTCACTCTCCAGGGTGAATCTGGCAGTTTGTCGGCTTGTCATATTTATTCCTCCTTCGGTCCCGTGCGACGTTGGCCGCGCTGTCGGCAAACCACCGCATATCGGCACAGAACGCCCTAATCGGCGTTGCCCCGACCGTAGGAAGAAGGAGGGCGGAATATGGCCGCCACCCAGAGGATCGCCGCGGGCGCAGCGCTCGCTGCGGCCTGCGCCACGGCGCTCGCCGGTTGCTCGAGCGATACGACCGGTTCCAAGGAAGGCGCGCACGGCGCGAAGGAGGCGGCGGGGGCCCCCGCGCCCAAGAGCGCGGTCCGCCTGATCGGCGACGGCTCCACCGCGTACACCGGTGCGCAGCCGCATCTGCCCAGGCCCGTGCGGCTGAAGCCCGGTCAGAAGCCCCCGCAGTTCGTGGTCTTCTCGTGGGACGGCGCCGGCGAGGACAGCCAGAAGCTCTTCTCGCACTTCCGGAAGATCGCCAAGGCCAACAACGCGACGATGACGTACTTCCTGAGCGGCCTGTACCTGCTGCCGGAGGACAAGCGCGACCTGTACAGACCCCCGCAGCACTCACCCGGCAGTTCCGAGATCGGCTTCAACGACGAGCAGGGCATCAAGGACACCGTGAAGCAGCTGCGCGGCGCGTGGCTGGAGGGCAACGAGATCGGCACGCACTTCAACGGCCACTTCTGCGGCAGCGGAGGCGGGGTCGGTGAGTGGTCGGTCGCGGAGTGGAAGAGCGAGATCGCCCAGGCGAAGTCGTTCGTGAAGTCCTGGAAGACCAACACGGGCGTGAAGAAGGCGTCTCCGCTGCCCTTCGACTACGACAAGGAGCTCATCGGCGCCCGCACGCCGTGCCTGGAAGGCCAGAAGAACTTCATGAAGGCGGCACGCCAGCTGGGCTTCCGCTACGACACCAGTGGTGTCAACAACCAGGTCTGGCCCAAGAAGAAGCAGGGGTTGTGGGACCTGTCGATGCAGCTCGTACCCTTCCCCGGGCACGCCTACGAGCAGCTCACCATGGATTACAACTTCATGATCAACCAGTCGGGCACCCGGACCCAGGGTGACCCCGACAAACAGGAGTACTGGGGCGACCAGATGCGTGACGGCCTGCTCAAGGGCTTCGACCGCGCCTACGACGGCAACCGCGCGCCGCTGATCATCGGCAACCACTTCGAGTCCTGGAACGGCGGCAATTACATGCGTGCCGTCGACGAGGTCGTCGAGAGTGTCTGCACCAAGCCCGAGGTGCGCTGCGTCTCCTTCCGGCAACTGGCCGACTGGCTCGACGCCCAGGACCCGGCCACTCTCGACAGGCTGCGTGGCCTCAAGGTCGGCGAGGCCCCGAAGCAGGGCTGGGCGTCCTTCCTCTCAGGCCGCCCCGCGCCTGCCCCGAAGGGCGTCCCCGGGGCACCGGCGGTCAAGCCGTAGCGGCAGCTCCAGGCCCCCGGCTCGAGCCGCAGCGGTCCCCCGCGGGCGGGCGGCTCAAGCCGTGGCCACCAGGCCCTCACCGAGTACGAAACCGGGGTCGACCTGCGCGGCCAGGTCCGCCCCGGTCTTCGCGTTGCCCCAGCTGCTCGCGTTCTTCAAGTGGAAGTGCACCATCTGGCGCGTGTAACGCTCCCAGTCGCGCAGTTCGTACGTGGCGTCCGCTGCGGTCTGCAAGGTGCGCAGGGAGCGGCGGTTGGCGTCTTCCAGAAACTCGAACCGGGGCGGGCGGCCCTTCTCCATGGCGCGCACCCAGTCCGAGTGCCCGACGGTGACCAGGAGGTCGTCGCCGACTTCGGTGCGGAGGAAATCGATGTCGTCCCGGCCCTGCACCTTGTTGCCGACGACCTTCAGGATGACGCCGAAGTCGCGGGCGTACTCCTTGTACTGGCGATAGACGGAGACCCCCTTCCGCGTCGGCTCGGCGACGAGGAACGTGATGTCGAAGCGGGTGAACAAGCCGGACGCGAAGGAGTCGGAGCCCGCCGTCATGTCGACGACGACGTACTCGCTCCGGCCGTCGACGAGATGGTTCAGGCAGAGCTCCACTGCACCGGTCTTGGAGTGGTAGCACGCCACTCCCAAATCGGCCTCGGTGAACGGGCCGGTGACCATCAAACGGACGGCGCCACCGTCGAGTTCCACGGAACGCGCGCAGGCGTCGTACACCGGATTGTTCTCACGCACCTGCAGCAGCCGCGATCCCTCGCCGGGCGGAGTCGTCTTGATCATCGTCTCGACGGACGCGATGCGCGGGTTGGAGCCGCGCAGATAGTCCTTGATCAGGGGCAGCCGCTCACCCATCGCGGGCAGTCCGGCGGCATCCGTCTCGTCGAGGCCGAGCGCGACGCCCAGGTGCTGGTTGATGTCGGCGTCCACCGCGACGACCGGCGATCCGGTGGACGCGAGGTGGCGGACGAAGAGCGAGGACAGGGTGGTCTTGCCGCTGCCGCCCTTCCCCACGAAAGCAATTTTCATGTTCACAAAGAGTAGTGGAATGATTGCTCTGAGTTCCTGCTGTACGTGAAGAAGACCACTCCTTCGTGGGGCAGGCCGCCGGGGTGCGTAATGTCGTACTCATGAGTACGTCAGGCGCGACCGCCGATCCGCTCGCGGCCCTGGGTTCGCTTCCCGGAGTGGCCGAATCCGTGGAGTCCGTCCGCAAGGCCGTGGACCGGGTCTACGGCCACCGGATCATGCGACGCCGCGGTAACGAGATCACGTCCGAGGCGGCACTGCGCGGCGCGCGCGGTTCCGCGGCGCTGTCCGGTGCCGACTGGGCCCTCGAAGAGGTGCGCCGCCGCACCGACTTCAGTGCGGACGACGAGGCCCGGACGGTCGGCGCGGCCCTCAGGCTGACCGCCGAGGCGGGCCAACTCCTGTCCATCTGGCGGCAGTCGCCCCTTCGGGTGCTGGCCCGGCTGCATCTGGTGGCGGCCGCGGACAAGGGTGACGAGGTCGGTCGGCCGCGGCAGAACGGCGAACCGGCCGACGAGCCCCTCGTCGAGCTGCCGCTGCCGGACGCGCATGAGGTGGCCGGGCGCCTCGAAGGCCTCTCGCAGCTGATCATCACGGGCGGTTCGGCCCCCGCACTGGTGACCGCGGCCGTCGTTCACGGCGAACTGCTCGCCCTGCGCCCCTTCACCTCCCACAACGGCCTCGTCGCGCGCGCGGCCGAACGCATCGTCCTGGTCGGCAGCGGGCTCGACCCGAAGTCGATCTGCCCGGCGGAGGTCGGTCATGCCGAACTCGGCCGTGCGGCCTACGCGGCGGCCCTGGACGGTTACGCGTCCGGTACCCCGGAGGGCATGGCGGCCTGGATCGCCCACTGCGGCAAGGCGGTTGAGCTGGGCGTGAGGGAGTCGACGGCTGTCTGTGAGGCGCTTCAGCGCGGGGCGGCGTGAGGAACTCGAAAATCGCCCCGAAAATCGCCCTCCATAAGAAAATCGCCCTCCACTAGGAGGGCGAAAACTCCCTCTGGGAAGGCGAAGAACTCCCTGGACAGGGTTGCGGCGGTACGAGTTCTCGTACCGCCGCTGGCATGCTCACCGGGTTACCAAGCGTCCTCGATATGTTGCCCATCAGGTCGGGAACTGTGGCCCGTGGCCTGGTGCGGCTGGCCCGTAATCGACGGGTCGACGTCGCGTGGGTGCTCGGCGTTCATGCTCGGTCCGTGGGGCCTTGGTTGCGTTTAAAGGTGATCCTCTCGGATGTCCTTGGTCTCGCGGGCCGTTAACCCCTTTGTACTCCAGGTCCCGAGGAAGCGGAAGCCCTGACTGCACTTCTTTACTTTTAGGTTCAAACGGGTGTGAACCGGACCTGAATGTGCTGTCGGCACAAGGATGACGTGATCACATGGCGGTCGCGCGTCGCCGACTGGCGTACCAGACGAGCCCTGCCGTGGCCGCTGCCGCGCCTATGGCGGCCGCCGCGACGAGTGCCGGACGGGGCGGTACGGACAGTGAGGGCAGTCGCTGCTTCAGCCGGACCGGGCGGTGGAAGTCCAGAATCGGCCATGAGCGGGCGAGTGCCTCGCGGCGCAGCGCGCGGTCCGGATTCACCGCGTGCGGGTGGCCGACGGACTCCAGCATCGGCAGGTCCGTCGCCGAGTCGCTGTAGGCGTAGCAGCCCGTGAGGTCGTACCCCTCGGACGCGGCCAGCTCCTTGATCGCCTCGGCCTTCGTCGGCCCGTAGGCGTAGTACTCCACCTCGCCGGTGAAGCAGCCGTCCTCGCCCACGATCATGCGGGTCGCCACCACCCGGTCCGCGCCGAGCAGTTCACCGATCGGCTCGACCACTTCCGTTCCGGACGTGGACACGATCACGACGTCGCGCCCGGCGGTGTGGTGCTCCTCGATGAGGGATGCGGCCTCGTCGTAGATGATCGGGTCGATCAGGTCGTGCAGTGTCTCGGCGACGATCTCCTTGACCTGCTGGACGTTCCAGCCGCGGCACATCGCGGACAGGTACTTGCGCATCCGCTCCATCTGGTCGTGGTCGGCGCCGCCCGCCAGGAACACGAACTGGGCATATGCGGTACGCAACGCGGCCCTGCGGTTGATCAGCCCGCCTTGGTAGAACGACTTGCTGAACGTGAGCGTGCTCGACTTCGCAATGACCGTCTTGTCCAGGTCAAAGAAGGCTGCTGTGCGAGGCAAGGAGTGGTTTTCCACGAGCCCGAGCATAGGCGCCCACCATTCGGCGTAAGGTGAGGCGCGTGGGTTTGCCTGAGAGGGCTCTCGGGTACACCATGGAAGTCACGGATCGTTCGCGACCGTGCTAACCCGGTCCGACTCCTCCCCCCCCGAGTCGGCCGTGGGGACGACCCCCGCTCTCCCCCCCGGCGGGGGTCGTCGCATGTCCGGATGGGTTTTTCCCCTCTCTTTCGCGGCCTCGGGGCCCTGTTGTCACTGCTCTGGCCGTCCTCTTCGCGCACCCGAGGCCCGTCACTGTGTGTAGCCGTTGGGCTGCTCTAAGGAAGTCGTACACGAGTCACCGGTATGGGTGAAGGCGATATTCACAACCACTGAGTTGTCCACAGTTATCGACCAAGATCCACACGATTTCCGGGATCGCTGCACCGTGATTCCAGCGCGCTCCGGCGGCGGCAAGTTCCTCGCGGCGAGTTCATGGCCGGTTCCGTTTGTCGGGCGCGTTTGGCCGGTTCGTATCGGCCGTTCATATGGAGGCCGGTTGCCGGTTCTTCACACGAGCGGGAATCGCGGGTCCGCAGAGGACCCTGCGAGGCCCGCGCAAGAAGCAGCGAAGGGGGCTGGAGATCGTGGCGGGAGCCATCACACATGACCGGCCGGGCGCCGCCGAGGGGCGGCAGGGCGGACCGTTGATCGTCACGGAGGACGCCGAACTGCTGGACGACCTGCTGCGCCTGTGCGCGGCGGCGGGCGCCAGGCCGGAGGTCCACCACGGGGTGCCGGAGCGCAGGGGCAGCTGGGAGGCGGCACCTCTCGTACTGGTCGGCGACGATGCCGCCCGGCGCGTGCGCGGGGCCGCGCGCAGAAGGGGAGTGGTGCTCGTTGGGCGGGATCAGGACGATTCCGGCGTCTGGCGGCGTGCCGTCGAGATCGGTGCCGACCATGTCCTGGTGCTGCCCGATGGCGAGCAATGGCTGGTCGACCGCATCGCCGACGTGGCCGAAGGAGTCGGAAGGCCGGCCCTCACCGTCGGGGTCCTCGGCGGCCGAGGCGGCGCCGGAGCCTCCACGCTGGCCTGCGCGCTCGCCGTCACCTCCGCGCGCGAGGGGCGTCGCACCCTGCTCGTGGACGCGGATCCGCTGGGCGGCGGACTCGACGTACTCCTGGGCGGAGAGGCGGCCGAAGGTCTGCGCTGGCCGGCGTTCGCCGCCTCCCGCGGCCGGGTCGGTGGCGGCGCCCTTGAGGAGTCCCTGCCCGAGCTGCACGCGCTGCGGGTCCTGAGCTGGGATCGCGGTGACACCGTCACCATTCCCGCGCAAGCCGTACGAGCGGTGCTGGCCGCCGCCAGACGGCGCGGCGGCGCGGTGGTCGTCGACCTGCCCCGCCGTATCGACGAAGGCGTTGCCGAGGCCCTCGCCCAGCTCGACCTGGGACTCCTGGTGGTCCCCGCCGACCTGCGCTCGATCGCGGCGGCGGGCCGGGTGGCGTCCGCGGTCGGCATGGTCCTGCGCGATCTGCGGGTCGCGGTGCGCGGCCCCTACGCGCCGGGCCTGGACGACCGAGAGGTGGCGCGGCTGCTCGGACTTCCCCTGGTGGGCGAAGTGCCCGCCGAACCCTCGCCGTTGGACGGTGGCCCGCCACCCGGAGGAGCGGCGCGGGGGCCGCTCGCCCGGTTCTGCGCCGCCTTCTGGGAGCGGGTTCCGGTGGAAGGCGGGGGCGTATGAGCTGGGATGCCGCCACGGGGATGGACTACGGCGCGGGATGGGACGGACGTACGGTCCCGCGGGACGGGCATGCGGGCCCGCTGGAGGGGTGTACGGGCCTGCTCGACGGCGTACGGCAGTGGCTGGCCGAGAGCGGCTCCGAGCCGACGCCCGCGCGCGTGGCACAGGCGCTGCGCGAGCAGGGGCGCGTGCTCGGGGACGCCGAAGTCCTCGGCGCGGCCGAGCGGTTGCGCTCGGAACTGGTCGGAAGCGGCCCGTTGGAACCCCTGCTCGCCGACCCGTCGGTGACCGATGTGCTGGTGTCCGCGCCGGACCGGGTGTGGGTCGACCGGGGCGCTGGCCTGGAGCTGACAGCCGTCTCCTTCCCGGACGCGGCGGCGGTACGACGCCTCGCGCAGCGCCTCGCGGCCGTGGCCGGACGGCGGCTCGACGACGCACGTCCGTGGGTGGACGCGCGGCTTCCGGACGGCACACGTCTGCATGCGGTGCTGCCGCCGGTCGCCGTCGGCTCCACCTGCCTGTCCCTGAGGGTCGTACGGCCGCGTGCGTTCACGCTCGACGAGTTGGTGGCGGCGCGGACCGTGCCGCCCGGCGGAGACCGGGTGCTGAGAGCGCTGATGGATGCCCGGCTGTCCTTCCTGATCAGCGGAGGCACGGGCTCCGGCAAGACGACGCTGCTGAGTGCGTTGCTGGGGCTGGTCGGTGCCGGGGAGCGGATCGTGCTCGCCGAGGACTCGGCGGAGCTGCGACCGGACCACCCCCATGTGGTGCGCCTGGAGGGGCGGCCGGCCAACCAGGAGGGTGTCGGGCTCGTCGCGCTCCAGGACTTGGTCCGTCAGGCCCTGCGTATGCGACCGGACCGGCTGGTTGTCGGCGAGGTGCGCGGGCCGGAGGTGGTCTCCCTGCTGGCCGCGCTGAACACCGGCCATGAGGGCGGCTGCGGCACGGTGCATGCGAACGCGGCGGCGCAGGTGCCGGCGCGCCTGGAGGCACTGGGCACCGCGGCCGGGCTCGACCGGGCCGCCCTGCACAGCCAGTTGGCGGCGGCGTTGTCCGTGGTCCTGCATCTCGTACGCGACCGGGCCGGGCGGCGGAGGATCGCCGAGGTGCATGTGCTGGAGCGTGCCCCGTCCGGGCTGGTGGTGACGGTGCCGGCGCTGCGGTGGGGCGCGGAGGCCTTCACGTACGAGCGGGGATGGGAGCGGCTGCGGGGTCTGCTCCGGGACGGGAGTGAGGGGAGCGGGCTGTCGTGACGGAGGCCGGTGACGCGAGTGAGGGGAGTGGCCGTTGTGACGGGAGTTGGTGAGACCTCGGTGGCGGCCATGGTGTGCGCCGGGGCGGCGACCTGGTTGCTGGGCGGCTGGGATTCCGGGGCGCGCAGGGCCCGATTGCTGAGCGCGGGTGGCGGGGTGGCGGCGACCGGTCCGCCGTCGTGGGAGAGGGCGCTCGCCGGATGGCGGCGGGTGCGCGGGCCGCTGCGGGCTGAAGGGTGGTCGGTGATCGCCGCGTCGGTGGTCGCGCTACTGGGCGCGTCCGTGCTGCCGCTGCTTCTCGGGGCGGCGGGAGTGCCGCCGCTCCGGCGGGTACGGCGGGTCGCGGAGGCGCGGCGCGAGCGAGAGCGCCGGGGTGATGCGGTGATCGCCCTGTGCGGGGCCCTGGCCGGGGAGGTGCGGGCCGGGCGGCAGCCGGGCGAGGCGCTGCTCAGGGCCGCGCGCGATTCGGGCGGGCTGGGCGAGGCGCAGGCGGTGGTGCTGGCAGCGGCGAAGTTCGGCGGGGATGTGCCGGGCGCGCTCACCGATGCGGCGCGGCAGCCGGGGGCCGACGGGCTGGTGGGACTCGCCGCGTGCTGGCGCGTGGCGGTGGACCAGGGCGCGGGCCTGGCGGCGGGTCTCGACCGCCTGGAGGGGGCGCTGCGCGCGGAGCGGGACCAACGAGCGGACCTGCGCGCCCAGTTGGCGGGGTCGCGGTCGACCGCGGTGATGCTCGCGGGGCTGCCGGTCCTGGGACTCCTGCTGGGCACCGCGCTGGGCGCAGATCCGCTGCACGTGCTGCTGCACACCGGACCCGGACTGGGCTGTCTGCTGATCGGCGGGGTGCTGGAAGGCGCGGGGCTGTGGTGGGCGCTGCGGATCGTGAGGGGAGCGGAGGCGGCATGAGCGCGGAGGTTGTCCACAGGCTGGGGGCGATTGTGTGCGGGGTGCTGGCGCTCGGGTGGCTGATGCAGTGGCTCGGGGTGGCGCGGCGTGAGCGGCGGGCGCGCAAAAGGCTGGCGGAGTTGCTGGCGTCGGGGATGGCGCGTGCAGAGTGGCCGCGCTTCGAGGTCCGGGACGTGGCGCGGCGCCGGCTGCCGTTGGCGGGTGCGGTGTGCGCGGGCTGGGTGCTGGTCGGCGGTCTTGCCGGGGTTCTGGTGGGACTTGCGGCCGGGTTCGGGGTCTGGCGATGGCTCCGACGGCGGCGACTTGTGCCTGTGGAGGAGCACGACGCGGCGCTTGCCGCCCGGCAACTTCCGCTCGCTGCGGACCTGGTGGCGGCCTGCATCGCGGCCGGAGCAGGCCCTGTCGTGGCGGCCCAGGCCGTGGGTGAGGCCCTGGGCGGGCCTGTCGGGGAGCGGCTGGCACGGGGCGCGGCCGAGGTGCGGCTCGGCGGTGAACCCGCCGAGGCGTGGGGGAGGTTGGCCTCGATACCGGGTGCCCGGGCATTGGCGCGGCTGCTGGAGCGGGCGGGTGAGTCGGGGGTACCGGCGGCCGTGTCGGTCGGGCGGCTCGCCGCGGAGGCCCGCGCCGAGTGGGGGCGTACCGCGACGGCGCGGGCTCGCCGGGCGGCCGTCATGGTCACCGCGCCCGTGGGGCTGTGCTTTCTGCCCGCCTTCATCGCGATCGGCGTACTGCCCGTGGTGATCGGACTGGCCGACGGGCTGTTGGGAGGAGGTGGTGGGTGACCGGCGAAGGCGACGGCATGCGGTGAACGGCAAATGATCAACGGGGTTGAACCTTACGGGGGTTGAAATGCGCAGGACGGTACGAGGACTCGTTCGGGGACGTGCGTGGGCGCAGGCACGGATGCGCGCACTGGTGGCGCGGAGGGACGCGGGAATGGTCACCTCCGAGTACGCGGTGGGAATCATCGCGGCGGTGGCCTTCGCGGCCGTGCTCTACAAGGTGGTGACGAGCGGGCAGGTCAGTGAGGAACTGCAGGGCATCGTGGGGCGGGCGCTCAATGTCCAGATGTGAGCGCGTGGCCCGGGGTCCGGTGGCCCCTTCCGGGGGCGCATGGTGGACGCCTGGTCCTGCCGCTTCGGCCGGGCGTGAACGGCGGGCGCGCGGCCCGGCCGCTGTGTCGGGGCGCGAAAGGGCCGCCAGTGGCCCGGCCTCGTGTCGGGACCGTGGATTCGTGACCGCCGAGGCCGCCGTGGTGCTGCCCTCGCTGGTGCTCGTCGGAATGGCGCTGGTCTGGGCCCTGCTCGCCGCGTCCGCGCAGATCCAGTGCGTGGACGCGGCGAGAGCCGGAGCCCGCGCGGCGGCGCGCCAGGACCCGCCCGACATGGTCCTCGCGACGACCCGCCGCGCGGCACCGCGCGGTGCGAAGGTGACCGTGAGCCGGGAGAACGACCTGGTCCGGGTGACGGTCACCGCGAGTGCGCCGGGTCCCGACGCGCTGTCCGTGGAGCTGAGCGACGAGGCCGTTGCCCTGGCGGAGGAGACGGTGGGGGTGGTTGGCGGATGAGGGAAGGTGGTTGGGCCACGCGGACCCCTCACGCCACGCGTGCCCAGTCCTCTGTCAGAGGATCGGCGACTTCCTCGGACAGAGGGTCGGCAACGGTCTGGACCGTCGGGGCGATCGCCGCGCTGTGTGTTGTGTTCGGGGCGGTCCTGGCGATGGGGCAGGTCGTCGTGGTCCGGCACCGTGCGGCGGGGGCGGCCGACTTGGCGGCACTCGCCGCGGCGGACCACTGGATGGACGGTGGCACGGCGGCCTGCGCCCGGGCGGAACGGGTGGCACGGGCGCAGCGCGCGCGACTGGTCCGGTGCGCGGTCGAGGGCGAGCTCTCGGACGTGACGGCGGCGTCGGGCAGAGGGCCGTTCGCCGCGGAGGTCAGATCGAGGGCGGGCCCCGCTGGACCGGTCGAGCCCGGCCCGGCGGGACCTACGGGGCCGGTCTCCCCAGGCCCGGCGGGACCTACGGGGCCGGTCTCCCCAGGCCCGGCGGGACCTACGGGGCCGGTCTCCCCAGGCCCGGCCGCCGGCCCGCCCCGGCCGGACCCGGAGCCGACGGCAGCGCTCAATCGCCAGGCGCTCCATCGTCCCGCACTCAGCCCTCCGCCGCCCGCAGCAACTCCGTGAGCAGCCGTACGGCGCCCCGCTTGTGCAAGGGATCGTTCCCGTTGCCGCATTTGGGCGACTGGATGCAGGAGGGGCAGCCGGCGTCGCACTCGCAGGAGGCGATCGCCTGGCGGGTGGCGGTGAGCCAGGCGCGGGCGGTGTGGAAGGCGCGCTCCGCGAAGCCCGCGCCGCCGGGGTGACCGTCGTACACGAAGACGGTGGGCAGCAGGGTGTCCGGATGCAGCGGGACGGACACGCCGCCGATGTCCCAGCGGTCGCAGGTGGCGAAGAGCGGCAGCATGCCGATCGACGCGTGCTCGGCGGCGTGCAGGGCGCCGCCGAGGATCTCCGGGCTGATCCGGGCCGCGTCGAGCTGGTCCTCCGTGACCGTCCACCAGACGGCGCGCGTGCGCAGCGTACGAGGAGGGAGGTCGAGTTTCGTCTCGCCCAGCACTTCGCCGGTGATGACACGTCGACGCAGGAAGGAGACGACTTGGTTGGTGACTTCGACGGAGCCGTAGCACAGTCGGCCGTCGCCCCAGGGGACTTCGACGTCGGTCTCCAGGACGGAGATGGACGTAGTGTCGCGGGCGACCGTCGAATACGGCGGGTTGGCCTCCTCGACGAGTGCGACGGAGTCCTCCAGGTCCAGCTTCTGCACCAGATACGTACGGCCCTGGTGCAGATGGACCGCGCCCTCGTGGACCGTCGTGTGCGCGGCTCCGGCGTCGACCGTGCCGAGTAGCCGACCGGTCCCGGCCTCGACGACCTGCACCGGGCTGCCGCCCTCCCCGCGGATGTCGGTCAGATCGGCGGCCCGCTCCCGGCGCGTCCAGTGCCAGGCCTTCGTCCGGCGGCGCAGCAGCTTCGCGGCCTCCAGCTGTGGCAGCAGATCGGCGGTGGCCGGCCCGAAGAGCTCCAGGTCGTCGTCCGTGAGCGGTATTTCGGCGGCGGCGGCGCACAGGTGTGGGGCGAGGACGTACGGGTTGTCGGGGTCGAGGACGGTGGATTCCACGGGCTGGTCGAACAGTGCCTCGGGGTGGTGGACGAGGAAGGTGTCCAGTGGGTCGTCGCGGGCGACCAGGATCGCCAGCGCGCCCTGCCCCGAGCGTCCCGCCCGGCCCGCCTGCTGCCACAGGGACGCGCGGGTGCCCGGGTAGCCGGCGATGACGACGGCGTCCAGGCCGGAGACGTCGACGCCGAGTTCCAGGGCGGTGGTGGCGGCGAGGCCGAGGAGTTCGCCGGAGTGCAGGGCACGTTCGAGGGCGCGGCGTTCCTCGGGGAGGTAGCCGCCGCGGTAGGCCGCGACGCGCCGGGCCAGCGAGCGGTCGACCTCGGCGAGGCGCTCCTGGGCGATCACCGAGATCAGCTCGGCGCCGCGCCGGGACCGTACGAAGGCGATCGAGCGCATGCCCTGGACGGTGAGGTCGGTCAGCAGATCGGCCGTCTCGGCGGTGGCGGTACGCCGAACGGGTGCGCCTTTTTCGCCGTGCAGCTCGGTGAGCGGAGGCTCCCAGAGAGCGAACACCAGTTCCCCTCGTGGGGAGGCGTCGTCCGCGACCTCGACGACGGGGAGGCCGGTCAGCCGGCGCGCGGCCACCGACGGCTCGGCGGCGGTCGCGGAGGCCAGCAGGAAGACGGGAGAGGCGCCGTAGCGGGCGCACAGGCGGCGCAGGCGGCGCAGCACCTGGGCGACGTGGGAGCCGAAGACCCCGCGGTAGGTGTGGCACTCGTCGATGACGACGTAGCGCAGCGAGCGAAGGAAGGAGGACCAGCGGGGGTGGGAGGGCAATATCCCGCGGTGCAGCATGTCGGGGTTGGTCAGGACGTAGTTGGCGTACTGGCGCACCCATTCGCGTTCCTCGAAGGGCGTGTCGCCGTCGTACACGGCTGGGCGTACGGCATTGCCCAAAGGTTGTGAAAGTTCCTTCACGGAGCGGCGCTGGTCGGCCGCGAGGGCCTTCGTCGGGGCCAGGTACAGCGCGGTGGCGCCACGGCCGTTCGGGGCCTCGGAGCCGTCCAGCAGGGCCGTCAGGACCGGGGCGAGGTACGCCAGGGACTTGCCGGACGCCGTGCCCGTGGCGACGATCACCGACTCGCCGTCCAGGGCGTGCTCGGCGGCCCGTGCCTGGTGGGCCCAGGGGTGCTCGATGCCCGCGGCCTGCACCGCTGCGATGACCTCCGAGCGGATCCGGTCGGGCCAGACGGCATGGCGGCCCTCGCGCGGGGGCAAGTGCTCCGTATGAGTGATGCGCGAAGTCCGGCTCGGTCCCGAGGCGAGCCGGTCCAGGATTGTGCCCGGCGAGGGGCGGGAAGCGGTGTCCGACGAGGGTCGATCGGATCGGTGATTCTTGGCCATCGGCATCGAGTGTGTCACTGGCGTGACGGACAATGGGGCCAAGGCGTCGTGCACGCCTGCCGGTAAGTGATTGAATGCCATCGCGGCTGGCGAACCGTCCCGGGGGCTCTGCCGAGGTGTCCCATGGGGCGACCGCTCGATAGCAAGGTGCTGGAGGATCCGTGGACCTGTCCCTGTCGACTCGCAATGTGCCCGGCCCTAACGGCGACCGTACGGTCGTCGAGGTCGGTGGCGAAATCGATGTATATACCGCGCCAAAGCTGCGCGAGCAGCTGGTCGAGCTGGTGAACGACGGCAGTTTCCACCTTGTCGTCGACATGGAGGGCGTGGACTTCCTCGACTCCACCGGGCTCGGCGTGCTGGTGGGCGGCCTGAAGCGCGTAAGGGCCCATGAGGGCTCACTGCGACTGGTCTGCAACCAGGAGCGCATTCTCAAGATCTTCCGTATTACCGGTCTCACCAAGGTGTTCCCGATTCACACCTCGGTGGAGGAGGCGGTCAACGCCACCGACTGACCGCCGGTCTTCCCGGGCCGTGTGCCCGGGCTCGCCAGAAGTGGGGGACTGGGCCACAGCCCCGTCCTCCCGACAGCACGCCCGAAGTCTGAGGGGGATGCATGGCCACCGTTGAACTCCGCTTCAGCGCGCTGCCCGAGCACGTCAGGACCGCCCGGCTTGTGGCGGCAGCGGTGGCGCGCAGGGCCGGAGTGGACGAGGCCGTACTCGACGAGGTCAGGCTCGCTGTCGGCGAGGCCTGCACTCGTGCCGTCGGACTTCACCAGAGCGGCGGCATCTCGGCGCCGGTGCGGGTGTGCTTGATCGAGGACGAGAAGCAGTTCTCCATCGAGGTCGGCGACGAGGCGCCGCATGCGGTTACTGGTGGGACGGTGCCCGGCGCCGCCCCCGGTGACTCGGACGCCGACGCCGAGGAGGACGAGATGGGCCTCGCGGTCATCAGCGGCCTCGTCGACGACGTGGAAGTCACCGCCGGGGAGAACGGCGGACTGATCAGGATGAGCTGGCCAACCACGCCGCCGGCCACGCTCGCTTCCTGACCCCCCGACCGCGGCTGGATCGCATCCCGGTCGCAGCCCCGGCCGCGACCTCGTGGCAAACCTGAAGGGCCCTGCTCAGCAGGGCCCTTTTGCGTGCCCTGCCCGGGCGCCCGCCTTTTCGTGAATTCATTCACGATCAATCACGCTATTATTTGATCAAGCGTCAACGCTTCTAGGGCATTACCTCTTTCGGGTTCCGTGGACACGCGTCGATCATTTGCTGAAGAGCATGTGAAGGCTAATTCCGTTTACCGCGCACTGTTTTGATCAGGTTCCGGTACCTACAATCCGTCCACATCTTGAGCTCAGCACAGGCGTCAAGGAGGACGAATGGCGGGGCTTTCTACCCCTCATCAGTTTGACCAACCCACAACCTTCGCAGCCGCAGTACTGACCGACGGCAACCGTCTCATCGTGATGGCCATCGGCGCCGTCGCGCTGGCGGCGCTCGTGGTCGCCGGGGTCCTGGTGCGCCAGGTGCTCGCGGCGGGCGAGGGCACCGACAGCATGAAGAAGATCGCGACGGCGATCCAGGAGGGCGCGAATGCCTACCTGGGACGGCAGATGCGCACGCTCGGCGTATTCGCCGTCGTGGTGTTCTTCCTGCTCATGCTGCTGCCCGCGGACGACTGGAATCAGCGCGCAGGCCGATCGATCTTCTTCTTGATCGGCGCGGCGTTCTCGGCGACCACCGGCTATATCGGTATGTGGCTCGCCGTACGCAGCAATGTCCGCGTGGCCGCCGCGGCACGGGAAGCGACCCCGGCGGAGGGTGAGCCCGAAAAGGATCTCACCGCCGTCTCGCACAAAGCCATGAAGATCGCTTTCCGCACGGGCGGCGTCGTCGGCATGTTCACGGTGGGGCTCGGTCTGCTGGGCGCCTCCTGTGTGGTGCTGGTGTACGCGGCCAACGCGCCGAAGGTCCTGGAGGGCTTCGGTCTCGGCGCGGCGCTGATCGCCATGTTCATGCGTGTCGGCGGCGGCATCTTCACCAAGGCCGCCGACGTCGGCGCCGACCTGGTCGGCAAGGTCGAGCAGGGCATTCCGGAGGACGATCCGCGTAATGCCGCGACCATCGCCGACAACGTGGGCGACAACGTCGGCGACTGCGCGGGCATGGCGGCCGACCTCTTCGAGTCGTACGCCGTCACGCTGGTCGCCGCGCTCATCCTGGGCAAGGCGGCGTTCGGCGACTCCGGTCTCGCGTTCCCGCTGATCGTGCCCGCGATCGGCGTACTCACCGCGATGGTGGGCATCTTCGCGGTGGCGCCCCGGCGCTCCGACCGCAGTGGCATGTCCGCGATCAACCGCGGCTTCTTCATCTCCGCGGTGATCTCACTGGCACTGGTGGCCACGGCCGTCTACGTCTACCTCCCGGCGAAGTACGCCGATCTGGACGGCGTCACGGACGCGGCGATCAAGGCCAAGGACGGCGACCCGCGGGTCCTCGCGGTCGTCGCGGTGGCGATCGGAATCGTGCTGGCCGCGCTGATCCAGCAGCTGACCGGCTACTTCACCGAGACCACCCGCCGTCCCGTACGGGACATCGGCAAGACCTCGCTCACCGGCGCCGCCACCGTCGTCCTCGCCGGTATCTCCGTGGGTCTCGAATCGGCCGTCTACACCGCCCTGTTGATCGGCCTCGGCGTGTACGGGGCGTTCCTGCTCGGCGGTACGTCGATCATGCTGGCGCTCTTCGCGGTGGCGCTGGCCGGTACCGGTCTGCTCACCACGGTCGGCGTCATCGTCGCCATGGACACCTTTGGCCCGGTCTCCGACAACGCGCAGGGCATCGCCGAGATGTCCGGCGACGTCACGGGCGCGGGCGCCCAGGTGCTCACCGACCTGGACGCCGTGGGCAACACCACCAAGGCCATCACCAAGGGCATCGCCATCGCCACGGCCGTCCTCGCGGCCTCCGCGCTGTTCGGCTCGTACAGGGACGCGATCACCACGGCCGCGAGTGAGGTGGGCGAGAAGGTCTCGGGCGCGGGTGCTCCGATGAACCTGATGATGGACATCTCGCAGCCCAACAACCTGGTGGGTCTCATCGCGGGCGCCGCGGTCGTCTTCCTCTTCTCGGGGCTCGCGATCAACGCGGTCTCGCGGTCCGCCGGGGCCGTGGTCTATGAGGTGCGGCGGCAGTTCCGCGAGCACCCCGGGATCATGGACTACACCGAGAAGCCCGAGTACGGGCGCGTCGTCGACATCTGCACCAAGGACGCGCTGCGCGAACTCGCCACGCCCGGCTTGCTCGCCGTCCTCACCCCGATCGCGATCGGGTTCACGCTCGGGGTCGGCGCGCTCGGCTCGTTCCTCGCGGGCGCGATCGGCACCGGCACGCTGATGGCGGTCTTCCTCGCCAACTCCGGTGGTGCGTGGGACAACGCGAAGAAGCTCGTCGAGGACGGTCACCACGGCGGCAAGGGCAGCGAGGCCCACGCCGCTACGGTGATCGGCGACACGGTCGGCGACCCCTTCAAGGACACCGCGGGCCCCGCGATCAACCCGCTGCTCAAGGTGATGAACCTGGTGTCGCTGTTGATCGCGCCGGCGGTCGTCAAGTTCTCGTACGGCGACGACAAGAGCGTCGGTGTACGGGTACTCATCGCCGTTCTCGCGATCCTCGTGATCGTGGGCGCGGTGTACATCTCCAAGCGGCGCGGGATCGCTGTGGGTGACGAAGGCAACGCCGAGCGGGTGTCGAAGCCGGCCGATCCCGCGGTGGTTTCGTAGGCAACCGGACCGTTTCTGGCCTCGCACCTGGTCAGGGTTCCGCGCACTGGGCGGGCGGACGGCGCGTACTCACGCGCCTCCGCCCGCCTTGTGTGTGTTCACACCTTCTCCGTGAGCCTTCTCTCGCTTGGTGCAAATGGCTACAAAAGCTGGTCAGGCGGACATTCGGCACGCGAATGTCGCCCGCTTGGCGTGTATGTTCCGGGGCCGAGAGCCATGGAAGGGACCAATCCGGTGAACAAGAAGCTCGCGGCCGCACTGTCCGGCGGTGCGGTACTGGTACTGGCGCTGTCGGGATGCAGTAGCAGCAACGACAACAACGACAAGCTGAACTCCTGGGCCAAGCAGGTCTGCGTCGCGGTGCAGCCGCAGATCAAGAAGATCGCGACCGCCAACGTCGCGATCCAGAAGGAGGCCTCGGACGACAGCGCGCCGGAGGACGTCCAGAAGGCCGACACCAAGGGCTTCCAGGACATCTCGGACGCCTACAAGGTGATGGCGGCCGCCATCGAGAAGGCCGGCCCGCCGGACGTCGACGACGGCAAGAAGAAGCAGGAGGACGCGGTCAAGGAGCTCAATGACCTCTCCGCCTCCTACGCCGACCTGGGGAAGCAGTCGCAGGCCCTGAACACGAAGGACCAGGCGAAGTTCGCCGATGGACTCAGCGGGGTTGCCGAGCAGCTCGGCAAGCTGAGCCAGAGCGGGACCGACGCCCTGAAGAAGCTCGAAGAGGGCGACGTCGGCAAGGCGATGGCCACGCAGGCGAGCTGCAAGGCCGCGTCCGCCTCGCCTTCGGCGACCAAGGGCTGATCCCTGGGAGAGCGGTCGTTCGGTCAATCGAAGGAGGGCCCGGTACGCGTGCGTGCCGGGCCCTCGGCATGGGGTGGGGCGTGCCGGTCCTCGGCGTGAGGTGCGCCTGTGCCGGTCCTCGGCGCGGGCTGCGGGTCCATCGGCCCTCGGCATGGGGTGCGCGCGTGTCCGGGCCTCCGAGTGGGCTGCGTGCCCCCGGCACGGGCTGTCCGCCGCGGGCCGCTCGGCCCCGGTGGAGAGGCGGCGGGCGGCGGCCCGCCGGCGTAGGCACGCGGCTGTCCACAGGCGTCGGCGTGGGCTGTCCACAGGTGTACGTCCCTTTCGTCGGGAGCGGACACAATGGGAGGCGTGAGTCATACCAGCCTGTCACCGTTGCCCTCGTCCGATCGCGTCGACGTCGCCGCTCGGCTGCGGGATGCCCTGCTCAGCGCCTCCTTCACCGCCGACGGACTGCTCGACCTGCTCGGCGCCCCCGCGTACGCGGCGCTGGCACGCAGTGAGACCGTGCCCGCCCTCCGGGCGACCCGCGGGGACACGCCGCTGGAGGCGCTCGTACGGCTCTTCCTGCTGCAGCAGCCGGTGCCGCGGGCGCGCGTGGCGGACGTGCTGCCGGTCGAGGACTGTCTGGACAGCGGCTGGCTGGCCCGAGTGGGTGGGGACGAGGTCGCCGCGACCGTGGACATCCGGCCGTACGGCGGGTCCGACGGCGACGACTGGTTCATCGTGTCCGACCTCGGGTGCGCCGTCGGCGGCGCGGGCGGTATCGGCAACCGGGAGGAAGGCGTCGTCCTCGGAGTGGGTGGGGCCTCCACGACCCTTGCCGGCATCACCGTCCGTACGCCCGTCGCCGCCGCGCTCGACCTCGGCACCGGCTCCGGGATCCAGGCCCTGCACGCCGCGCAGCACGTCACGCGCGTGACCGCGACCGATCTCAACCCCCGTGCGCTGCACATCACCGCGCTCACCCTTGCGATTTCCGGCGCCCCGGCCGCCGACCTGCGCGAGGGCTCCCTCTTCGAGCCGATCGCCGACGACGAGACGTACGACCTGATCGTCTCGAACCCGCCCTTCGTGATCTCGCCCGGCGCCCGGCTGACCTACCGCGACGGCGGGATGGGCGGGGACGATCTGTGCCGCACGCTCGTTCAACAGGCGGGCGACCGCCTGAACGAAGGGGGGTACGCGCAGTTCCTGGCCAACTGGCAGCACGTGGAGGGCGAGGACTGGCAGGACCGGCTGCGCTCCTGGGTGCCGCGCGGCTGCGACGCGTGGATCGTGCAGCGCGAGGTCCAGGACGTCACGCAGTACGCGGAGTTGTGGCTGCGGGACGCGGGCGACCATCGCGACGACCCGGCCGAGTACCAGGCGCGGTACGACGCGTGGCTGGACGAGTTCGAGGCGCGCAAGGTGAGGGCCGTGGGCTTCGGGTGGATCACGTTGCGCAGGGCGACGGCCGCCGTGCCCTCGATCACGGTGGAGGAGTGGCCGCACCCCGTGGAGCAGCCGCTCGGCGAGACCGTGCGCGCGCACTTCGATCGCGTCGACTATCTGCGGGCGCACGACGACGCGGCTCTGCTCGCCGGGCACTTCAAGCTCGTCGAAGAGGTCGTCCAGGAGCAGGTGGGGCTGCCCGGCGCCGAAGACCCGGAACACGTGGTGCTGCGTCAGCACCGTGGGATGCGCCGGGCCACCAAGGTGGACACGGTCGGCGCGGGCTTCGCGGGCGTGTGCGACGGCACGCTCAGCGCGGGCCGGATTCTCGACGCCATCGCCCAATTGGTCGGCGAGGACCCGGTGTTGCTGCGCGACCGGACACCCGCGCAGATTCGGCTGCTGGTGGAGCAGGGGTTCCTCGAACCCGCGGTGTGAAGAGGGGCGCGGACGTGTCGGCTGCGTAGCTCCTGAGGCGTACCCGCACCGCTGAGTCGCATGTGCCCGTTCTGGCGGGATTGGATGCGATTGTCCCGCAAAAGGGCTCCTGTCAGTGGTGCGTGCGAAGCTACCTTCAAGAGACAAGCTCCACGCGCCCTCGGGGGAGGTGCGCTGTCTCGGGGGAGGCGTGATGGCGGGGGAGACGCCGGATCAGGGCGAGGGCAGGGTCATCAGTGGCCGGTATCGGCTGCTGCGGACGCTCGGCGCGGGCGGCATGGGGCGCGTATGGCTCGCGTACGACGAGGAGTTGGCCTGCGAGGTCTCCATGAAGGAGGTCGCGCTGCCGGACGTGCCGATGGACGCGAGCGAGCCCGTGCAGCGCATCGCGCGGGCGCGCAGCGAGGCCCGGCACGCGGCGCGGTTGCGCGGGCATCCCCATGTGGCCACCGTGCACGACGTGGTGGTGCACGAGGGGTTGCCGTGGATCGTCATGGAGTACGTGCCGGACGCGATCGATCTCCAGGCGGTGGTACGGCAGTCGGGGCCGTTGTCGCCCGCCGGGACCGCCCGGATCGGGCTCGCCGTCCTCGACGCGCTCACGGCGGGACACCGGATCGGCATCCTCCACAGGGATGTGAAACCGGCCAACATCCTTCTGGCGCCGGATGCTTCGGGCGACCCCTACGCGCGCGTGCTGCTCACCGACTACGGGATCGCGCTCCAGCCGGAGTCCCGCGAGCCACGGCTCACCGCCACCGCCGGCATTCTCGGCACGCCCGGCTATCTCGCCCCCGAGCGCGCCCGCGGCGAGCCGCCGACCCCCGCCGCCGACCTCTTCTCCCTGGGCGCCACGCTGTACGCGGCCGTCGAAGGCCGTGGCCCCTTCGACCGCCGCGGCGACTACGCGACGCTGACGGCCCTGCTCGGCGAGGAGCCCACGCCGCCGACCCGGGCCGGTGAACTGTCGCCCGTGCTCCATGGGTTGCTCGTCAAGGACCCGGTGCGGAGGTCGTCGCCGGAGGCGGTCGCGCGAGGGCTGGAGCGCGTGGTGCGGGGAGCGGCGGGCGCGGGGTTCGGGCCCCCGCCCGGGTGGGGAGCGACGCCCCTGCCGGAGCCTGCGCCCAGCGGATTCGGGCCGCCGCCCGGCCGATTCGGGGCCGCGCCCGGCAGCCCGTCCGCGAGCGTCCCCTCGGACGAGGCCGCGGGGGCACCTCCGGGGTATGTGGAGGGCGCGCCTCCCGGGTATGTCGCGGGCTCGCCCCTGGGGCAGTCGGGGGCTTCGGCGCAGGGGCCCTACGGCGGCCAGTACGCGGACCCGGCCGGGGGATCGACGCCGGGTACCCCATCGACGCCGCACAGCCCGCAGACGCCGGGCGCGCCCCCCACGCCGAACACCCCGCAGACGCCGGGTGGTCCGGCCGGGGCGGGCACGGGCGACACCCCCGGAGCCGGCGGTCCCGTCACACCGGGTGGCCCGGCCGCATCGGCCTCCGGCGCCCCGTCGCCGTACGCCCCTTGGAGTTCGGCGGCCCCGCAGGGTGCGTACGACTTGCGCAACAACCCCTACGCGTACAGCCCGGACTCGCCGTACGCGGGGACCGGCGCACCCCTGCCCCACGAGGGCAGCTCGCCTGGGCCGCCCTTGCCGGGGCCCTATGCGGGCGGTCCGCCCGGACCGCCTCCGCCGCAGGCGGGGCGCAAGAAGCCTGTCGCCGCCGTCATCGCCCTCGTCGTGGCCGTCGTTCTCGTGATCGCAGGCGGCGCCTGGGCAGCCGTCTCACTGACCGGCGGCGACGGCGGCAAGAAAGACAGCGGGGCGACGAAGGTCCCGTCGACTTCGGCGAGCACGTCGGCGCCGGAGCCGACGGGGCCGGTCCACCCGTACGGCGAACAGGCGGGGCTCACCGACCCGTTGCAGGCGGGCGACTGTGTGAAGGCGGTCTGGTCGGGCACGCCGTTCAAGTCGGTGCCGAACCTGGGCGTCGTGGACTGTGCCGACGACTGGCCGGACGGCCAGGTCGTGGCGGTCGACACGGCGAGCGACTACGCCGACGCCCGCACCCAGGGCACGACACGGTGCGCGGCGCAGGCCGAGCCGGTGGCCACGGCCCTGCCCGACGCCGGTGCCTATGCCCTCGTCCCGACGAAGGCGGGGTTCACGGCGGCCGACGGGGCTACGGCATGTCTCGTACTCGGACGGCATGCCCCCATCGGGGGCGAAGTGGCACGGTTCCGCGACAAGAACATGGACCTGTACGCCGCGCAAATGGCCATCGGGGACTGCTGGACGTACGTCGACAAGGGTGGCGACTCGTTCGATTCCCTGCTGACCGACTGTGCCAAGCCGCACACCGACCAGGTCGTCGGCTTCGCCGCGGCGCCCAAGGACATGGACTACAAGAAGGGGATCGACAACGGAGGAAAGCTCTGCAGCAACAAGTTCGAGTCGAGTTGGGCGCCCGGATCGGAGCTGAAGACCTACGGCTGGCTGGGCGACAAGGAGGACTGGAACGACGGATTCACCACAGTCGTGTGCACGGTGGGCCACACCGACAACACGAAGACGACCGGGAAGATACCCACGCCCGGCACGGTCTGAGCGCCCCATGGGATTCTGGTTGCCCGGCGTTCACCGCAGGTTCGCACGTCCGCTTCCGGGGCGTGCCAGCCTCCCGAGCCTGAGGACTCGGGGCGGAAGGACACACCATGGAAAGCGGACCGGCGATCTTCGCGGGGACGGTGTTCGCCCTGTTCGGCGGCGGACTGCTGGCCTGGACCGTGGCCCGGCTGCGGCAGGGCGAGCCCGTCGCCCACGGTGTGAACCGCGTCGCATCGGCGACGCTCACGAGCGTCGCCGGAACCGGTGCGCTGGCACTCGGGATGTGGTGTTTCACGCGCGCGTGAGGACCGGGGCTCCGGTAACTGGGAGGTCACGCTCCGGATAGGGCTGAAAGGGCTGGTGGACACTCCGGGCGGCAGGAATGGCGGTAGTCGGGTTACCGTTCGAGTGGCCGTTGCGGGCTTTTCCCGTTTGACACGGGGGCGGGATGTACCGTCACACTCCGCAGCGTCAGCACGACCCGACCCCCGGGAGCAAGGCCCGGGGAGGACCCCCCGCGTCGACCGGAGAGAAGAGCGAAGTTGTCCCCGACCAGCGACACCGCACACGGCGGCCGCCGACTCGTCATCGTCGAGTCGCCTGCCAAGGCGAAGACGATCAAGGGCTATCTCGGCCCCGGCTATGTCGTCGAAGCGAGCGTCGGGCACATCCGCGACCTCCCGAACGGCGCCGCGGAGGTGCCGGAGAAGTACACCGGCGAGGTGCGCCGCCTCGGCGTGGACGTCGAGCACGACTTCCAGCCGATCTACGTGGTCAACGCTGACAAGAGGGCCCAGGTCAAGAAGCTCAAGGACCTGCTGAAGGACTCCGACGAACTCTTCCTCGCCACCGATGAGGACCGCGAGGGCGAAGCCATCGCGTGGCACCTCCTGGAGGTCCTGAAGCCCAAGGTCCCGGTCAAGCGAATGGTCTTCCACGAGATCACCAAGGAGGCCATCCGCGAGGCCGTCGCCAACCCGCGCGACCTCAACCAGCGCATGGTCGACGCCCAGGAGACCCGCCGCATCCTCGACCGCCTCTACGGCTACGAGGTCTCGCCGGTCCTGTGGAAGAAGGTCATGCCGCGCCTGTCGGCGGGCCGTGTCCAGTCCGTCGCGACCCGCCTCGTCGTCGAGCGGGAGCGCGAGCGCATCGCCTTCCGCTCCGCCGAGTACTGGGACCTGACCGGCACCTTCGGCACCGGCCGCGCCGGTGACTCGAGCGACCCGTCGTCCCTGGTCGCACGCCTGACGACGGTCGACGGCAAGCGCGTCGCCCAGGGCCGCGACTTCGACTCGCTGGGGCAGCTCAAGAGCGCGAACACGCTCCACCTGGACGAGGCGAACGCCCGCGCGCTCGCCGCCGCCCTGGAGAACACGAACTTCTCGGTCCGCTCGGTCGAGTCCAAGCCCTACCGCCGCTCGCCGTACGCGCCGTTCCGTACGACGACGCTCCAGCAGGAGGCCTCGCGCAAGCTCGGCTTCGGCGCGAAGGCGACCATGCAGGTGGCGCAGAAGCTGTACGAGAACGGCTTCATCACCTACATGCGTACGGACTCCACGACCCTCTCGGACACGGCGATCTCCGCCGCCCGCGCCCAGGTCACGCAGCTGTACGGTGCCGACTACCTGCCGGCGCAGCCGCGGACCTACGCCGGAAAGGTCAAGAACGCGCAGGAGGCGCACGAGGCGATCCGACCCTCGGGTGATCGTTTCCGCACCCCGGCCGAGACAGGTCTGACCGGTGACCAGTTCAAGCTGTACGAGCTGATCTGGAAGCGGACCGTCGCCTCCCAGATGAAGGACGCGGTCGGAAACTCCGTCACCGTGAAGATCGCGGGCACCGCTTCCGACGGTCGCGACGCCGAGTTCAGCGCGTCCGGCAAGACCATCACGTTCCACGGCTTCCTGAAGGCGTACGTCGAGGGCGCGGACGACCCGAACGCCGAGCTCGACGACCGCGAGCGCCGCCTTCCGCAGGTCAGCCAGGGTGACCCGCTGTCCGCCGAGGAGATCACGGTCGACGGGCACGCGACCAAGCCGCCGGCCCGCTACACCGAGGCCAGCCTGGTCAAGGAGCTCGAAGAGCGCGAGATCGGCCGCCCGTCGACGTACGCGTCGATCATCGGGACCATCCTCGACCGCGGATACGTGTTCAAGAAGGGCACGGCACTCGTGCCGTCCTTCCTGTCGTTCGCCGTGGTCAACCTCCTGGAGAAGCACTTCGGGCGGCTCGTCGACTACGACTTCACCGCCAAGATGGAGGACGACCTCGACCGCATCGCGCGCGGCGAGGCGCAGGCCGTGCCGTGGCTGAAGCGGTTCTACTTCGGCGAGGGCGAGGCGACCGGTGCCGCCGAGGCCGGCAACGGCGACGGCGACCACCTCGGCGGCCTCAAGGAGCTCGTCACCGACCTGGGTGCCATCGATGCCCGTGAGGTGTCGTCCTTCCCGGTCGGCAACGACATCGTTCTGCGCGTCGGGCGCTACGGCCCCTACATCGAGCGCGGCGAGAAGGACTCCGAGAACCACCAGCGCGCCGATGTGCCCGAGGACCTGGCCCCCGACGAGCTGACGGTCGACCTCGCGGAGGAGCTGCTCGCCAAGCCGAGCGGTGACTTCGAGCTGGGTGCCGACCCGGAGAGCGGCCACCAGATCATCGCCAGGGACGGCCGCTACGGCCCGTACGTCACCGAGGTGCTCCCCGAGGGCACCCCGAAGACGGGCAAGAACGCGGTCAAGCCGCGTACGGCCTCGCTGTTCAAGTCGATGTCGCTCGACACGGTGACGCTCGAGGACGCCCTCAAGCTGATGTCCCTGCCGCGCGTCGTCGGCAAGGACGCCGAGGGCGTGGAGATCACCGCGCAGAACGGGCGCTACGGGCCGTACCTGAAGAAGGGCACGGACTCGCGCTCGCTGCAGTCCGAGGACCAGCTCTTCACCATCACGCTCGAAGAGGCGCTGGAGATCTACTCTCAGCCCAAGCAGCGTGGCCGTGCGGCCGCCAAGCCGCCGCTGAAGGAGCTGGGCGAGGACCCGGTCAGCGGGAAGCCCGTCGTCGTCAAGGACGGCCGTTTCGGGCCGTATGTGACCGACGGCGAGACCAACGCGACCCTGCGGTCCGGCGACAGCGTCGAGGACATCACCCCGGAGCGCGGCTACGAGCTGCTCGCCGAGAAGCGCGCCAAGGGCCCGGCCAAGAAGACCGCGAAGAAGACGGCCGCCAAGAAGGCCCCTGCCAAGAAGGCCCCTGCCAAGAAGGCCCCTGCCAAGAAAACGGCGGCAAAGAAGACGACGACTTCGAAGACGGCTGCCAAGAAGGCACCCGCCAAGAAGGCCGCCGCAAAGAAGACGGCGGCCTCGGAGGGCTGAGGCTTTCGTACGGAGGCCGGTGGCTTCGGAGGGCTGAGGCTTCCGTACGAAGACGGCGGCTCCGGAGGACTGAGGCTTCTTTGCGGAGGCGGCAGCTGCGCAGTGCTGAGGCTTCTTTGCGGGGGCGGCAGCGGCGGAGTGCTGAAGCTTCTTTACGGAGGTGCCGGTCTCGGAGAGCTGAGGCTGCAGGGATGACGGCGGCCTCCCGAGCGTCGTGATCCGTGTGCCCGCCAAGGCTCGGTCCCCGTGCCTTGAGGTCGTCGGATTCCGTGTGCCCGACGTGCCCGGCACGTGTACGCCCCTACACCTTCCGGTGCGGGGGCGTCCGTATGTTCGGCCACCCCTTCGGGGAGTCAGTGGGTCCGGATAGGCTTGCAGGATGACGCGAGCCGAGCAGCCAACGGCCCACAACCCGGCCCCCGACGACGCCCTGGTCGCAGATTCCCGCGAGCGCGCCGTGCGCGCGCTGCTGCGCCAGCCGCAATTGAAGCGGCTGTGGAGCGCACAGCTCGTAGGAGGTGTCGCCGATGCCCTGGCCCTGCTCGTGCTGGTCGTCCTGGCCCTCCAGGCGGCGATCCTCGAGGGGTCCTTCGGCGGTGGCTACCGCGGAGTGGCCTTCGCCGTGGCGGCCGTCTTCGGGGCACGCGTGCTCGCGACGCTGCTCTTCGGAGCCGTACTCCTTGGGCCGCTCACCTCTCTGACCTCACCGGAGGGGCCCCTCGACCGGCGCTGGACCATGGTCGGGGCCGACGCTCTGCGCGCCGCGCTCCTCATCGTCGCGCCCCTGTGGATCGACTGGACCCCGGACGACGCGCTCGCCGTCGTGCTGGTGACCGCGTTCGTGACCGGTGTCGCCGAGCGGTTCTGGACGGTGTGCCGGGAGAGCGCCGCGCCCGCGCTGCTGCCCGCGCCGCCGATGGAGGGTGCCACGGTGCGCCCGCTGCCGGACCACATGGACGCGCTGCGGCGCCTGTCGCTGCGTACGGCGTTCATGGCGGTGCCGCTGGCGGCCGCCGCGCTCGTCGTGGCATCGCTCGTCAACAACCTGCTGGGCGCCGGGATCGACTGGTTCGACCAGCACCAGGTGGCGCTCGCCTCGTACGTGGCGGCCGGACTGTTCGCCGCCTCGCTCTCGGTGCTCACGTTCCTCGAACTGCCCGACGCACGCACCCCGCGCGCGCGGTCGCCGCTCGAGGGCCTGCGCCGCCCCAAGACGGGCACCGGCGTCGACAAGGGCCGCACCGGCGCGATTCCGCTGCTGGTCCTGGCCTGCGCGGCGGTCGCCGGGGCCATCTCGGCCGCCGTCGCCGTCTCCGTGCTGCACGCCAAGGACCTGGGCGGCGGACCGGTGACGTACGGGCTGCTGGTGCTGGCCCTGACCGGGGGTGTCGTCATCGGCATCCGTACGGCCCCTTCGGTGCTGCCGTCGCTGTCGCGGCGCAGGCTGCTCTCACTGGCGATCGCCTTCACCGGAGTCGCGCTGCTGGCCGCCGGGCTGGTCCCGGACGTCACCACCGTGCTGCTGATCGTCGCCTTCGCGGGCATCGGCGCCGGCGTCGCCGCGAACACCGGGCACGCGCTCCTCGACCAGGAGGCCGAGGAGTACCGGCGGGCTCGGACGACCGAACACCTGCACGCGGTCGTACGGGTCCTCGTGGCGCTCGGCGCGATCCTGGCGCCCCTGGTGGCCGCCGCGATCGGTCCGCACCGCCTGGAGAACGGCAAGTTCGTGTTCGCGCACGGGGGGGCCGCCTTCACGCTCATGCTGGTGGGCGCGCTGCTGCTGCCGGTCGCGGCGCTGGTGCTCGCCAAGGTCGACGACCGCTCCGGAGTGCCGCTGCGGCACGACCTGCTGGACGCGCTGCGCGGCGGCGACGACCCGGCGCAGGTGCCCGCCACGAACGGCTTCTTCATCGCCCTGGAGGGCGGCGACGGGGCCGGCAAGTCCACCCAGGCGACGGCGCTCGCCGAGTGGATCCGCGCCAAGGGCCACGAGGTCGTGGTGACCCGGGAGCCGGGCGCCACGCCGGTCGGCAAGCGGCTGCGGTCGATCCTGCTGGACGTGTCCTCGGCGGGGCTTTCGCACCGCGCGGAGGCGCTGCTGTACGCGGCCGACCGCGCGGAGCACGTCGACACGGTGGTGCGGCCCGCGCTGGAGCGCGGTGCCGTCGTCATCTCCGACCGCTACATCGACTCGTCGGTGGCCTACCAGGGCGCGGGCCGTGACCTGTCTCCGACGGAGATCGCCCGCATCAACCGCTGGGCGACGAATGGGCTCGTACCGCATCTGACGGTTCTGCTGGACGTGTCGCCGGAGGCGGCCCGCGAGCGGTTCACGGAGGCGCCGGACCGGCTGGAGTCGGAGCCCGTCGAGTTCCACACGCGCGTGCGGTCCGGTTTCCTGACGCTCGCGGCCGCAGACCCGGGCCGGTACCTGGTGGTCGACGCGGCGCAGGAGCCCGAGGCGGTCACCACGGTCGTCCGGCACCGCCTCGACGTGATGCTGCCCCTCTCCGAGGCCGAGGTGAAGGCCCAGGAGGAGGCGCGCAAGGCGGCCGAGGAGGAAGCCCGGCGCAAGGCGGAGGAAGAGGCCGCGCGCAAGGCCGAGGAGGAGCGGCTGGAGCGCGAGCGTCAGGAGCAGCTCGCCAAGCTCCGTGCCGAGGAGGAGGAGCGCAAGCAGCGCGAGCTGGAGGAGGCCCAGCGGCGCGAGGCCGAGCGTCAGGCGGAGGAGGCCCGGCAGCGTGCCGAGGAGGCGCGCCGCCGTGCCGAGGAGGAGCGGGTCAGGCGTCTCGCCGAGGAGCAGGCGAGGGCCGCCGAGGAGGAGCGTCGGCGCAAGCAGGTCGAGGAGGAGGCGCGGCTGCGGGCCGAGGCCGAGGCGCGCCGCCTGGAGAAGCAGCGCAAGGCCGAGGAGGCCCTGCTGCGGGCCGAGCAGGCCCGGCGGGCGGCGGCGGAGGCCGCGGCCGCGTCGGCGGCTGCGACGGCCTCCGCCGAGGCAGCGGCGTCGACGGCCGTGGCGCCCGTGACCGGGGCTCCGGCCGGTGCTCCTGCTGCGGCTCCCGCGCCGGACAACGAGACGACGGTGCCCACGCCCGTGGTGACGCCGACGAACGCGTCGGGTGGGCCGGTGGACGAGACGGCGGTGCTGCGGCCGGTGCGGGCGGACCAGAGCCCTGCCGCATTCCGGTCCGGCGCGGGTGAGGGCTATGCCGGTGCTCGGTCGCACACCCGTGAGGACACCGCCGGCTCTCGGTCCGGCGCCCGCCCCGACGGGGAGGAGACGGCGAAGCTGCCGAAGCCGCCTGTCCCCGAGGGCGCGGCGGACGAGACGGCCGTTCTCCCGCCCGTGGCTCAGGGCGCGGCCGATGATGAGACGGCGGTGCTTCCTCCGGTACGGGACGGGCGTGCGGGTGCCTCTCCGGGTGCTTCCACGGCCGGTGCTGCCTCCGGTGATCCGGCGGACCGGGTGCCGCCCGGCTTCTTCCGCGACGAGCGGCCGGCACCGCGGCCGGGCGGTTCGGGCGACCGTACGCGCGAGCTGCCCCAGGTCGACGACGAGGGCGCCCCGCGCCGCCGTCCTCGATCCGACTGGGCCGAGGAGACTCCGCTGGACGACCTCCCGACCCTGGCCGACGAACTCCTGGGTCCGCGCGAGGACGACGACTGGGACGAGGGGCGGGGCGGCCGCCGCCGCTGAGTCCGGAAGGTCGGCGCTGCGGGAGGACCGGTGAGGGGCGGGCCCCGCTCACCCCGGCCGGGGCCGAATGTCAGTGGCGACCCGCACAATGGACGCGGCAAGGCAAAGTGCGACGAAAGGGCGGTGCCCCATGCCCGTGTGGGACGACCTGGTGGGCCAGGAGAAGGTGAGCGAGCAGCTCGCCGCCGCCGCCCGGGACGCCGACGCCCTCGTCACGGCGGTCGCCGCGGACACCCCGCTCCCCGAGGCGTCCAAGATGACGCACGCCTGGCTGTTCACGGGCCCGCCCGGTTCGGGCCGCTCCACCGCGGCGCGGGCGTTCGCGGCGGCGCTCCAGTGCGTGAGCCCCGACCGGGCGCTCGGCGGAGTCCCCGGCTGCGGGTTCTGCGACGGCTGTCATACGAGCCTGGTGGGCACTCATGCCGATGTGCAGATCGTCCGCACCGACCTCCTCTCCATCGGCGTGAAGGAGACCCGCGACCTGGTCCGCCGCGCCCAGATGTCCCCGGCGAACGGCCGCTGGCAGGTCATCGTCCTGGAGGACGCGGACCGTCTCACCGAGGGCGCGGGCAATGTCCTCCTGAAGGCCGTCGAGGAGCCCGCCCCTCGCACGGTCTGGCTCCTGTGCGCCCCGTCGATCGAGGACGTCCTGCCCACCATCCGCTCCCGCTGCCGCCTGCTCACCCTTCGCACCCCGCCGGTGGACGCGGTCGCCGACATCCTCGTACGCCGCGACGGCATCGAGCCCGACGTCGCGGCGGCCGCCGCGCGCGCGACGCAGGGCCACATCGGGCGGGCCCGCCGCCTCGCCACGGACCCGAACGCCCGCGCGCGCAGGGCCGCCGTCCTCAAGCTCCCGCTCCGGGTCGACGACATCGGCGGCTGCCTCAAGGCGGCCCAGGAGCTGATCGACACGGCCGCCGAGGACGCCAAGCAGCTTGCCGAGGAAGTCGACGTGAAGGAGACCGAGGACCTGAAGGCGGCCCTCGGCGCGGCCCAGGGTGGCCGTATGCCGCGCGGCACCGCGGGCGTCATGAAGGAGCTGGAGGACCGGCAGAAGCGGCGAAGAACGCGTACGCAGCGCGACAGCCTGGACCTGGCCCTGATCGACCTCACCGGGTTCTACCGCGACGTCCTCGCCCTTCAGCTCGGTTCCCGTGTGGCCATCGCCAACGCGGAGGCCGAGGACACCCTGGAGCGCCTGGCCCGCGGCAGCTCGCCGGAGGCGACCCTGCGTCGCATCGACGCGATCGCCGCGTGCCGCGAGGCCCTCGACCGCAACGTGGCTCCGCTGCTCGCGGTGGAGGCGATGACGATGGCGCTGCGGGCGGGCTGAACGCATCCGGAGCCCTGCGGAGTACCCGCAGTGCTCGGAACGTTCGGGCCTCACCGGCACGACGGCGCGTACGGACGGGCGCGCGACCTCGTACGTCAAGTCGTGCACGTGCGCCACTGGGCGCACGATGGGATGCATGACGGGACGCACGACGAGTTGACCCAAGTCACTCGTACGAGGCGCATCCGCGACTGAAGGTGATCAATTGATCGCGCAAGGTTACGCTCGCGGGATGTACATCAGGCGCACCCAACGGCCGAACCGGCCCCTCCGTACGAGTGGCGTGCTGCTGGCCGTCGCGGCGCTGCTCATGTCGGCCTGCTCCTCCGGGAGTTCGACGACGGCGACAGCGACATCGACGGCGACGGCGAACGCGGTGTTGGCCGCGCTGCCGAGTTCCACGCCGTCGACACTGGCGCCGTACTACGGGCAGAAGCTGAACTGGCGCACCTGCGGGGTCCCCGGCTTCGAGTGCGCCACGATGAAGGCGCCGCTGGACTACGCGAATCCGGCCTCGGGCGACATCAGGCTGGCGGTCGCCCGCAAGAAGGCCACGGGGCCGGGTAAACGCCTTGGCTCACTGCTGGTCAACCCGGGGGGACCGGGCGGCTCGGCGGTCGGCTATCTGCAGCAGTACGCCGGGATCGGCTACCCGGCAGAGGTCCGCGCCCGCTACGACATGGTCGCGGTCGACCCGCGCGGCGTGGCCCGCAGCGAGCCGGTCGAATGCCTCACCGGCCGCCAGATGGACACGTTCACGCAGACGGACACGACGCCGGACGACAAGAAGGAGACGGGGCAACTCGTCGACGCGTACAAGAAGTTCGCCGAGGGCTGCGGTCAGCGCTCGCCCGATGTGCTCCGGCATGTCTCCACGGTGGAGGCGGCCCGTGACATGGACATCCTGCGCGCCGTGCTGGGCGACCAGAAGCTGACGTATGTCGGGGCGTCGTACGGGACGCTCCTCGGGGCGACGTATGCGGGCCTCTTCCCGGGCCGGGTGGGCCGACTGGTCCTGGACGGCGCGATGGACCCGCAGCTCACCGCGCGCAAACTCAATGAGGACCAAACGGCGGGCTTCGAGACGGCCTTCCGGTCGTTCGCGAAGGACTGCGTGCGCCATAGCGACTGCCCGCTGGGCGGCGCGGGCACGAGCCCGGAGCAGGTGGGCAAGAACCTGAAGGCGTTCTTCCAGCAGTTGGACAAGGCGCCCATCCCGGCCGGCGACGCGCACGGCCGCAAGCTCGGCGAGGCGCTCGCGACGACGGGTGTGATCGCGGCGATGTACGACGAGGCGGCCTGGCCGCAGTTGCGCGAGGCGCTCACCTCGGCGATGAAGGAGAAGGACGGCGCCGGGCTGCTCGCCCTGTCCGACAGCTACTACGAGCGCGACGCCGACGGCAAGTACGCGAACCTGATGTTCGCCAACGCGGCGGTGAACTGCCTCGACCTCCCGGCCGCCTTCGCCACCCCCGACCAGGTGGAGAAGGCCCTCCCCGCCTTCGAGAAGGCGTCCCCCGTCTTCGGGGAAGGCCTGGCCTGGGCCTCCCTGAACTGCGCGTACTGGCCGGTGAAGCCGACCGGCGAGCCGCACCGCATCCAGGCGAAGGGTGCCGCCCCGATCCTCGTGGTCGGCACCACCCGCGACCCGGCGACCCCGTACCCCTGGGCCCAGTCCCTCGCCTCCCAGCTCTCCTCCGGCACCCTCCTCACCTACGTCGGCGACGGCCACACCGCATACGGCCGCGGCAGCACCTGCATCGACTCCACGATCGACCGCTACCTCCTCCAGGGCACCCCGCCCGCCAAGGGAAAGCGCTGCTCATAGCCCGTCCGTACACCCCGGCACCGGAGGCCCCGGGGCGTGTACGGAGCACCCCCGGAAACTGTGTAGACTTACCGACGTTGCTGATCGCACCATAGTGCGGACAGCGCGCCGCCTTAGCTCAGATGGCCAGAGCAACGCACTCGTAATGCGTAGGTCTCGGGTTCGAATCCCGAAGGCGGCTCTGTGTGCGGAGAGCCCAGGTCACGTCAGTGGCCTGGGCTCTTTCGTGCAGTCGATGCGGCCCCTCAGTGGGCGTCCCGTTCGTGGGCGGAGAGCGGGATGGTCTCCTTGCGGAAGAACGTCGGGCGGATCGCCCGGTACGTCAGCATCAGCACGGCGCCGAGCAGCAGTGCGCCGATGCCGGTGACGAAGACGCCGCCGAGTTGCCAGTGGGGTGGGAAGGGCAGGGTCCATGAGGTGCTGCCGTAGTCCGTGGCGGAGTACACCACGCAGGCGTTGACGAAGAAGTAGAGGAGGAGGACGCCGCCGAGGGCGGGCATGAGGCCCTTCGTCCACAGGTCGCGCGGGCTGTGGGTGAGGACCCTGCGGTGGTACCAGACGCAGGTGAACCCCGTGAGCCCGTAGTAGAAGGCGATCAAGAGGCCGACGGAGCCGATGGAGTCGGCCAGCACGTTCTCGCTCACCCGGGTCAGCATCACGTAGAAGGTGATGGAGGCCAGGCCCATGCCCACCGTGGACCAGGTCGGGGTGAGGAAGCGGGGGTGGATGCGGGCGAAGCGGTCCGGGATGGCCTTGAAGGCGGCCATGGAAAGCGTGGTTCGGGCCGTCGGGAGGATGGTGGTCTGGGTGGAGGCCGCGGCCGAGGTGAGAACCATCAGGATCAGGAGCTTGGTGGCGAACTCGCCCCATCCCGAGGTGCTGAAGACCTCGGCGCCCAGGCTGGAGAGGACGTCTGAGGAGTTGTCGGGGTTCGCGAGGCCGATGCCGCGGTCTCCTGCACCGGCGAAGGCCTGAGCCGATGTCGTGACCATGAGGTAGACCAGGAGCAGGATGACGGTGGACATCACCGCCGCGCGGCCGGGCGTGCGATCGCGGTCGACCGTTTCCTCGTTGACCGATACGGCGGTGTCCCAGCCCCAGTAGATGAACACCCCGGCCAGCACGCTCTTGGTCAGGTCGTCGAGTGAACCGATCCGGGCAGGGTTGAACCACGACCCGGAGAGCTCCGACGAGACGCTCGGCGCCGTTCCCCCGTAGACCTTCACCAGCGCGGTGATCGCCAGCAGGAAGAGCGCCACGATCTCGATGGTGAGCAGCACCTTCTGCAGATTCGCCGAGATCTCGATGCCGATGTAGCAGATCAGCGTCATCACGGCGATCCATGCCACGCCGACCACGGTCACCCAGAGGGTGTTCTGTGCCAGCCCGTCCGCGCCCACGAGCTGGAAGCCGTACGCCCCGGCGATCTGGGCCAGGTTGGCCATCACGATGATGTCGGCGGCGACGATTCCCCACCCGCCCAGCCAGCCGGTACGGGGGCCGAACGCCCGGGAGGCCCAGGTGAAGGTGGTGCCGCAGTCGGGGTCCGCCCGGTTGAGCTCCTTGTAGCCGTAGGCGATCAGGAACATCGGGACGAAGGCGAGGACGATCACGATCGGTGACTGGTAGCCCACGATGCCCACGATGACGCCGAGGGTCGCCGCGAGGCTGTAGGCGGGGGCCGTGGACGCCAGACCGATCACGGTGCTGGAGAAGAGCCCCAGCGCGCCGTCCTTGAGCCCCTTGTCCGTTGCCCCCGGGCCCGGCGAAGGGTGCGCCGCGGGCGGGACAGTGGGCAGGCTCATGGCGTCCTCCGGTCCAAGAACACGGAGCTGCTGCTCCAAGAATGACCCGCTCGTCAGTAACCGGCTAGTTGCCGGCGTCGCACAGGATGGGGACCGCGACGATCACCCGACAGGGTGGGGTGCGGCGACGGACGCGCATCCCCTGCGCCGGACGCGCGAGGGCATCGGTGGTTCGGGCGCCCGTCGCTTGTGGCCGGCTGTCCTGCGCGACCCGGGGGCAACCCCGTCGAGACCTCAGGCGAGTGCCGCCGTGACGTCAACGGCCTTCAGGTGATGGGGGCTGAGGACCCGTGAAGCGGGGGCGGAGGCCGCCGTGAGTTCCTTGGCCGCCGTGGTGGGGGTCGCGGCCGCGAGGAGGGACGGAGCATCGGTGAGGGGGGTGGTCATGTCGTCGTGGTGGGTGGGGATGAGGAGGGGCGGGTCGCCGATGGCGGCGAGCAGGCGCTCTACATAGCGGTGGAGTGCCGAGTGGGAGGTCATCGCGATCGCCGCGATGTCCGGGCGGATGCCGGACAGTTCACGTTCGGCGAAGTTGCTCGCGCCCATGAGCAGGATGCTCGGGCCGCCGTCCACGGTCAGCTGGTAGGCGAGTGTGTCGCCCTCGACCAGATCGCCCAGCACGGTGGGGCGCCGGGGCGGAGCGGTCTTGCGGCCGGGGGCGAAATAGCCGTGGTCGGGCTGCTGGCTGTGCAGGCTGCGGAAGACCTCCACGGTGTATCCGTCGAACTGGAGGTACTCGCCGCCCTTGACCTGAATCACATCGTCCAGACGGGGCCGAGGCGTTCCCATGGCCGTGAGCAGATTGCGTACCGTCTCGTCGCACAGCGCGCGGATGCGGTGCTTTTCCCAGGCGGGGCGCCCCAGGAGTTGCGGTACGTCCGCGACGTGGTCGAAATGGCCATGGCTGACCAGGATCAGTTCGGGCGGTCCGGTGAGGTGCCCTGCCGCGACCCGCTCCACGGCCGCCCGGTCGAGGCGCAGGGGGAGCTTCGGGTCGATGGCGCCCTTCGCGTCCCGGTAGGGCATGCGGCTCAGATACGGGTCGAAGAGGATGCTGCGGCCACCGTCGATGACGATCTCCCAGCCGGAGACGCCCAGCCAGCGCATCCGCACGGGGGTGGAGTACGGCGCGCCCCGCCCGGTCGTCGGCGCCGCTCCGACCAGCCCGGCCGCGGACGCCGCCGCACCCGATGCCGCCAGGACTCCCTTGAGGACCGTACGTCGCCCGGCCATGTTCTGCCACGCTCCCTGAGACGACCTTGAGTGCGAGGAACGCTACGGCAGGTGAGGGCGAATGGGGTGGTTTTCGGTCATTGGTGCCGGAGGGGTCGTCGTGGACCGGCGTGGTCACGGGCGCCGGCGTGGTCACGGGCGCCGGCGTGGTCATGGGGGCCGCCGTGGTGACGTGGGCCGTCCGTCACCACGGCCGTCAGGGTCACGGGGCTGCCGCGGTCACCAAGAAGCCGAGCCGACGAGGACCTCCCCGTCGACTCGGCACCGCGATCCCTTGTCGGGTGCGCGGCACTGACGCGTCCCTTGTCGGGTGCGCGGCACTGACGCGTCCCCTGCTGGGCGCGCTGTACTGACGCGTCCCCTGCTGGACACGCGGCACTCACGCGTCCCCTGTCGGGTGCGCCGTGCTGACTGGTCCCCTGTCCGGCGCGCGGTACTGACGCGTCCGGCGTCGGGCACGCCCCGTACCTGTGCGTCCTGGTCGTACGCCTCGTACCTACGGGTTCTGCGGCGTACGCCCCGTACCTATCTACGTGTCCTGCGTCGTACGGCCCGTACCTACGCGTCCGGTGTCGTGCACGCCGTCTCAGCGCCGTCCGAGACGCATGCCCTGACGTACTCGCCCGAGGTGGCGGAGAGGATCCCGCCGTCGGCGACCTTTCGGTACGTGCCGCCCGGGGTCCTGTCCTCCAGCCACGCAGTGGCGGTGCCGGACGTCTGCGCCCAGGCGTAGACGTCGCTCACCGACCACGTCGGGCGGCCCCCGTACAGCGAGATCTGTGCGCCCGACTTCAGCTTGGCGGTCTTCCACACCGAGGCGCCGGCGCCGGACCGCCAGGCCGGCACGGAGGCGGCGGTGACACCCGTGCAGGGCTGCGCGGCGCAGGGAGCCGGCGGGCCTTCCACGTCCGTCTGGTCCATGTTGTCGCCCTGGTGTGTCGCGAACGCCCAGGTCCTGCCGTCGTCGACCAGTCCGGCGATCTGCGTGTTCCCGGGCGCGAGCGGGTTCAGCGCGTACATCTTCGTGGTGCCCGAAGCGGTCAGCGAGGCACCGGCGACGGGTACGGGGCGCTGGGCGCGGAAGTCCGGGCCCTTGTTCTCGTGGGTCATCAGCTGGGCGCTGACCCCCGCGCGCGGCGGGAGTTCGGCCTTGCCCCAGTAGTAGTCGTGGGCCGGGTCCCAGGCAGGCCGGCCCTCGTAGATCGTCAGGCGGCCGCCCTGGTAGATGTTCGCGTCTTCCACCACCGTCGGTTCGCCGTTCGGTGTCCACTCGGTCACCGTCGCCGGATCGACGCCCGCGCAGGGCAGCGTGTCGCACGGCGCCTTCGGGGGTTCGGTGGTGTCGCCGTCCTGCGTGCACTTGGTGTCGGTGCCGTAGCTGTCCGGTACGGCGCCGCATGTGTGCTCCCTCTGTGTCGTCCCGCGAGCCTTGGCCCCTGGACGGGCCGGAGCACCCGGGGGAGTAGTGCGCCGGCCCGCGGTCGACGTGTTGCGCCGGCCACGGGCCATGAAACCCGGACAACCTCTTGATCAACTCTCGTACGAGTCCTCACGGCGCGGCGTGTACACGGGGTCCCACCACGCGTCTGTGAGGTCCCGGCGCGCGTCCGTGAGGTCCCACCACGCGTCCGTGAGGTCCCACCACGCGTCCGTGAGGTCCCACCACGCGTCCGTGAGGTCACGGCGCAGGTCCGTGAGGCCTCGCCACGTGTCCGCAGGGTCCCGTCACGCGTCGGCGAAGCCCCTCGGGGATGGAATGTGCCCCCGCGTGGCGACCGGCCCCCGGCTCACCTCGCCCGGTCGCCCGATCCGGCTCACCCCACCCGGTCGCCCGAGAGCGGAATCCCCGTGGCCCTCAGCAGCGATTCGTCCTGCTGCAGGATGGCCTGCATCAGTTCCCTCAGCCGTGCCCCGGGGTTGATGCCGATCTGCTCGCGCAGAATCTCCTTGGCCCGGTGGAAGACGCGGATCGCGTCGGCCTGCCGGCCCTCGCCGTAGTAGGCCTTCATCAGCCCCACGTACAGGTCCTCGCGCAGCGGGTCGTGGTCGACGAGCTCCGACAGCTGCGAGATCGCCTCGCCGTAGTGCCCGAGACCGACGTCGATCAGCGCGCGTAGCTCGGCCGCCGCAGTGCGCTCCCGGTCCAGAGCTTCTCCCTTCATGCGCAGCCGGGTCGAGGTGACGTCGGTGAGGGCCGAGCCGCGCCACATGGAGAGCGCGTCGTCGAGGCGCTCGGAGGCGATCTGGTGCTGGCCGCGGGCGTGCAGTTCGCGTACCTGCCGTACGGCGTCGCGGAAGACGAACACGTCGATGCGCTGGGCCGGGACCCGCAGTTCGTAGCCGAGGGCGTGCGAGCCGAGCGCGTCGCGGGTGAGCCCGGCCTCGGCCAGGGCCGTGCGGATCATCCAGGCCGAGGTCTGCAGCTGTCCGGAGACGGTCAGCGGCGGCTCGCCGTCCCACGAGTCCTCGATGATCGCTTCCTTGGTGGTGACCTGTCCGGGCTTCAGCGCCAAGGAAGCGAGGAACCGTCGCTGCCGCTGACCCCGGATGGGTATCGGTAAGCCGTTTCTCACCAGGGTCACAGGGCCGAGGAGCTGGATCGTCAGGTCGTTCCTGCTGTTCATGACGGTTCCCCCTTGTATGTGTGAATCAAGCCGTCGCCCAACAGGGGCTGAGGTGTTGCCGGAAACGGAGGGGAACCGTCACCCGTGCGGCCGGTCCGCCGTCCCCGGTGACGCTTCGTGCATCGTGCGGCTGCTGTCCCCCGTACCGTCGGCTCGAGCTGGCTCCGTGACCGCGGGTCACGGATGGGTCGATCTCGTGGTGGCTGCTCCGGCTGGTGTGACCGTCGTGGTTGTCCCCGACCAGGTGCCTGCGTCAAGTCGCGGACACCCTGGGTCAGTCGAGGTTCTTGAGGAACTTCGCGGCGATGGGGCCCGCGTCGGATCCGCCCGACCCGCCGTCCTCCAGAAGGACCGACCAGGCGATGTCGCTGTCGCCCTGGTAGCCGATCATCCAGGCGTGCGTGTGCGGCGGTGTGTCGTTGCCGAACTCGGCGGTGCCCGTCTTGGCGTGCGGCTCGCCGGGCAGGTCCTTCAGGGCCCAGCCGGCGCCGTAGGTGACGGTGGCGCGCATCATCTCGCGCAGGTTGCCGACCACGCCCGCGTCGAGCCGGGCGGGGGCCTCGTACTTCTTCTTCACGGCGTCGGGCACCAGGACGGGCTGCTTGAACCGGCCCTCCTTGACGGTGGCCGCGATCGAGGCCATGACCAGGGGCGACGCCTGCAGCCGGGCCTGTCCGATGGTGGATGCCGCCTTGTCGTTGTCGCTGTTGGTCACCGGGATGCTTCCGTCGTACGTCGTGGTGCCCACGTCCCAGGAGCCGCCGATGCCGAAGGCCTCGGCGGTCTCGTGCAGGGCGGTGTTCGACAGCTTTCCGCGCGCGCCTACGAAGAACGTGTTGCAGGACTTGGCGAAGGCGTCCCTGAAGGTCGAGCCCGACGGGAGCACGAACTGGTTCTGGTTCTCGAAGCGCTGGCCGTTGACGTAGGCGAACTTGGGGCAGTTCGCCCGGTCGGTGGGGCGCATCCCCTGCTTCAGCAGAGCGGCGGAGGTGACGACCTTGAAGGTGGAGCCGGGCGGGTAACGGCCCTCCAGGGCGCGGTTCATGCCGGAGGGCATGTTGGCCGCGGCCAGGATGTCGCCGTTGCTCGGGTCGATGGCGACGATCGCCGCGTTCTTCTTCACTCCGTCGAGCGCTTCGGCGGCGGCTTCCTGCACCTTGGGGTCGATGGTGGTCTTCACCGGCTTGCCCGCGCTGCTTCCCGAGCCGGTGAGCTGTTTGACGACGCGGCCGCTCTCGCGTTCCACGATCACGACCGACTGCGCCTTGCCCCCGCCGCCGGTGAGCTGTTTGTCGTAGCGGGCCTGGAGGCCGGAGATTCCTTTGCCGGTCTTGGGGTCCACGGCACCCACGAGAGAAGCGGACTGGAGTTCGTCGCCATTCTTGTCGAGGACGGCGGCCCGTTCTCGTGACTTCAGTGCGAGGGTCTGTCCCGGAACCATCTGCGGGTGAATCAGCGGTGTATGGAATTCAACGGTCCATCGACCGCTCTTCTTGATGAGCTTCGCCTTCGAGTCCCACTTGTAGTCGCCCGCCCCGGAAAGGGCCATCTTCACGCTGAACGGAATCTCTACTTCCCCTTCCGCTTCTCGCTTCCCGGTGCCGGCGGTGATCTCCGTCTTCGACGGAGCCAGGTTCGTCATGACGGATTTGATCAACGACTCGGCGTTGTCCGGTGTGTCCGTCAGCCCGGCGGCCTGCTGGGCATCGCCCGCCTCCCACGCGTCCAGGAACTTGTCCAGCTGTCCCGTGGCCGCGGCGACCTGTGGGTCGTCCCCGTCGTCTCCGGCCAGCGCGTTGTAGGCCCAGCAGCCGATTCCCGCCGTCGCCGCAAGTGCCACAAACGTTGATACGACCGCGCGACGACGGGACCGACGCCTGTCGTACCGCGGGTAGTCAACATAGCCATCGGAACGATTCATGTGGCGCAGATTAATCGCCTGTCTCTCTTCGGTCTCTCCCCGAACACACGGTTCAAGACAAGGTAAAGAAGAAAGAAATGGTTGGCGGAGGGTGACGGTCGGCACCCTCTTCCGCTTGCCGCCGGAGCCGCCCCGGCCGAATACATGCAGGCGGTCTGGCCGAGAACGGTCGACAACTGCCTCTGACTGGTCTAGACCTCCGAAGGAAAGGGTGTCGGCATGACGCGTGTCACGGCGAACAGTGGCCTGAACTAATCCGGTTCTTTACGTCTCGATAAGCGAAATCGGACGCGGGGTGTCTGTATTGGTCAAGGCTGAAACGGAGCCCTCCGCTCCACTGATCTCCTGTTTCTCTCCGCGCGCTCCCCGATATCCGAGGGAGAGGGAGTGAAGAGGGTGCCTGGTCAGGGTTGGCGCGAACTGTCCACCGCTGACCGAGTCTGGAGACCATCCATGTCCCGTGTATCGACCGGCCCCAGCAACAAGCCGACCGCCGCGCACGCCCTCCTGGCGCGACTGCGTGACCACGGCGTGGAGAAGGTGTTCGGGGTAGTCGGCCGCGAGGCCGCGTCGATCCTCTTCGACGAGGTCGAGGGAGTCGACTTCGTCCTCACCCGGCACGAATTCACCGCCGGTGTCGCCGCCGACGTCCTCGCGCGCATCACCGGCCGCCCACAGGCCTGCTGGGCCACCCTGGGTCCCGGCTTGACCAACCTCTCCACGGGCATCGCCACGTCCGTCCTGGACCGTTCCCCGGTCATCGCCCTGGCCGCCCAGTCCGAGTCGCACGACATCTTCCCCAACGACACCCACCAGTGCCTGGACTCCGTGTCGATCATCGCGCCGATGTCCAAGTACGCGGTGGAGCTGGAGCGTCCGCACGAGATCACCGACCTGGTGGACTCCGCCGTGACCGCGGCCATGACCGAGCCCGTCGGCCCCTCGTTCATCTCCCTGCCGGTCGACCTGCTCGGCTCCAGCGAGGGTATCGACGCCTCGGTGGAACACCCGGCGGCGAACACCCCGGCCAAGCCGATCGGAGCGGTCGCGGACGGCTGGCAGAAGGCCGCCGACGAGGCCGCCGAGCTCCTGAGGGGCGCGAAGCACCCGGTGCTGGTCGTCGGCGCCGCCGCGATCCGCTCCGGCGCGGTGCCCGCCATCCGTGCCCTCGCCGAGCGCCTCGACATCCCGGTCATCACGACGTACATCGCCAAGGGCGTCCTGCCGCACGGCCACGAGCTCAACTACGGCGCCGTCACCGGCTACATGGACGGCATCCTCGACTTCCCGGCCCTGAACACGCTGTTCGCGCCCGTCGACCTCATCCTCACCGTCGGCTACGACTACGCGGAGGACCTGCGGCCCTCCATGTGGCAGAAGGGCGTCGAGAAGAAGACCGTCCGCGTCTCGCCCACCGCGAACCCGATCCCGCGCGTCTACCGGCCCACCGTCGACGTCGTCACCGACGTCCTCGCGTTCGTCGAGCACCTCGACACGGCGACCGCCTCGCTCGCGGCCAAGGAGCGGCACGACATCGCCCCGCTGCGCGCCCGCGTAGCGGAGTTCCTCGCGGACCCGGAGGTCTACGAGGACGGCATGCGCGTCCACCAGGTGATGGACTCCATGAACACCGTCATGGCGGAGGTCGCCGGCCCGGGCGAGGGCACGATCGTGTCCGACATCGGCTTCTTCCGGCACTACGGCGTCCTGTTCGCCCGCGCGGACCAGCCCTTCGGCTTCCTCACCTCGGCCGGCTGCTCCAGCTTCGGCTACGGCATCCCCGCCGCCATGGGCGCCCAGCTCGCGCGCCCGGGCCAGCCCACCTTCCTGATCGCCGGCGACGGCGGCTTCCACTCCAACAGCGCGGACCTGGAGACCATCGCCCGCCTCAACCTGCCGATCGTGACGGTGGTCGTGAACAACGACACCAACGGTCTCATCGAGCTCTACCAGAACATCGGCCACCACCGCAGCCACGACCCCGCGGTGAAGTTCAACGGCGTCGACTTCGTCGCCCTCGCCGAGGCCAACGGCGTGGAAGCCACCAAGGCGACCGACCGCCAGGAGCTGCTCGCCGCGCTGCGCAAGGGCGCCGAGCTGGGCCGCCCCTTCCTGATCGAGGTTCCCATCAACTACGACTTCCAGCCCGGTGGGTTCGGGGCGCTGAGCATCTGATCATGGCCTCCCAGGACCTTCCTGCGGCCTTCGGTCTCCTGGCCTCCGCTCGTCCGAGCGGGGGCCGGATCCCCCGAGCCGCCTTCGCCACCCGGGGCACCCATACCGGCGTCGACCTGCGCCTGCGCTCGCAGACGCTCGGCGCGACCCTGGTGCACACCCCCGGGCTCCCACCCGACTCCGCCCAGGCACACGACGCGGACACCGCCGTACTGCTCGCCGGTGAGATCTACAACCGCGACGACCTGTACTCCGTACTGGGCCCCAAGACCGAGCGGTCCGGCGACGCACAGCTGGTCCTGGACCTGCTGCGCCGCTATGGCCTGCACGCCTTCCGTCTCGTCAACGGGCGGTTCGCGGCCGTGGTCGGCACCGGCAGGCAGGTCCTGCTGGCCACCGACCACGCCGGATCGATCCCGCTGTACGTGTGCGCGAGCCCCGGCGAGGTCACCGCGGCGACCGAGGCCAAGACCCTGGCCGGGCACGACGGTCCACGGGGCTTCCCGTTCGCGGACGCCCGCCGGGTGCGCGGTCTGCCGGGCGTCTACCAGGTGCCCGCGGGTGCCGTGATGGACATCGGCCTCGACGCCGGCACGGCCGAGACCCACCGCACCTGGGCCCCGCCGCTCGCCCGCCGGATCATGGACGAGGACGACGCCGTGGCCGCCGTACGCACGGCCCTCGCCCGGGCCGTGGGCGCGCGCATCAGCCCGGGCGGTACGCCGTTGGTGGTGCTCTCCGGAGGCATCGACTCCTCCGGGGTCGCCGCCCTCGCACACCGGGCGGCGGGCTCGATCGACTCGCTGTCGATGGGCACCGACGTGTCCGACGAGTTCGCCCAGGCCAAGACGGTCGCCGACCACCTCGGCACCCGGCACCGGGAGATCACCGTCCCCACCGCCGACCTGCTGGGCCAACTCCCGTACACGGTATGGGCCGCGGAGTCCGAGGACCCCGACATCATCGAGTACCTGCTGCCGCTCGTCGCCCTCTACCGCGCGCTCGACGGGCCGCCGCGCCGGGTCCTGACCGGCTACGGCGCCGACATTCCGCTCGCGGGCATGCACCGCGAGGACCGGCTGCCGAACCTGGACACGGCCGTGGCGTACGACATGGCGACCTACGACGGCCTCAACGAGATGTCGCCGGTGCTGTCCGCTGTGTCCGGCCACTGGTCCACCCACCCCTACTGGGACCGCGACGTGCTCGACCTGCTCGTCCCGCTGGAGGCGGGCCTCAAGCGCCGCTACGGACGCGACAAGTGGGTGCTGCGCGCCGCCATGGCCGAGCTGCTGCCCGAAGTGACTGTCAAGCGGCCCAAGTTGGGCGTCCACGAGGGATCGGGCACCACCTCCTCGTTCTCGTTGCTGCTCCTGGAGGAGGGCGTCCCGGAGCGATCCGTCGACGTGGCCAAGCAGCAGGTGGTGCGGGAGCTGTTCGACCGCACCGTGGTGGCCGGCGAGGACCCCGGCGAGGTGAGCACCGCCGAGGCGGTGCGGTCGGTGGCCGACCGGCTGGAACGGGGGGCGGCATGAGGCCCCGCCTCTGTCCGGCGGCGGCTCCAGGTCCGTACGGCTGCCGTGTGCCCTTGGGCCGGTACGACCGTCCGTACGCCCGCCTCGCGAACCTGTCCCTGACCGCCGTCGAGACCCCGGAGGGGGACTGAGCCGTGGAACGCATCGACTCGCACGTCTCGCCCCGCTACGCCCAGATCCCCACCTTCATGCGCCTGCCGCTCGACCAGGAGCCACGCGGCTACGACGTCGTGGTCATCGGTGCTCCCTACGACGGCGGCACGAGCTACCGGCCGGGCGCGCGGTTCGGGCCGCGCGCCATCCGCAACGAGTCCGGACTCATCCACGGTGTCGGCATCGACCGCGGCCCGGGCACCTTCGACCTCATCAACTGCGTCGACGGCGGCGACATCGATCTGACTCCGTTCGACATGAACATCGCGATCGAGACCGCTCAGCGACATCTGGCGGAGCTGCTCAAGAGCAACGCCGCCTTCATGATGCTCGGGGGCGACCACTCGCTGACCGTGGCGGCCCTGCGCGCCGTCGCCGAGCAGCACGGCCCGGTCGCCGTCGTGCACCTGGACGCCCACTCCGACACCAACCCCGCCTTCTACGGCGGGCAATACCACCACGGCACGCCCTTCCGGCACGGGATCGACGAGAAGCTCGTCGATCCGGCCGCGATGGTGCAGATCGGCATCCGTGGCCACAACCCGAAGCCTGACTCGCTCGACTACGCCCGCGGACACGGCGTACGCGTCGTCACTGCCGACGAGTTCGGCGAGCTGGGCGTCTCCGGGACCGCGGGCCTCATCCGGGAGCTGGTGGGCCGGCGGCCCGTGTACGTGTCGGTCGACATCGACGTGTGCGACCCGGCGTTCGCGCCCGGGACAGGCACCCCCGCGCCGGGCGGGCTCAGTTCGCGGGAGGTTCTCGGGCTGCTGCGCTGCGTCGGCGACCTCAAGCCGGTCGGCTTCGACGTGATGGAGGTGTCGCCCCTGTACGACCACGCCGGGATCACCTCCGTGCTGGCGACCGAGATCGGTGCGGAACTGCTCTACCAGTACGCCCGCGCCCATCGCATACAGATGTAGATGAAAAGGAGATAACGCACCCATGGCTTCTCCGATCATTGACTGCAGCCCGCACCGGGAGCAGTTGCGCGCCCTCGCGGCCGAGCTCCCCGAGGTGCCGCGCGCGGACCTGTACGGCTTCCTGGACAAGGCGAAGGAGCTGTCCGCGAAGCTGCCGCGCGAACTGGCCGCGGCGCTGGACAAGTTCAACGCAGAAGGCACCGAGGACGGCTACCTGCTGCTGCGCGGGCTGCCGTTGGAGGCGGACGACGAGCTGCCCACCACGCCCACCTCCACCCCGGCGCCGCGGGACCGCGGCCGGCTGGTCATGGAGGCGATGCTCGCCGTGACCGGCCGCCGGCTCGGACTGCACACCGGCTACGCGGAGTTGCGCTCCGGCACGGTCTATCACGACGTGTATCCGTCGCCGGGCGCGCACTACCTGTCCTCGGAGACCTCCGAGACCCTCCTCGAGTTCCACACCGAGATGGCCTACCACGTCCTCCAGCCGAACTACGTGATGCTCGCCTGCTCCCGCGCCGACCACGAGCGCAGGGCCGAGACCCTCGTCGGTTCGGTGCGCAAGGCGCTGCCGCTCCTCGACGAGGAGACGAAGGCGCGGCTGTTCGGCCGCAAGCTGCCCTGCTGCGTGGACGTCGCCTTCCGTGGCGGCGTCGACGACCCGGGAGCCATCGCCCAGGTCAAGCCGCTGTACGGGGACGAGAACGACCCCTATCTCGGCTACGACCGCGAGCTCCTCGCCCCCGAGGAGCCGGCCGACAAGGAGGCGGTCGCCGCGCTGTCCCAGGCCCTGGACGACGTCACGGAGGCCGTGAAGCTGACCCCGGGTGATCTGCTCATCATCGACAACTTCCGCACCACCCATGCCCGTACGCCGTTCAGTCCGCGCTGGGACGGCAAGGACCGGTGGCTGCACCGGGTGTACATCCGGACGGACCGGAACGGGCAGTTGTCGGGTGGCGAGCGGGCGGGGGACGTCGTCTCGTTCACGCCGCGCCGGTAGTCACGGCGCCGGCCGGCCGGTCGACCGCAGCCCCCTCTCCGTTCCGGGAGGGGGCCGCGGTTCGTTCGGTTCGTTCGGTTCGTTCGGCTCGGGTGGCTCGGGTGACTGGGTGGCTCGTTCGGGTCGTTCGCGTCGCCGTACCCGCGATGCATGAATATGCTGCTTCATTGGAAGTAATGCAGACAGGAGACGATGACCATGCCCGACTCCGAAGAGAAGAAGACGCCGCGGGGGTTCGTCGTGCACACCGCGCCGGTCGGTCTCGCCGACGACGGCCGGGACGACTTCACCGTGCTGGCCTCGACGGCTCCGGCCCAGGTCAGTGGGGTGTTCACCCGCTCCCGGTTCGCCGGGCCGAGCGTCCTGCTGAGCCGGGAGGCGGTCGCCGACGGCCGGGCGCGGGGCGTGGTGGTGCTGGCCCGCAACGCGAATGTCGCGACCGGGCGGGAGGGCGAGGCCAACGCGCGCGAGGTGCGCGAGTCCGTGGCGCGCACCCTAGGCGTGCCCGAGGGGGAACTTCTCATCGCCTCCACCGGGGTGATCGGCCGTCAGTACCCCATGCCGCAGATTCGCGAACACCTCAAGTCGCTGTCCCTGCCGTTTCCGGAGGGCGGCTTCGACCGTGCCGCTCGCGCCATCATGACGACCGACACACGGCCGAAGGAGGTCCGGCTGCGGTGCGGGGACGCGACGCTCGTCGGGATCGCCAAGGGCGTCGGGATGATCGAGCCGGACATGGCGACGCTGCTGACGTTCTTCGCCACCGACGCCCGGCTCGACCCGGCCGAGCAGGACCGGATCTTCCGGCGGGTGATGGACCGCACCTTCAACGCGGTGAGCATCGACACGGACACCTCCACCAGTGACACGGCGGTGCTGTTCGCCAACGGACTGGCCGGGGACGTCGATCCCGTCGCCTTCGAGGAGGTTCTGTACGAGGCCGCGCTGGCCCTCGTCAAGGACATCGCGAGCGACGGGGAAGGGGCGAGCAAGCTCATCGAGGTCCAGGTCACCGGGGCGCGCGACGTCGCCCAGGCCAAGCGGGTGGGCAAGACCGTCGTCAACTCACCGTTGGTGAAGACCGCGGTGCACGGCAGCGACCCCAACTGGGGGCGGGTGGCCATGGCGATCGGGAAGTGCTCCGAGGACACCGACATCGACCAGGACGCGGTGCGCATCCGCTTCGGGGACGTGGAGGTGTATCCGCCCCGTGCCTCCGACGCCCGGGACGAGGACGCGGTGCGGGCCGCCGTCGCCGAGCATCTCCGGGGGGACGAGGTGATCATCGGGATCGACCTCGGCGTCGCCGACGGCGCCTTCACCGTGTACGGGTGCGATCTCACCGAGGGGTATGTGCGGTTGAACTCGGAGTACACGACCTGAGGGGTGGGGCGGGTGCGGGTGGATGGTTTTCGCCCCCTCCGCCCCTGCCCGTCCCGACCGGCCTTTCGGCTGCGGGTGCGTGGGGGCTTGTCGCGCAGTTCCCCGCGCCCCTTTCAGGGGCGCGGCTATACCGAGCCGCCATCGGCTATGCGCACCCCCGCCCGAGCCCCCTTCTCTGCGTCCCGCCCCCCACAAGATGTGCAGGAAGGCATCCGCGAGGAGGGCTGCAGGAATATGGAGAGCACTCGGTCGACGAGTACGGGCAATACCGGCGGAGACGGATTCGACGCGGGGGCGCGTGGCGTGGTGAAGCCGACCGATGCCCTCGGGGGCACGCTTCGGCTGGTGCGCACGGACGACTTCGACTCGCTGGACCCCGGGAACACGTACTACGCCTACACCTGGAACTTCCTGAGGCTCATCGGCCGGACGCTGGTCACCTTCGACACGGCGCCGGGCAAGGCGGGCCAGCGGCTGGTGCCGGACCTCGCGGAGTCGCTGGGGGAGTCGTCCGAGGGTGGCCGGGTGTGGACGTACCAGCTGCGGGCGGGGCTCCGGTACGAAGACGGCAGTCCGGTGACGGCCGGTGACGTCAAGTACGCCATCGCCAGGAGCAATTACGGGACCGACGTGCTGGGCGCGGGGCCGACCTACTTCCGGCATCTGCTGGGGACCGGATACGGCGGGCCCTGGCGGGAGCCCGATGCCGACGGGCCGGTCACACTGGAGACCCCCGACGACCGCACCCTCGTGTTCCGGCTCGAGGAGCCGTTCGCGGGGATGGACCTGCTGGCGACCATGCCCAGCACCACCCCTGTGCCGCGTCGCCTCGACACCGGCGCCGAGTACCGGCTGCGCCCGGTCGCGACCGGCCCGTACCGCGTCGTCTCGTACACCCGCGGCGAACTGGCCGTGCTGGAACGCAATCCGCACTGGGACCCGGCGACGGACCCGGTCCGCAAGCAGCGCGCCGAGCGCATCGAGGTGCACCTCGGCAAGGACCCGCACGAGGTGGACCGCATGCTGCTGGCCGGCGAGGCGCACATCGACCTCGCGGGGTTCGGGGTGCAGCCCTCGACGCAGGAGCGGATTCTGGCCGATCCGGATCTGCGGGCCAACGCCGACAATCCACTGTCCGGGTTCACCTGGATCTACTGCCTGTCGAGCCGGATCGCGCCGTTCGACAACGTCCACTGCCGTCGCGCCGTGCAGTTCGCCACGGACAAGGCGGCCATGCAGGCGGCGTACGGCGGTTCGGTGGGTGGGGACATCGCGACCACCATCCTGCCGCCGACCATCGACGGGTACCAGGACTTCGACCGCTATCCGGTGGGGCCCGAGGGCACCGGTGACCTGGAGGCCGCCCGCGCCGAACTCGCCGCCGCCGGAATGCCGGACGGGTTCCGTACGAAGATCGCCGCCCGCAAGGACCGGCTCAAGGAGTACCGGGCCGCCGAGGCGCTGGCCGCCGGGCTCGCGCGGGTGGGAATCGAGGCCGAGGTCCTCGACTTCCCCTCCGGTGACTACTTCGACATCTACGGTGGCTGCCCGGCCTATCTGCGCGAGCACGGGATCGGGATCATCATGTTCGGCTGGGGGGCCGACTTCCCGGACGGGTACGGGTTCCTGCAGCAGATCGTCGACGGGCGGGCGATCAAGGAGCGCGGCAACCAGAACATGGGTGAGCTGGACGATCCGGAGATCAACCAGCTGCTCGACCGCGGCGCCACCTCCGACGATCCCGCCGAGCGGGCGGAGATCTGGCACCGCATCGACCGGCTGACCATGGAGCACGCGGTGATCGTGCCGTATCTGTACCCGCGCTCGCTGCTCTACCGGCACCCGGACGCCCGCAACGTCTACGTCACCGGGTCGTTCGGCATGTACGACTACGTGGCGCTCGGGGCGAGTTGAGCCCGGGGAGTATCGGTCTGTCGGTGCGTCGCCGACAGGCCGATGCTCCGGCAGGCCACAGCCGTGTCATGGAACTCGGCCTCGAAGCGGGCCAGTTGGTGCAGGAAGCGACGGGTGGGACTGGTCAGGTCCGTGCCGCGGGCACTGCGCAACAACAGCCTGGCGCCCAGGCCGAGTTCGAGGCGGTGGATGCGACGGGTCAGCGCGGACTGGCTGATGGACAGCACGGCGGCCGCCCGGTTGATGCTGCCGTGCTTCGCCACCGCCCTCAGTACGTGCAGGTCCTCGACGTCGAACTTCCTGGTCGCGGTGGGCACGAGCGGTGCGTCGGGCGCGTCGCTCTCCCGCACGGGACGGGTGTTGCGGGCGGTCTGTTCCCGGTGCCAGCGCGTCCACCACGGGTCGCGCAGCAGGTCACGGTGGTGCTCGGCGAACCTCCGCAGATAGCGGTCGGCGAGCAGCGCGGCGAGCTGCTCGGCCAGGGCGCGGGGCACGACCGTCGGGTCGACGAGCAGGCTGGTGGAGCGGTGCGGCCGCTCCACCACGGACCGGTGGACCACGGAGGGCGCGAGCACGGCCGGATGCGTGGGGGAGCCGAGCCCGATGGCGTCGCCGCGGCGCAGCATGCCACGGGCCACCGAGGCACCGGTGACATGCAGGGCGGCGGGGGCGGGGAGACCGGCGGCCTGGAAGATCCGGGCCACCAGGACCTCGGAGTCCGGGCCGACCTCGGACACCCAGTTCTCGTCGCGCAGATCGGCGAGCGAGACCGCGTTCCGGCCGGCCAGCGGGTGGTCGAACGGCAGCGTGACCCACAGCGGATCGTCGAGGACGCCGTACGTGCGCACGGCCCGCTCGACCGAGTTGCGCGGCGCGTCGAGACTCCAGGTGTGCGCGGCGTCGACGTGATAGCCGGCCAGCGCGCGCATGACCTGGTGGGGCGTGTCATGGCGGACCGACAGAAGGATGTCCAGCGTGGCCGCGGCGTCCTCGACCACGTCCTCCAGGAGCGGTTCGGCGGAGGCGATGGCCAGCACGGCGGGCGCGTCGACGGCCTCCGAGCCGCGCCCGAAGATGTTTGTCTGGACGGCGAGATCGACCTGGCGGAAGAAGCGGCGCCCGGCCACCAGCAGGCGCGAGCCCGCTGAGGTCAGCCGCGCGGTGTGGCGGCTGCGCAGGGTCAGGGGGAGGCCGACGGTCTTATCGAGACGGTCGAGCTGGCGCTCCACGGCACCGTGCCGCGACCCGGTGCGCCGGGCCACTTCCGCGAGGTCTCCGCACTGTCCCACCGCGTCCAGCAGGGACAGGTCGGGGCGGGTGAAGGGGAAGGGAAGGGGAAGAGTTTCCGGCCGGTCGGGAACAGACGTTATCGCAGGCTTTATCGCAGGCGTAATTGCAGGCGTTATTTCTGACCCGTAAGACAATGTCGGTTTCCTTTTTGGTCAAGGACTGTGCCGTTTGATTGTCCGCAGTGGCTCAATGAATTCGCTGCGGCGATCTTAGGCGCGTCCTCTCTTCGGGCTCTCCTCGCGCCGGGGTGAGGAGAGCGTCCGAAGACGGTCCGGATAGATCCGGACCGGACCGCAGGGTCAGGCCTGGTCGGTCGGGCGGATGAAGATCTCGTTGACCGTCATGTGGGAGGGCGCCGTCACGGCGTAGCGCACCGCCTCGGCGATGTCGGCGGCCTGCAACTGCCGGATCTTGCCGACCCGTTCCTCGATGGCCGCCTTCGTCGGCGCGTGCGTGATGTGCTCGCGCAGTTCGGTCTCGACGGTGCCCGGCTCGATGACCACCACGCGCACACCGCGCTCGGTGACCTCCTGGCGCAGTCCCTCGCTGAACCCGTTCACCGCGAACTTGCTGGCGTTGTAGCCGGCGGCGCCGCGGCCCGCCACACGCGCGGCGATCGAGGAGATCTGCACGACCGCGCCCTGGCTCTTGAGCAGGTGCGGCAGTGCCGCATGGGTCATGTACATCAGGCCCAGGACGTTGGTGTCGATCATGCGGGTCCAGTCCGTGGTGTCGGCGCCCTCGACGGGGCCCAGCAGCATCACCCCGGCGTTGTTCACCAGGATGTCGAGCCGCCCCAGGGTCTCCACGGTCGAGCGCACCGCGTCGCGTACCGCCTGCTCGTCGGTGACGTCCAGTTCGACCACGTGGACGGTGGCGCCGGTGGCCTCCAGCTCATCCCTCAGGGCGTGCAGCCGGTCGACCCGGCGGGCCGCGACGGCCACGGCGGCGCCCTCGGCGGCCAGCACCCGCGCCGTGGCCGCGCCGATCCCCGAACTCGCACCCGTGATGAGCGCGACTTTCCCCTGCAGTGCTGAAGCCGTCTGCGGTGCTGAAGTCATCATTCCCCCGGTGGGTGACGGATAGGGTGCGCGAATGTCCTGAGAATGGTGTGCGGCGGCGCTGGAAAGGGCCGGATCCCGTGACGCTATCAGCCACGACATTGTGCGGTGAATGGCTGGCGGCGCCTCAAGTTATGACTGTTTCCGGCCGGTTATGCATGCCCTGGCCGCAGGCCGGGACGTCTCCTCGCGGGCACGGCAGATTGGGTCCACGACAGCACGTCGGCGCGACCCCTGTGCAGCGACCTGCGCAGCGATAGGCGGTGGATGATGCAGAACGATGCAGCGGTCCGGGAAGAGCGGGCGGCGGCACCGTCGTACCCGATGCCACGCGTCTCTCCCGTGGACCCGCCGCCGCCGCTCGCCGCGCTCCGGGCCGGCCGCGCCGCGAGCCGGGTGACGCTGTGGGACGGCAGCGAGGTGTGGCTGGTGACCTCGCACGCCGGTGTCCGGGCCGTGCTCGGCGACCGCCGGTTCACCGCGGTCACCAGTGCCCCCGGCTTCCCGATGCTGACCCGTACCTCGCAACTCGTGCGCGCGGCGCCCCACACGGCCTCGTTCATCCGCATGGACGACCCGGACCATTCCCGGCTGCGCTCGATGCTCACGCGCGACTTCCTCGCGCGCAAGGCGGAGGAAATGCGGCCGGTGCTGCGGGAGTTGCTGGAGGACATGCTGGGCGGCCTGGTGGCGGCCGGTGAGAAGCCCGTCGATCTCGTCGCCGGTCTGACGATTCCGGTGCCCTCCCGGGTCATCGCCCTGCTGTTCGGAGTGGGCGAGGACCGCCGGGACTTCATCGAGGACCGCAGCGCGATTCTCATCGACCGTGGCTACACCCCCGATCAAGTGGCCACAGCGCGGGACGAGTTGGACGGCTTTCTGCGTGAGCTCGTCGAGTCGCGGGTCGCCGATCCCGGCACCGATCTGGTGAGCCGTCTGGTGACCGACCAGGTGCGGCCCGGCCGGCTGAGCGTCGAGGAGCTGGTCCCGATGTGCCGGCTGCTGCTGGTGGCGGGACACGGTACGACCACCAGCCAGGCGAGCCTCAGTCTGCTCAGTCTGGCCACCGACCCCGGTCTCGCCGACGCCCTGACCAAGGACGAGGGTCTGCTGCCCAAGGCGGTCGAGGAGCTGCTGCGGTTCCACTCCATCGTGCAGAACGGACTGGCCCGCGCCGCGATCGAGGACGTACAGCTGGACGATGTGACGATCAGGGCCGGTGAGGGTGTCGTCCTCTCGCTCTCGGCGGGCAATCGCGACGAGCGGGTCTTCCCGTCGCCCGACACCCTCGACCCGCACCGCGACGCCCGCCGGCATCTGGCCTTCGGTCACGGCATCCACCAGTGCCTGGGGCAGTGGCTCGCCAAGGTCGAGATCGAGGAGATGCTGGCCGCCGTACTGCGCTGGATGCCCGGTGTGCGGCTGGCGGTGCCGTTCGAGGAACTGGACTTCCGCCACGAGGTCTCCAGTTACGGTCTCGGCGCGCTCCCGGTGACCTGGTGAGCGAGGTGAGCGGCGTGAGCGGTACGAACGACGTGAGCGGTACCACCGACGTGAGCGATGTGAGTGGCATGGGCGGCGCGAGCGGCGCGGCCGGGGCGAGTCGCCTGACGATCACCGTCGACGCCGACGCGTGCTGCGCCATGGGCCGGTGCGCGGGGACCGAGCCGCAACTCTTCGAGCAGGACCCCGACACCGGCACCGTGGTTCTGCTCGACCCCACCCCCGCACCCGCATGGCACGCATCGGCCCGGCTCTGCGCCGAGTTGTGCCCGTGCGGAGCCATCACGGTCACCGAGGACTGAGAGCCCGCGCCCCAGCGGCGCCCTTCGCCGCTCAGCGGCCGACAAGGAGCGATCATGATCCAAGCCCCTGGTTCCGTCCCGTCCGGCGCCACGGCCGCCGAGGCGGCGCTCGCCGCCGACGACTCCCCGATGGGTGACGCGGCCCGGTGGGCGGTAGGGCTGCTGACGGCGCCCGACCTCGCCGCGGACGAGTCGACAGCCGTGCGTTTCGTGCCGACCTTCCCCGCCCGGCACACGCGGGGCTTCTCCGCGACTCTGGAGGAATGGCGGACGAAGGGGCCGTTCACGGTCCGGGAGTACCAGCCCGTCGCCCACAAGGGCTGGGTCGTCCTGTCCGGGCCCACCGGCCTGCGCCACACGCTGTCACTGACCCTCGACTCCACCGGGCTGATCCGCATCCTCGCCCTCCAGCCCGAGACGGTGATCCCCGAGACAGGCACCTGGGAGGAGCTGGAGGACGCGCTGCGCATACCCGGCGTCGACCACTCCGTCCTCGCCGCGCGCCTCACGCCCGACCGGACCGTCGTCCTGCACGAGTCGGCCGCCGCCCGGTCGATGCCCACCGGCTCCGCGTACAAGCTCTATGTGATGCGCGCCCTCGTCCACGCGATCGAGAGCGGCGGAGCGAGCTGGGACGACGAGGTCACCGTACGGCCCGAACTGCGCAGCCTGCCCACGGGCGACATGCAGGATCTGCCGGACGGAACCCGCGTCACGGTGCGCGAGACGGCGTACAAGATGATCGCGATGAGCGACAACACCGGCGCCGATCTGATCGCGGACCGGTTGGGCCGGGATGCCGTCGAGCGTGCCGTGACCGCCTCTCGCCACCACGATCCCTCCCTCCTGCGTCCCTTCCTGACCAGCCACGAGGTATTCGAACTCGGCTGGGGCGCCTCGGAGTTGCGTGCCGCGTGGCTGGAGCGGGACGAGGCCGGACGCCGTGAGCTGCTGCGCGAGATCGCCCGGCCGATGACGGTGCGCGGCTCCGACCTGGGCGAGACGGTGCACCGGCTGGGCCTCGACTGGCACATGACCGCCTACGACGTGCTCCACGTCCTCGAAGGGCTCCGGCACGACAGCGAGCGGGATGCCACCGGCACCGTCGAGCACATCCTCACCGCCTACCCCGGCATCCCCGTCGACCACGCCAAGTGGCCCCGGGTCTACTTCAAGGCCGGTTCCTGCCCCGGCGTGATGATGTTCTGCTGGCTGCTCCAGGACCGGGCCGGCACCGTGCACGTCCTGGTGCTGCGCCAGGCGGCCGACGAGCAGAAGCCCATCGGCGACGGCCTGTTCCTGCGCGGGCTCGGTGCCCAGGTCATCAACTCCGGTCTGCTGGAGGCCGACCCGGAGCACGGGGAGGGAGCGAGGTACGGCGAAGGGGCCGGGTACGGCGAAGGGGCCGGGTACGGCGAAGGGGCCGGGTACGGCGAAGGGGCCGGGTACGGCGAAGGAGCGGGGTACGGCGAAGGGGCCGGGCACGGCGAAGCAGCCGACGGGAAAGCCGCCCGGTGAGCGTCAAGGACCGACTCCTCGCCGTTCTCGTCGCCGTGCTGTGGGGGCTGAACTTCCTCGCCGTACGGATCGGACTCGACCACTACCCGCCCTTCTTCCTCTCCGCACTGCGCTTCCTCGTCCTCGCCGTGCCGGTGATTCTCTTCGTGCCCCGGCCGAAGGCGCCGGTGCGCTGGCTGCTGGTCTACGGACTGGGCTTCGGGGTCCTGCAGTTCGGGCTGCTCTTCCTCGCCATCGACCAAGGCATGCCGTCCGGGCAGGCCTCGGTCGTGGTGCAGGCGTCGGCCCCGTTCACCATGCTGCTCGGCGCGCTGCTGCTGGGCGAGCGGGTCTCCCCGCGCCAGCTGGGCGGGATCGGCCTCGCCGTGCTCGGCATGGCGGTGATCGCGGTGGAACGGGCCCGCAGCGCCGCGCTGCTCCCGCTGCTGCTGACCCTGCTCGCGGCGCTCGGCTGGGCGCTCGGCAACATCGCGAGCCGGCAGGCCCGCCCCGACCATCCGCTGCGTTTCGCCCTGTGGATGTCGGTCGTGCCGCCGCTGCCGCTGCTGGCCCTGTCCGCCGTGATGGAGGGCCCGGCCACCGGCTGGCGCGCGCTCGGCGGCTCCTTCGACGGCGACGGCTGGCCCGGCCTGGTGGCCCTGGTGTACACCGCGCTCGCGGGCTCGGTGGTCGGATCGGGCATCTGGACCACCCTGCTGAAGCGCTACGAGGCGGGAGTCGTGGCCCCGTTCTCCATGCTGGTCCCGGTGGTGGGGGTCGCGGCCGCGTGGGCGGTGCTGGGGGAGCAGCTCACGGGGTGGTCACTGACGGGCGGCTCGGCGGTGGTCCTGGGGGTGCTGCTGGGAACGGGCTGGACTCCCCGGCCCCGTAAGGGGCGCGGGGCTGTGACGACTGCGGCTCCGCCGCGTGGGCGCGACCAGTCACGACGAACCCGCAGCCGCCGGACCGAGAATCAGGCCCCCGAGCCGACCGCCCCGGTCCAGAACACCCAGCGGTCATAAGGCACATACCCCAGCGAAGCGTTGACCGCGATCATCGCGTCGTTGTCCTCGGCGTTGGCCGTCTCCACGAGCCGGACCTCCGGCTCGTGCCGCAGCACGTACTCCAGGTTCGCCAGCTTGAGCAGCCGTCCCAGGCGATGCCCCCGATGCGCCCGGTGCACCACGGTCATCCCCTGCAGCGCGTACTCGGGATTCCCCGTGGTCTTCGAGACGCTGGTGTATCCGGCCAGTCGGCCACTCGCGTCGTGGACGACACCGGTGTGATACGCCCGCCGCCCACGGCCGACCCGCATGGTCTCGAACTCCCGGGCGTAGCTGGTCTCGACCTCCTGGTCCTCGTCGAAGTTCTCGTCGCCCAGCGACTGTTCGAGCACCGACACCCGTACCGCGTACGCGTCGGGCGTGATGGTCCCCCAGGTGACCAGGGAGTACCCCGCCGGCACGGCGGGGACGCCGTCGGCCAACGGGTCGTGGGCGTCCAGGTCGAGCCACTGGTGCACCCCGGCCGGAACGGGCGAGCGCTCCGCCCCCACCGCCGCCGCGAAGGCGGCCGGTCCCGGGTCGCGCGCCGGACCGCCGGGCAGCGCCTCCACCACCGTCGCGGCCAGCGCGGAACGTCCGTGCCCCGCGGCGATGTCGACGGCCCGGCCGTAGAGCGCGCCCCCGATGCCCCGGCGGCGCAGCGTCGGGTGGACGAGGAGCTGGTCCACCCGTGCCACGTCCGCGCCGTCGGGCAGCGCGAGCCGCAGCGCGCCGACGACCCGGCCGTCATGGCGTACGACCCAGTCCTCCAGCTTGGTGGCGGGCGGCGGGAAGCGCAGCGAGCCCGTCATGTCGGCGGTGCAGGGAGGCGCGGCCTCAGGGACGTCGCCGGCCGAGTCGGCGAGCAACCGCAGCCACTGGCCGACCGTGGTCTCGTCGTCGGCGGCCAGCGGGCTGAAGCGCAGGTCGTGCGTGATGTCGTTCAAGGGGTGTTCTCCCAATCGCTGCGGTCGGGCGCGAGACCCATCGCCTGGACGTCGTACAGCCCGAAGGCCGGATGGACGTACACATTGGTGACCCACGGGTTGCGGAAGTGCAGGGTCTTGTCGTGGACCAGGGGAAGGATCACGGCGTGTTCCATCACGAGGCGTTCGACGGCCCCCCACTGGCGGGCCCGTTCGGTGGGGTCGGTGGTGTGCAGGCTCTGGTCGATGAGCTCGTTGACGCGCGGGTCGTCGAGCTCGGAGATGTTCCAGTTGCCGCCGTTGCGCTTGATCTGGCGGCCGTCCACGAGGGGAGCGAGGAAGCCGTACTCGGTCGGGAAGTCGGCGCCCCAGTCGGTGACGACGAGCCCGAGCGCGTGCCGGCGGATGGTTTCCGGGTGCCCGGCGCCCAGGCTGAAGTAGCTCGCTACGTCCAGCTCCTTCACGGTGAGCCGGACGCCGACCCGGGCGAGTGACTCGGCGACCGCGTCGGCGACCAGCCGGAACTTGCCCCGCTGGGTCCCGATCACCGCGTCGAAGCCGTCCGGCAGTCCCGCCGCCGCCAGCTCGGCGCGCGCCGCGTCGAGGTCGCCCCGCAGGTCGGGCCCGGTCGGATACCGGTCAAGGTGCTGGTGCGCGGGCAGCCGTGGCGGGAACAGCGCCGTGGTGAGGTCCCCGCCGGTGACCGGGCCGCCGCGCGCCTGCTGGAGCAGGATCTTGTCGGCCGCGTAGTGCACGGCCCGGCGCGCGTGCACGTTGTCGAACGGGGGGACGTGCGGCTGGATCGACACGAAGTGCAGGAAGCTCGTCCGCGGATTGTCCGTGTGCGACCGCAGGACGCCGTCCGCCGTGACGTGGCCCTGCGCCGCGTGCTGGAGACCCCGGCCTTCGAGGTTGATGTCGAACTCCCCGGCGATCAGCCGCTCGTCGAGCTCGTCGACGTCCACCCCGATGGTGAGCTCCACCCGGTCGGGCAGGGCCGGCCGGACCGGGTCGGTGGCGCGATCCCAGTACGGGTTGCGCTCGAAGTGCATGAACTTGCCCGGCCGGTGGACGGCGACCCGGTACGGGCCGCTGGAGCGCGGGTTCTCCCCGTAGTCGGCCCCGGTGTCCGCGCGCCGCGGCACCGGCGCCGCGCAGGGCTGTGCCATCAGATGGTCGAAGTCCGAGAAGGGACGCCGCAGTCGGAAGACGATCGTGCGCTCGTCGGGGGTGAGGACGGACCGCAGCGGGTCGGTGGTCCGGTACGGACCCGGGTACGGCCGCGCGGGGTCGTCGAGCAGCGGTACGAGGTAGGTGGGGCCGCCGGGCAGCACGTCCTGCGCGAACACCCGCTGTACGGCGTGGCGTATGTCGTCCGAGGTGATCGGGGTGCCGTCGTCGTAGCGCAGGTTCTCGCGCAGCCGGTACGTCCAGGTGCGGCCGCCGTCGCTCACCCGTCCGGGGCTCTCGGCCAGGTCCGGGACGGGGACGAGTCCGGCGGGGCCCGGCTCGGTGGGGTAGGCCATGAGGGTGCGGTTGAGCATCCGCTGCAGCAGCCACACCCACACGTAGTAGGTGCGGGCCGGGTCGAGGGAGTCCACGTCGGCCGAGGAGACCAGGCGCAGGGTGCCGCCGCGCCGGTCCGAGGGGTTCACCATCGCGCCGACGGCGGCGTCCCAGCCGGCACCCGCCACTTCGGTGGGTCGCGTACTCATCGTGTCGTCTCCCCGATTCGCAGCAGGAAGGAGTGCTCCTCGCTCGCCAGGCAGCCGCGCGCGAGCTTCGCCTCGACGCTGCCGATCCCGGCGTGCAGGACGGATACGCCCTCGCGTGCGGCGGCTTCGAGGACGCGGTAGTACAGGACGTCGTAGTAGAGCGGCAGCTTGCCCTGGGCGTCGTAGTCGAATCCGGCGCGGTGGCCGAACCACTGCTCCTCGCCGCGGGCCCGGGAGCGCAGCACCATGCCGAAGCCGATGATGCTGCCGTCCTTGCGCGCCACCGAGACCATGGCGTCGTCGCCCATGACTTCGGAGATCCAGTTCAGCAGCCCGGCCGAGTGCTCCGGGCTGGCCGGATTGCCGTACTTCCGCAGCAGGTTGCAGTCGAGCTCGCCCAGGCGCGGGGCCAGTGCCTTGGTCAGCGGTTCGAGGTGGACCTCCACCTTGGCCTCGGCCAGCGCCCGGCGCTCCAGACGCACCCGGCGGCGCCGATGCTTGCTCATCTCTTCGAGGAACTGGTCCCAGCCGCCGGGCGGAATGGGCAGCCAGGCGTAGTGCGCGGAGAGGTGGGAACGGTAGCCGCGCCCGCGCAGCAGCTCGACCAGGCCGGTGTCGCGGACGTCGACATGGGGGAAGCAGACGGACGCAGCCCCGCGCTCCGCGGCGAGCTGCTCGGCCCGCTCCACCAGTGCCTCGACGTCCGAGGGCAGCGCGGCGGGTCCGGCCAGCGCCCGGGTACGTCCCAGGTGCCGGCCGCCGCACACCAGGGACGGCAGCAGGGCCGCCGGATCGCCCTGGGCCACCTCCTCGAGGACGGCGGCGGCCTCCGGCGTGCCGCCGTCCTCCAGCGCCCGGGAGAGCATCGCGTCCGGCCGGGCGAGCAGCCACGGCACGGAGTCGTCGGCCCACGCGGCGACGAGGCCCGCGACCGGCCTGTCGTCCCGGTGCTGGACGAGGAAGTCCATCGTGGTCCCGGAGTTGCGCTCCTGGACCGCCAGCCAGCGGGAGGTCTGGAAGAAGTCCTCCGCGCCGAGCAGGTCGTCCCAGCCGGCGGCGGGCAGCGCGGCGGCGTCCGCCACCGGCCGCACATCGCCCCGGCTGCCCGCATACGGACCGGTGCCCCTCACAGCTTCTGCGCCCCGTCCGCCTCGTCCGCCTTGTTCGGCTCGTCCTCCTCGACGACGAAGTCGAGGTACGCGGCCGCCTTGTCGGCGAGGGCCTGTGCTTCGAGGCGGTCGGGGCCGTTGCAGTAGGTGAAGCCGACGCAGGAGGAGTTGTCCATGCGCTGCAACAGGTGGTCGCCCTTCTCCACGTGCAGCAGCACCTGCACGCCCGGCACCGCGGAGGCGGCTTCCACGCCGTCCACGCGCTGGAGGACGCCGCGCCGCTGCGGGTAGATCATGCGCACGGCGGCGCCGCCCGTGTGGACGACCGGCTCGATCGGCGGGACCTCGCCGATCGCGAGCAGCCAGGCGTCCAGGATGGGGCTGCGCCCTGTGACGTCCGTGACGAGCATGGTCATGCAGCTCGACGGCGTACGCGGGTTGGCCTCGATGATGCGCCAGCCGGACTCGGTTCGCCGCACCTCGGTGTGGCAGGGCCCGCGGTCGTAGCCGATCGCCTCCAGGGTCCTGCGCACCACGGAGTAGAGCTGGTCGCGCTCGTCGTCGGAGAGCGGCACGGGGAAGGTGTGCCCGCACTCGATGTAGGCCGGGTCGCCGAACAGGTCCTTCGAGGTGACGCCGAAGACGTGCGTGTGGCCGTCCACCGTCATCGTCTCGACGCTGACTTCGACACCCTCGACGTACGTCTCCAGGAGCACGTCGCCCGAACGCGGCTGGCCGCGCAGGCTGTGCCGTATCCCGGACAGCTCCTGCCACGCCTCGACGAGCTGGTCCATGTCGTCGACGCGGCGGACTCCGTAACTGATCGCCTCCGCGGGCGGTTTGGCGATCATCGGGAAGCCGAGCCGCCGCGCCGCCTCGTCGAGCTGTTCGCGGCTGCCGACGAGCATGTGGGGGATGTTGAACGGTACGTCGCCGAGCGCGACGCGCAGCCGGTCCTTGACGTTGGCGGTCTCCACGGCCGCGGGATCGGGACCCGGCAGACCGAGGCGCCGGGCCGCCTGCGCGGCGAGCACCGTGTGGTAGTCGGAGAACGACGTCAGTCCGTCCACCAGGGGAGTGCCGTGGTCGTCGGTCACCACGGACAGCACCGCTTCGAGGTCGGTGGTGTCGACGTCGATCACACGGTCGACGGCCGCGGCGAGCGGGTGGGAGTCCCAGTCGTGGCCGTGGGTGTACCAGGCCCGGTCACCGGTGAGCAGCCACACCTCGAGACCGTGCTCGCGGGCCTGGTGCAGGCCCAGGACGAACGGGTGATTCTGCATGTGCTCGACGATCGCGATGCGCCTGCCGGCGAACTTCGCGTAGTCGGCCAGGGGTGTTGTCATGGGACCGCCTCCATGGTCCGCCGCCGATCACGTCGGTGGCGTTGCAGTCGACTGGCGTTGCGGACCAGTTCAACGCGTCGGCCCCGGCGAAGCCATGAAACGGGTGGTCACACGCATAGGCGGTCGGCGAGGCGCATAGGAACGCCGCCGGCCGCCTACCGGCTCGGTGGCTGGACCGCGGCCAGCAGTCCGCCGATGACCGCGAACAGCGCCAGGAACCCCACGGTGGCGCCCGTACCGACGGCGTTCTCGACCACATGGCCCCCGATGAGGATCCACGCCAACGCGCCGAGCAGCACCAGCAGGTGGGTGCCCCGCTCGCGCAGGACGCGCATTCCCGCCCACAGCAGAACGGGCATCGACGCCACTCCGGCGATCCCGGCGAGGAGCGACTCCAACGACCCGGCGAACATCGCGTCCGGATCGGCATCGCCGACGCCCTGCGCCCACTCCCGCAGGGACGACCAGATCCAGTAGCAGACGACGGCGGACACCGCCGACACGGCGGCGCCCTTCACCCAGCGGACGGCCCTGCGGTTCGTCATGCCCTCAGCCTTCCATGGCACGGCGACGGGGGCCTGAGTACGAGTACCCAGGCCCCCGCCCCTCTGCGGATCCCGCCTACAGCGAGTGCTGCAGGCTGTCGGCGTACAGCCGTGCACCCGCGATCTTCGGGTGGAAGGACTTCATGGACGGCGCCACATTGCCCGGCAGCCAGTTCCAGTCCCGGTTGTCCGCCTGCGAGTGGCCGGACAGGACGATGCCGTGCACGTCCTCCGGGTCACCGCAGATCGCCTTGCCGGCGAACTCGTCACGCGGGTCGGAGAAGACCGCGTTCGCGCTGTGCTGGCTGTTGGCGTCGTTGACCGCGCCCTGCATCTCGGTGGCCAGCGTGTCGGCCATGCCGTTCAGCCACGGTGCCTCCTCGGTGCCGATGCCGATGACGCACTGCCCGTTGCCCTCCAGGAGCTTCGGGTAGCCCATGAGGACGATCTTGGCGTTGGGCGCCTTCTGGTGGAGCGAGTAGAGCATGCTCGCCAGCCGTGGCCTGATCTGCTCGTGCAGCCACTTCGGTGCCCATTCCTCCAGGGACCCGGTCGACTGTCCGTCGATCTTCTTGCCGGTGTCCGGGTCGACGGCGTCGATGGAGTTGTCGTTGCACACGGTCAGGGCCGTGATGCACTCCTGGATGATGTCGGCGAACCGGGCGTCGTTGCCGCCGATGGACAGGGTGACCAGCGTGGTGTTCTGGTCGAGGTAGCCCTGCTGGATCTGTGGCAGCTCACTGCTCTGGCCCTCGTGAAGGATGTTGTAGTGGCGGGCGCCGGAGCAGGCGATGAAGTGGTAGTCCATGTCGGAGTCGCGGTCGTCGGCCATCGCCCCGATCGACTTCGAGTAGCCGGGCAGCGTGGCCTGACGCGACCAGGCGTACTTCGAGCGGTGGCACTTGTCCTCGGTGTCGGGCTGCTGCTTGTCGTAGTAGTCGGACTCCGGGTAGTAGTCCGCGCCGCCGTTCTCCGAGGCGCCCTCACCCGAGGAGTACGAGTCGCCCATCGCGACGATCTGGTTCTTGGGCTTGGCGCTCATCGGCTGGAAGCCGACCGAGTCCCAGGCGACGTCCTCGGTGCCCTTGCCGTCCTCCGTCACGTTCGACAGGGACACCGTGGGCGTTCCGGTGAAGTTGAAGACGCCGATCGGCACCCACTTGTTCTCCATCACCCGCTGCGGCAGCGCGCGGTTGGGGCTGAGGGAGTTGGTGCCGCCCACCTTGTACATGGCCTGACGGGTGTGCGCGCCGTGGTCGGGCAGGTGCACCCAGACCCGCATCCAGCCGCGGTCGGATTTGTTCAGCGTCCAGGTGCCGGTGGTCTGCAGCCTGCTCGCGTCGCTCGTCCCGCTCTTGTTGGTGTGCGAGAACCAGAAGTGGTTGCCGTACGCGGCGCCGATCTGGTGCAGGTCGATCCGGGCCGAGGGGCTCCCGAAGTCGAGGTTGAACGAACCCGCGGACGACACCGTGCCGCACGATCTCGTATCGGATCCGGCCGGGACGATGCCGTTGGCGAGGTCCTCGACGATGTACGTACCGGACGGCAGGTTGGCCGAGCACTCCGGCGGATACGAGTTGGCGTCCGGCTGCTCGGGATAGGTGTCGTCGAAGCGGTGGATCGGGTTGCCGCACTGGGCGCTGGACGTGCAGTTCTTCCAGGTCGCGGCCTTGGTGAACCAGCACTTCAGGTACAGCGGGTCCGAGGTGTTGGGGTCACCGGGCAGCAGGCAGGGGCCGCCGCCGGTGTCGTTGGTCGCGCCCGTGCTGATCTTCGACGGGTCGCAGTTGTTGCTGCTGTCGCAGAACAGGCCGATCGGAGGCTTGGCCGCCGTGCGGTAGGCGTTGGAGTTCCACCACGCGGCGCGGTAACCGGGCTGGAAGTCACCGGGCTTGAACATCGCCGAGATCGGGCGGGCCGCCCAGCCGATGACCTTCTCCTCGTACGGCCAGTCCTGCGGGTGCGCGGCGTGGCTGTAGTCGTCGGCGCCGGCCGCATCCTCCAGGAACGGCGTACGGTTCTCCTTCCACAGCGGGTTCGCCGGGTTGTTGGTCCAGCCGAGGCCCCACTTGCCGGAGTTGCTGCCCGCGTCCGCCTTCAGGTGGTAGCCCGTGTTGTACGACCACAGGGCGGCGAACCAGTTCTCGATGTACTTCGGGCTGCCGTCGTTGATGACGATCCCGTCGGCCCGGGTCTGGTTCCACTTCTCGACCAGGATGTTCACGCCGGCCGCGATGTTCGCCGCGTAGTCGAGCGCGACGGCCTCCTGCTGCTGCACCGTCTTCGTCGGCTGGCCCTTGCCGGGCAGCCGCATGCCGTCGGTGACCTGGGTGACGCCGTAACCGCAGTCCGACTTGGACCAGTCGATGGCCCACGGGTCGGTCTGCGAGCCGTCGGAGGAGTACTTGACGCCGTAGAAGTTGCCGATCAACGGGTTCGCGGTGACGCCCGGCACGGCGTAGCGGGTCGCCTGCCACATGTTCGACTCCTGCGCGGTGACACCCAACATCACCTGAGCCGGGATGTGCCAGTCGGCGCCGCTGCCGCCGCTGAGCGACTGGAGCGGGAACAGGCTCTGCGGCGCGTACGCGCTCATCCCCGTGTTCTTCCAGTTCGCCCCGCGCGTGGCGCCCTTGTTGAGGGTGCCGACGACCGCCTGGTCCACGGCCCACTCGATCTGCCGCGGAGTCGGCTGGAACGCCTGCTTCTTGGGGTCGTTGCGCGGGACCGAACAGGTGCGGTCGTCGTCGACCGGCGACGCCATCGGGGTGGCCTTGCCGGACTTTGCGGGTGTGCCCAGCACCGGGCTCATCGCGGTCGCGGCGCGCTGGGCGCTCGCGCTGCCGATCCGGTTGCCCGGGGCGGCGTCCAGGACAGTCGTCTTCCCGGTGTCCAGAGCCTTGAGGGTGATCCGCGCGCCGCGCGCCGAGAAGGAGTCCTGCTGCGAGATCCGGGAGTCCTTGCCGTCCGCCCACGCGGTGGTCACCGCGGCGCCGCCACGGCTGGAGACGCGGGCGTCCTTGTCGATGCCGCCCGGGTTGCGGACGACACCCGGCAGCGACCCGTGGGTGCGGGCCTTGCCGGTGACGTACACGGTGCCCGCTGGGGTGCGCGCGAGGTCGAACCCGGTCAGCGAACCCTGCGCGAGCTCGGCGGCCCTCGCCCTGCCGTTCGCCGCCCGCAGCGCCCCCGCGGTGACACGGGAGACGGCGGCCCGGTCGTCGGCCGACGACTTCTTCCTGCCGCCGGGCAGCCGGTCGATGAAGGTGACACCGCCGTCGGCGTCCGGCTGCAGCTGGAACGGTACGGCGTGGGTGCGGGCCACCGTCTTCACCGTCGAGCCGTCGATCCTTACGACCCGGTTGCCCCGTGCGGCGACGATCCCGCCGTTCACCGGGACCGCCGAGGTGACCTGGCCGGCCACCTTCGTCCTGGCGGACTTCCCCGAGGCGGCGGCGACCGTGACCAGCCGGGTCTCGTTGGTCTTGGCGGTGTTCTCGTCGGTGAACTGCGAGAACACGGCGTCGTCACCCGTGCCGCAGCCCGGTGAGAAGTAGCCCAGCGTGGCCTGGAACGGCAGCTTGCGCACGGCTCCGCTGTGCAGGTCGACGATCGCGGTGAAGGCACCGCGGCTCATCAGCTCGGGCTTGTTGGTGAAGGTGCGCGGCGCGTACGCCACGGCGGCGTACCGGCCGGACTTGGTCACACAGGCGTTGCCGATCCAGGTGTCCGTCTCGAACCCCGGCTCGGACAGCGAGGCGGCGGTCTTCCACGCGTAGCCGCTCTTCTCGTCGGCCACCATCACATGGAAACCCGTGCCGTCACCCGACGTCGTGAACGCCCGGTCCGAGGACGACTTGTAGCTCTTGCCGAGCAGTTCGGCGCGCTTCTTCGCGGGAACCGCGCTGGGACGGGTGTCGTCCCGCGACCCCTTGCCCGTCCCGCTCGCGGACTTCGACGTCGGGGACCATCCGTCGGCCGCTCCGGGCGGCACCGCGTCCGCGTGGGCCTGCGTCGTACCGACCCCACTGGCCACCGCTATCGCGACGGCCGTGGCGACCGGGACACGCGCATATCTCACTATGCTGCGTCTCAACTTCCTGTCTCTCTTCCGGGATTCACGCCCAGATCAGGGCGTGCACCGCACCCAGGGACCGGACCGGCGCCAACAGACAGAGCAGGCAAGCCCTCAGGGGGCGGAGATGTGGGGAGCGGGAGATCGCGACGACCTCAACCGCCGGGTGAGCCGGGTCAGTTCAGACTGCTGTTCTTGGACTTGCCGCGCAGGACGTCGTCCGTGAACCAGACGTGGGCCCAGCCGGCGCCCGTCGCCGCCCGGCACTGGAAGTCGATCTCCCAGCCGGCCTTCGAGGGGTACGCGGGATACGACTCGCCCCACACCACGCAGCTGCCTCGGCCGAGGATCCCCATGACCTGGTCCACGGTCATACCGGTGCCGACCTTGTTGTAGTTCGCGAGCGTGAGCTGCGGGTCGGTGGGATTCAGCAGCTTTTCCTGCGACTTGGAGTTCAGCCGGTCGTCGGCGTTGAAGCCGAAGTTCGCGTAAGGGGGGTAGTCGTCGCTGTACGCCCGGCAGTACAGCCCCGTTCCACCGAACTCGTCGGGGTCGCACACGCCCGGGCCGACGATGTCCAGAACCTGCTGGCGGCTCATCCCGAACTGGACCTTCTGGAACATCTCCAGGTTCATCCCCGAACCGGCGCTCGACGGGCCCGCCGTCCCGACGACGGCACCGGCCGCCGCCAGCGCCGTCACCGCCGCGGCCGCGAGGGTCCTTCTCGGCTTGCGCATGGTCGTTGCTCCTCCCCGTAGTCCTCTGCCGCCCCTGTGCTGTCCCTGTGCCACTCCTGCGGGGAGGCGGGAGCAGCGTGGCACCGGGCGCTCTTCTGGCCATCCCCTCCAACTCCCCTATGAACAAGGTGTGTTGGGGCTCTTCGAGAGCTCTTCGCGGCTTCTTGCGGCGCACTTTCCGGGCTCTTCCGGGGCTCTTTCCCGGCTCTTTCCGGCGGAGATGAGTGTGCGTACTCAGGCGCCCCGGCCGACCCCTCTGCCAACCTGGCGTCATGCCTTCTCGCGAGAGCCGTACGAGCCGTACGAGCGCCGGCCGCGCCGTGCTCCTGTCCGCGACCGCCGTGACCGCCGCCGCATGTCTCGCCGCGTGCGGAACTCAGCGGCCGGCCGCGGCACCGGCCGTGGCCCCCACCTCGTCCGCCGGCTCCTCCTCGTCGCCCGCGAGCCCGCACGCGGAGCCGGACAAGGGCGACAGCGCGCCGCACAACGCCGAGAACAACATCGGCCGGCTGCCGGCGGACATGACTCCCGCCGACGAGTCGGCCGCGAAGGAGCAGGCCGAGAAGATCAAGCCCGTACTGGAGAAACTGCGGAAGCAAGGGCGCATCAGCCCCAAGGACGTACGTCCCGCACTCGCCGGCCTCGGCTTCCGAGCCGCGGACCTGCGCGTCCAGGACCCGTGGTCGCGCTGGAACGTGGACCACTCGGAGAAGGTGCCGGGCACCTTCTACGGGATCTGGGTCGGCAAGACCGCCTGCATCTCCGGCGCGGTGAGCGAGGACAGCGTGTGGGTCGAGGTCAACGGCCCCTATCCGGAGACCGCCTGCATCGTGCCGCCGGTCGCCCACTGATTCCTGTCACACATCCCCTCTCCCGCGCGTCAGGGAGATGACGGCGCCGCACCACGTGGCCCGGTGAGAGGGAGATGACGACATGACTGTTCTGATGGTGCGTTCCGCGGTGAAGCCCGAGTTCGTCGGAGAGCTCGAAGCGGCTCTGAAGAAGATGTTCACCGCCATCGACAGCGCCCGGCCCGAGGGCGTGCGCTACACCTCGTACCGCCTTCCCGACGGGGTCACCTATGTCGCGTTGCTGGAGCTCGCGGACGGCATCGAGAATCCGTTGCCGGCGATCGCGGAGTTCCGGGAGTTCCAGGCGGGCCTGAAGGACTGGCTGGCCGGTCCGCCGTCCGCCGAGCGGTTCGAGGTCAGGGGTGCGTACGCGGCCTGACGCATTCCCAGGCGGGCGGTGTCATCCTTCGGACATGGGTGTCTCCGGCGCGGCGAGGGGCGGGTACTCCGGTACACCGCTCGCCAAGAAGATCGGTATCAAGGCAGGGCAGCGGGTGCGGCTGACGCACGGGCCGAAGGGCTGGGACATCCCCGGGCTGCCCGAGGACTGCGCGGTCTCTGTCGGTGGCCCGAAGGGGGCGGACGTCACGGTCGCCTTCTTCCGGGCCCGCGCGGAGCCGGCGGCACAGGCGGCCGGGCTGGTCCAGGACCTGTCCGACGAGGCGATGCTCTGGATCGCCTGGCCCCGGCGCGCGGCGGGCCACGACAGCGACATCACCGAGAACGATCTGCGGGAGATCTTCCTGCCGCTCGGGGTCGTGGATGTGAAGGTGGCGGCGCTGGGCGACGACTGGTCGGGCCTGAAGTTCGTACGGCGCAGGGAGAACCGGCATCCGGGAAACCGACGTACGTGAAATCGGTGTACGGAGAACGGGCGCACTCCAGGGGGAAGCCCCGGACGTACATGTGGACGTACATCGGGGCGTACCCGAGGGGGACTTACGGTGAACGGCTAGCATCGCGGCACAGTTGTCGGCCGGGATGAGGTGGATGTCGTGTCACAGGCGGAGGAGGGGCCGCGGGTTGCCGTTGCCGTGGTGACCATGGGGAACCGGCCGGCCGAGGTCGACGCGCTGCTCACCTCCGTGGCCAAGCAGGATGTCGCGCCCGCACGGATCGTGATCGTGGGCAACGGCGCTCCGCTGCCCGAGTTCGCCGAACGCCTCGGGCTGCCCGGGGAAGTGACCACCATCGAGGTCGAGGAGAACCTCGGGTGCCCCGGCGGGCGCAATGTCGCGCTCCAGCGTCTGAGCGAGCTGGGGGACGTCGACGTCGTCGTGGAACTCGACGACGACGGGCTGCTCGTCGACGGGGACGTCCTGCGGAAGGTACGGGACCTGTACGCCGCCGATCCGCGGCTCGGCATCGTCGGCTTCCGCATCGCCGACGAGAACGGGGAGACACAGCGTCGGCACGTGCCCCGCATCGGGGCCAAGGACCCGATGCGGGGAGGGCCGGTCACCGGCTTCCTCGGAGGCGGCCACGCCCTCTCCCTGCCCATGCTCGCCGAGATCGGCGACTGGCCCGCCGAGTTCTTCTTCGCGCACGAGGAGACCGACCTGGCCTGGCGTGCCATCGACGCCGGGTGGACCGTGCGGTACGAGCCCGAGCTGCTGCTCCAGCACCCGAAGACCTCGCCCGCGCGGCACGCCATCTATTACCGGGTGACCGCCCGCAACAGGGTCTGGCTCACCCGCCGGCGGCTTCCCCTCCCGCTGATCCCCGTGCACCTGGGCATCTGGATCCTGGCCACACTCGTACGGACGCGGTCCGTCGGCGGGCTGAAGGCCTGGTTCGGCGGGTTCGCGGAAGGGCTGCGGGAGTCCGGCGGAGAGCGGCGGCCGATGCGCTGGCGCACGGTGTGGCGGCTCACCCGGCTCGGACGCCCGCCGGTCATCTGACGGCGGTCCGTCTCCCAGGACAGACGGAGGCCCCGGTCGTTCACCTCCGACGACCGGGACCTCTCGCGTCCCCGGATCCGGCCACGGCGGCGACACTCCCCCGAGTTACGCGTAGTACGCGCGCACCGTCGGGACCAGATCCGATGAAGTGATCACATCAGGCCACGCCAACGGATCGCTAACATGAGGCCAACGGTTCGAACGGGAGCCGTGAGTCGGTCGGCGGGAAGTCGCCGGAAGAAGGCGAGAAGTCGCCGTGGCGCGGCCGGAGCGGCCGCGCGGGAAGGCAGTGGGCGGCGTGATGCGGAACGAGCTGCGGTTCGGACTGCTGGGGCCGCCGGTCCTGTACGACGCCGACGGCGAGTTCAGATCGATCGGCGGCGGCAAGATGCGTGCCCTGCTGGCGGCGCTGCTCCTGGAACCGGGCCGGGTCGTCTCGGTCGACGTGCTCAAGGACGCGCTGTGGGGCGGGGCGCCGCCCGCCTCCGCCCACGCCTCGCTGCAGAACCATGTGACGCGGCTGCGGCGCCTCCTCGACGATCACGAGCGGCTGCGCGCGGTTCCCCCGGGATACGTTCTGCGGGTCGGCGAGGGCGAGTTGGACGTCCGTGTCTTCGAACAGCACGCCACCGCTGCCCGTACCGCCCACGCCGAGCGCGCCTGGGAGCGGGCGCTGAGCGAATCCATGTCCGCGCTCGCACTGTGGCGCGGCACCCCGCTGAGCGGCCTGCCGCCCGAGATCGGCGGACACGCCTTCGTCCAGCGTCTGGAGGAGGCCCGCCTGCTGGTCCTGGAGTGGCGCTACGAGGCCGAGCTGCGTCTGAGCGACCTCGCGGAAGCTCAGGCATGCCCCCGCACCGCCCGGCACACGCCCCCACGCTCGAACTCGCCGCGCTCCGCTCGGACGGGGGGACCCTCTTCGCCGGACCGGCCGGAGGCCGAAGGAGTAGTCCCTCCCTCACGTGCTGGGCTCGGCTCGAACGGGGGAGACCTCCGTCGAGGACCCTCGTCCGGCACACCGGACGCACCCACCGAACGACGCGGGAACGTATCCGAGCTTCCAGGAGGCCGCTCGACCCGCACGCCCGACCGACTCGACCGGCTCGCCCCCGAGTTGGCCGCACTCACCGCCGAACACCCCCTCCGCGAGGCCTTCCACCGGCTTCTGATGCTCGTACTGCACCGCACAGGGCGCCAGGCCGAGGCCCTCGCCGTCCACCGTGACCTGCGGACCCGCCTGGTGGAGGAGCTCGGGATCGAGCCCGGCCCGGCGGTGCGTGAGGCGCATCTGGAGATCCTGCGTGAGCGGGACGGCACGGAGAGGGCGGCGGACGTCGCCGACGACGCAGGGCGAGCAGAACGGGAGGCCGCGGCCGTCCCGTCCGATCCCGGCCCGCTGCGGCCCGCCCAACTACCTCCCCCGCCCGCGTACTTCACCGGACGTGACGACCTGCGCCAGAAGCTGCGCCTGGCGCTGGACCCGGAGCGCCGGATCGGCGGACCCGGCGTGGTGGCGGCCGACGGTATGCCGTGTGTCGCCGTGATCAGCGGCATGGCCGGCGTCGGCAAGAGCGCGCTCGCGCTGCACGTGGCACACGGACTGCGGGAACGTTTCCCCGACGGTCAGCTGTACGTCAACCTGCACGGCGCCACCCCCGGCATGACCCCGCTCAGCTCCGGCCAGGCGCTCGCCGCGCTGCTCCGCGACCTCGGCGCCGAACCGCGCCGGATCCCCGAACACCGGGACGCGGCAGCCGCGTTGCTGCGGTCGATACTCGCGCCCACCCGCACCCTGATGGTCCTCGACGACGCCGCGCATGCCGCGCAGGTACGGCCGCTGCTGCCCGCCGGCGCGGGCTGCGCGGTGATCGTGACGAGCCGTTCGCCGCTCACCGCCCTGGACGGCGCGCACCGCTTCCCGCTCGCGCCGCTGTCGGACGAGGACAGCGCGGCGCTGCTCCGCGCGGTCTCCGGCCGCCGCAACGGTCTCGACGGCGGGCACCCCCTCGTCGAACTCACCGGCCGGCTGCCACTCGCGCTCCGCGTCGTCGCGGCCCGCCTCGCTGCGCGCCATGCGCTCACGCCGGACATGCTCGCCGGTCAACTGGCCGCCACGGAAGGGCGGTTGCATCACCTGGAGTACGACGACCTGAGTGTCCGCCGCTCTCTCGCCGTCGCCCACGACGCGTTGCGCGCCTCGGAGCGCGAGGCCGACCGGGACGCGGCGCTCGCCCTGTGCCGCATCGGCGCGCTCGACCTCCCCGCGTACGGGGCGCCCCTCCTCGCCCGCCTCCTGGGCATCGCCGAACGCCGCGCCGAGGCCGCCCTCGACCGCCTCGTCGACGTCGCCCTCCTGGAGGAAACGGCGTACGGCCGCTACGCACCCCACGACCTCGTGCGGGACTTCGCCCGCGAGATCGCGGGGGCTACTTCAGCCCGTCCGGAGTTCGAGGACGAGCGCGGCAGCGCGATACGGGGGACTTGGGGGGCGGAGCTCCCCAGGGACGGGACGGGTAGCGGCGGAGAGGGCGAAAACCCATCTGGCGTGGGCGCCGTGCCTTCACATGCCGCGGACAGCCCCGCTCCCGCGGGCACCGGCACGTCCGCTCCCGTCGGCACGGGCACGTCCGCTCTTGCCGGTACGGGTAGCCCTGCTCCCGGCGGCGCGGGTAGTCCTGCCCCTGGCGGCCCAGACACGTCCGCTCCTGCTGATACGGGTAGCCCCGCTCCCGTCGGTATGGGCACGTCCGCTCCTGCCGGTACGGGTGGTCCCGCCTCCGACGGCGCAGGTAGCTCCGCTCCCGTGGGCACGGGCAGCCGCGCTCCCGTCGATATGGGTACGTCCGCTCCTGCCGGTACGGGCAGCCCTGCCCCTGGTGGCGCAGACACGTCCGCTCTTGCCGGTACGGGTAGTCCCGCACCCGCGGACACGGGTACGTCCGCTCCTGCTGGTACGGGTAGCCCTGCCCCCGGCGGCGCAGGTAGCCCCGCCCCCGTCGGCACGGGCAGCCCCGCCCCCGTCGTTATGGGTACTTCCGCTCCCGTCGGCACGGGCAGCCCCGCCCCCGTCGGCACGGGTACGTCCGCTCCCGCCGGCGCAGGTAGCCCCGCCCCCGTCGGTATGGGCACTTCCGCCCCCGCCGGCACGGGCGCCCCCGCCCCCGCCGTCAGCGGCGCAGTCGACCCCGGCGGCCAGGGCGCGGCGCTCGCCGCCGGCCACGACGCGGCCGTCGCCGAACGCGCTCTGCGCTGGTATGCCGGTGTCGCCGCCCGCTCCCTGGAGGCGATCCTCGAACCCGGGCTGGACCGCGAGGACCGCAGCCGCCCGACCGCCTCGCAGCCGCCCCCGCACACCGCGGACGTCGCGGCCACCCCGCCCTTCCGCTCCGCGAAGGACGCCTTCGCCTGGGGCGATCTGGAGCTGGAGAACCTGGTGGCGCTGGTGGAGCGCCACGCGGAGAGCTCCCCGTACATCCCCGTCCTGGTCCGCCTGCTCAACCCGTACGTCCAACGCAGTGGCCGCGTGGCCGAGCTGGAGATCCTCCAGCGGGCCGCGCTCGGCGCGGCGCGGCGGCTCAGGGACGAGGCCGCCGAGGCGTACGCGCTCGGGGACCTGGCGGGCCTGCACTTCATGACGGGCCGCGCGAGCGACGCCCTGGTGCTCAACGACGAGGCGCTGGCGATCTGGCGCAGGCTCGGCGTCCTGTCCTGGGTGCGGCGGGGCCTGAACAACCGCGGCATGCTCCTCGAAGGACTCGGCCGCTACGCCGAATCCAGCGAGGCACTGCTGCAGAGCTTGGAGTTCTCACGGGAGTTGGGCGACCCGCACATGGAGGCCATCACCTACAGCCACCTCGGCAACCTGTACGAGCACTCGGACCCCCGGGCCGCCATCGACCACCACAAGCGCAGCCTCGCGATCGGCGACACGATCCAGGACGTCATCATCCGCCACTCCGCGCACTGCAACATCGGCTATGCCCATCTCACCCTCGGCGAACCGGCCGCCGCCGTACCGCACTTCGAGGAGAGCCTGCGCATCCTCGGCAGCCACGGTGACTGGCACGGCGAGTCGCAGACCCGGCTCGGACTGGTGCGCGCCCTGCGCGGGGTGGGGCACGGTGAGCGGGCCGCGCGCGAGTGCGATCTGCTCCTGTGCCGCGCCGACCGCCGCGCCGACCGGTACACCGGAGGGCTCGCCCGCCATCAGCGGGGCCTGCTGCTACGGAGCCGGGGGGATGTCGAAGGAGCGTACGAGCAGTGGGAGTCGGCCCTTGAGGCACTGGCGGAGACGGACAGCCCGGTGGTCGGGGAGCTGCGCACACTCCTGGCGGAAAAGCCGGAGCGGGCGTAGCAACCGACCCGGACGTGGCGTCACTTGGCGTCCGCGTAGCACTCCACCACCGCCGTGGTGAACGGAAAGCGGACCGGTGTCTCCCCGAAGGTGAGGCGCCCGGCGAGGTCGGCCGCCTCGCGGATCGCGGTCACCACGGTGTCGGCCTCCTCGGCAGGGCAGTGCACGATCACCTCGTCGTGCTGGAAGAAGACCAGCTCGGCCGAGAGGCCGGCGCAGGTGCGCCGGAGCGCGGCGAGCACCAGCAGGGCCCAGTCGGCGGCGCTGCCCTGGACGACGAAGTTGCGGGCGAACCGGCCGCGGGCACGGGAGTTGGAGGAGGCGTACCCCGGAACCCACCCCTGCTCAAGGCCGCTCTCCACGGGATCGTCCTGTGGGATCCCCGCCTCGTCGCCACTCCCGTCCGACGAGCCCGCCGCCGGGGGAGAGGTCCGCCCCAGCCAGGTCCGCACGAGCCGCCCTTCCTCTCCCGCCCGCGCCGCGTCGTCCACGTACGCCACGGCCCTGGGGAAGCGGCGGCGCAGCAGGGCGAGGTTCTTCAGCCCGTCACCCGACGTCTGCCCGTACACGGCCCCCAGCACAGCGAGCTTGGCCTGCGCCCGGTCACCGGCGAACGCCCGGTCCGAGACAGCCTGATACAAATCGGTCTCCCGCCGCGCGACCTCCATCAGACCGGGGTCGCGCGAGATCGCGGCCAGCACACGCGGCTCCATCTGATCGGCGTCGGCGACGACGAGCCGCCAGCCGGGATCGGCGACGACGGCCCGCCGGATGACCTTGGGGATCTGCAGAGCGCCCCCGCCATTGGTCACCCACCGCCCGGTGACGGTCCCGCCCGGCAGGTACTCGGGCCGGAACCGGCCTTCGCGCACCCAGTCCTGGAGCCAGGACCACCCATGGGCGACCCAGATCCGGTACAGCTTCTTGTACTCGATCAGCGGCTTCACGGCAGGATGGTCGATCGACTCGATCTCCCACCGCCGCGTGGACTTGATCTTGATTCCGGCCTGAGCGAAGGCCTTGACCACGTCGGCGGGCAAATCAGGTCTGACCCGTCTCCCGAAGGCGGTGGACACCTCCTCCGCCAGCTCGGCGAGCCGACGGGGTTCACCCCCTCCCGCGTACCGCTCCCCGAGCAGCTCGTGCAGCACCTCGCGGTGGACGTCCGCGCGCCATGGCAGCCCCGCCTCGTTCATCTCGGCGGCGACCAGCATCCCGGCCGATTCGGCGGCCGTCAGCAGCCGCATCCGCTCCGGATGCGTGGCCGCGTCATGCCGCCGCTGCTGGTCCGCGTACACCTCCAGGAGATCGTCCAACGGCACGTGGACCGGGCGCGGCTCGAAGAGCGAGGACTGTGAACCGGGCTCGGCGGACCGCTGCGGTGGATCGGTCGGTACGGGCCCGCCGCGCAGCCTTGCCAGCGCGGCGGCCGCCGACCGGGGCTCACCGAGCCGTCCCTCGTGCCCGAGCAGCAGTGTCTCGGCGGCCTCCATGTCGTAACACCGCTCGACTCGCACCCCCGCGGCGAGCAGGCGCGGATATACGTCCGCGGTGGACCGCCAGACCCACCGGCCCACTTCCGGTCTCGACCGCACCGCCTCCGCCAGATCCGCCTCCCGGCGGACCGGCCCCGCGGGCAGCCCGTCGGGGCCGAGGACGGCGACCTCCGCGCCACCGTCCTCGGCCGGCGCGAGAGCCCAGCGCTCGGTCATGATTCCGAGTCTCGCAGGGAGGTCTGACAATGGCGCCGCCCCGCGCACGGGCCCCGACTGCCGAATCGCTCAGCCCGCGCTCGTCTCCCCCCGACCGGTCACGACCTCCTCGAGCATGCGCGCGATGTGCCCCTCGGTCGTCGCCTTGTCGACGCCCTCCCCGCTGAGAACGCCCTCGCCGTTCTCGTACTCCAGGAGGGCCAGCAGGATGTGCTCGGTGCCGACGTAGTTGTGGCCGAGGCGCAGGGCCTCGCGGAAGGTGAGTTCGAGAGCCTTCTTGGCGGCGGCCCCGTAGGGGACGAGTTCGGGGACCTCGTCGACGGCCGGCGGGAGCGCCGCCTTCGCCGCCCCGCGCACCGCGTCGAGGGACACGCCCTGGGCCGTGATCGCCTGGGCGCCGAGCCCCTCGGGCTCGGCGAGAAGCCCGAGGACGAGGTGCTCGGGCAGTCCCTCCGCGTTTCCCGCGGCCTTGGCCTCGTTGTGCGCGACCATGACCACCTTCCGGGCACGCGGGGTGTAGCGCCCGAAGCCCTGGTTCGGATCGAGATCCGACTCCGCCTTCGGGACGAAACGCTTCTGGGCGGCCTGCCGGGTGACCCCCATGCTCTTGCCGATGTCCGTCCAGGACGCGCCGGAACGCCGGGCCTGGTCCACGAAGTGCCCGATCAGATGGTCGGCCACGTCACCCAGGTGATCCGCGGCGATCACCGCGTCCTGAAGCTGGTCCAGTGCGTCGGTGTGAACCTTCTTGATGGCCTCGATGAGGTCGTCGAGACGTACGGGTGCAGTGCCGAGAGGTTTCGAAGTCATGTGTCAACCGTAGGTTGACACTCCCGCAGTGTCAACCCGAAGTTGACACCTGGGGCGACCGAAGCGCACCCCTCCGCGGCGACTCACCCCCACCCCTCAGTGACTCACCCCTCCTCGACTCAGCCTTGGGCCGTATCGGCTACTTCGGCGAGGCCGCCAGCCGCACGGCCAACCCCGCGAACACGGTCCCGCTGAAGATGTTGAGCCCCCGCGACACTCGCCGACTGCTCCGCAACAGAGCGGACAGCCGCCCGGAGAGCAGTCCGATCGAGCCGTCGACGGCGAACCCCATGACCACCATGGTGGCCCCCAGGACCATGAACTGCCCGGCCACGTGCCCCAGTTCGGGGTTCACGAACTGCGGCAGGAAGGCGACGTTGAAGAGGATCACCTTCGGGTTGAGCAGATTGGTGACGGCACCCTGCCAGAAGGCCCGCCACCGCCCCGGTCCGACATCCCCACTCGCCTCGACACTCACCGCGCGCTCCCGGAACGCCTTCACCGCTAGGTACAGCAGATAGGCGGCGCCCATCCATCGCAGCACGTGATAGAGCGTCGGCAACGTCGTGAACAGCGCCGAAAGCCCCAGCATCGCGGCCACCGCGTGCACCAGCATCGCGAACGCCACACCGAGCGCGGCCAGTACCCCGGTAGTGGGCCCTCCCCGCCCTCCCATCGCCACGATGAACATCATGTCCGGCCCCGGCGTGACGCAGAGCGCGAGGCCGGCGACAAGAAACGCCGCGTACAGAGATGTGTCGACCATGGCCCCATGCTCGACACCGCCGGTCCGCCGGGGCGACCGAATTTCACGCACTGAGAAGGCCCTGGCGCCGGGGCTGTCGTCGGGGGGAGCGCGAACCCGACGCCGCGAGGGTGCCGCTGTGCCGCCCCAGCGGCACGTTTGCCGTAGCTGAGCCGACACGGCCGGCACTCGCGCACGTACGGAAGGGGCCGTGCCGTGTCGGTACATCAAATGCCCGTATCCGGACGGATCCGGAAGGAACCGCTCCCTGACGCCTCACGGTGGATCCGTCCGGATACGGGCGGATGTACCGACGCGGCCGCGACCACCTGCGAACGGCGGCCCCGACCACCTGCGAACGGTGGGCGAACCCACCCCGCGAACGGCGGGCGAACCCACCCCGCGAACGGCGGGCGAACCACCGGCCGTCGTCACGTCCGCCGCCACGCCCCGGCCACCGCCGCCCCGACCGCCACCACCAGGCACGCCCCCACACACTCCGAGAGCAGCCCCCACGGCACATCCACCCCCACCGGCGCCGAAACCCGTGCCAGCGCCGCCGCAACCCCCGCGAGGTTCACCCCGGCCACCGCGCCTCCGAGCACCGCTCCCACGCAGACCCCCAGCACCGCCTCCCCGGCGACCACCCGCAGCACCTGTCCCCGTGTGGCCCCCGCCATCCGCAGGGACCGCAGCTCCGCCCCCCGAGCGGAGGTCGCCATCAGCAGCGTCGCGGCGAGCGAAATCCCGGCGTAGACAAGGGCGATGCCCAGAACCACGAGAAACCCCAGCCGGGTCTGCGGGCCGGTGCGCGGGTGGGTGGCAGCCAGCCACGCCGACGCGGACCTCACCGTGCCGCCGGTGGAGGCCCGCAGATCCGCCCCGACGGCCGCCGGGTCCGCCCCGCGCCCCACCCGCACATCGAGCCGATCGACCACGGCACCCACCGCGTTCGCGGAGGTCACGTACGCCCCGCTGTCCCCCGTGCCCCGCGCCAACACCGCCACGACCCGCAACCGCGCAGCCCGCCCGTCCCCCAGCCACACCTGCACCCAGGCACCTACCTCATGCCGTTCCCATTCCTCGTTCACGACGATCGACCGGTCGTCGAGATCGCGCACATCGCCCGCGACGACCGGTAGCCGCGCCACCGACGCGAACGCCGCCACGTCGCTCACCGCCCGTGCGTCGGACCGTACGAGCGCGGTTCCCTCCTCCCGTACGAAGACCGCGGTCGAGGCGGTGGCCGAGACCGTGGCCCCAGCAACCCTTACCGCCCGCACGTCGTCCCCGGTGACGACGAATCGGGCACGGGTCTGCTCCCGTGCCTCCGCCGCCTTCGCCCCGGTCACGGTCGCCGCGGTCCCCAGCAGCGAGCCCGCCAGTGCGACGGTCACCAGGACGGGAGCCGCCACGGCGGCCGTACGCCGCACCGCCGCGGCCGCGTTCTCGCGCACCAGCAGCCCGGTCGCGCCGGACGGGCGACCGAGGGGAAGCAGCCGTACGAGGGGACGTACGAGGGGACGTACGAGGGGACGGACGAGCACGGGAGCGAGCGCCGCCACCGCCGTGACCAGGACCATCGGCTGCGTCGCGTACGTCTTCCGCTTCAGCAGCGCGGCCGGATCCGTTCCCAGCATCCAGGCCAGCAGCCCGACTGCGACCGCGAGCAACCCGAAACCGACCACCCGCCGCGACCGAGGCATCACACCCGTGTCCACGGACGCCTCCCGCAGTGCCTCCACGGGCCCGATCCGCCCCGCCCGCCAGGAGGCAGCCCAAGCGCCCGCCAGAGCCACCAACACCCCTGTGCAGAAGGCGACTTGCCAGGGCCAGTCCGCCGACCCCGGCAGCACGGACCACGAAGGCGCCACCCCGCCGTCCACCAGCGCCCGCACGAGCCGGGGCGCACCACGCGCCCCCAATACGCACCCCGAGGCCGACGCCACGAGTCCCACCGCCAGCGCCTCCCCGAGCAACAGCCGCCGCACCTGCCCGGGCGTCGCCCCGGCCATCCGCAGCAGACCCAACTCCCGCCGCCGCAGGGCCACGCCGAACGCGAACGTCGAAGCCGTCACGAAAACGGAGACGAAGGCCGTCACCCCGCCCGCCGTGCCCAGCAGGGAGACCACCCCGATCAGCGCCTCGGCGTCGCGCGCGGCGGAGGGGTCGGACTGATGACGGTCGTCACCGGTGAGCACCCGCGCCCGATCTCCGACGAGCCGCCGCACGGCCACGACGGGCGCGTCCACACCGACCGCGTCCCGAGCCGTGCCATCCGTCCGCACCCGCCCCAATTCGCGAAGCCCACGGATGAGTTCACTGTCCACAGGATGTGGATGCGCCAGCTTCTTCGACACGAGGGCGGTGCCCGGCCCCCGCCGCACCTCCACCGTGAGGGTGTCCCGCCCCATCACCACGACGGGCGAGGAGGCGAACCGCGTCGGCGGCCGCCCCGACGCGTCGAGGCCGGCGGAGAGCGCGAGTCCCATCGCCGTCATCACGGCGACCCCGAGCCCGACGGCGACGAGGGAGCCGAGAAGGGACACCCAGCGCGTACGCAACGACGAAAGACTCAGCACGACGCACGCCTCATCCGTCCCGGTCCTGCTGCCCGTTCCGGTGCCGCTGTCCGTTCCGGTCCTGCCGTCGGTTCCGGTGCTGCCGTCGGTTCCGGTTCCGGTGCCGCTGTCCGTTCCCGTCCTGCTGTCCGTTCCGGTCCTACCGTCCGTTCCCGTCCCGCTGCCCGTTCCAGTACGGCCGTCCGTTCCCTTCCCGCCGTCCGTTCCAGCCCCGCCATCCGTCCCACGACACCCGCCGCGCAAGGCTCCGCCAACTCCCCGTTCACCCGCCCGTCGACGAGGAACACCACCCGGTCCGCGTACGAGGCCGCCACCGGGTCGTGTGTGACCATGACGGTCGTCTGCCCTTCCCGGTCCACCAACTCCCGTAACAGCGACAGCACTTCACGCCCGGACCCGGTGTCGAGCGCACCCGTCGGTTCGTCACCGAAGAGGACGGCGGGGCGGGTGATCAGCGCCCGCGCGAGAGCGACGCGCTGCTGCTGCCCGCCCGACAGCTGCGCCGGCCGGTGCCCGGCGCGGTCGTCGAGTCCCACCCGGGTCAGCGCCTCGCGCACGACCCCGCGTGAGGGCCGCCGCCCGGCCAGCCGCAGCGGCAGGGCGACGTTCTGCGCGGCGGTCAGCGACGGCAGCAGATTGAAGGACTGGAACACGAACCCGATCCGCTCGCGCCTGAGCAGTGTCAGCCGGCGCGAGCTCAGTCCGCCCAGCTCGACCCCGTCGACGGCCACCGTCCCGGAGGTCGGCCGGTCGAGCCCGGCCGCGCACTGCAACAGAGTCGATTTCCCCGACCCGGACGGCCCCATCACGGCGGTGAAGGTCCCGGCGGCGATGTCCAGATCGACCCCGTCCAGGGCGGCGACGGCACCGTAATCACGGCGCAGGGATCGCATACGTACGGCTGTTTCGGTCATGCCTCGAGCCAACCTTCCGGCAGCCGCCCGATCACGACCACCAGGGGGCGTCCTGGGGGTAGGGCCGGCCCTACCCCGACCCGTGACACGATCGAGGAATGAGCAGCAGTAACCCCAGCCCCGGCACGGTCGAGCGCGCCTTCGAGGCCGCCCTCTACGCCGACTCCGACACGGCCCTCGACACGGGCGCCTCGCTGCTCGCCGCCGACCCCGCGTCCGACGCCGAACTGGCGCGGCGCGGCCAGGAGTTCGTCGCCGCGGCCTGGCGGCGCGGCTGGCAGCCCGCCGATGTCGTACGGATCGTCCGCCGTGAGCTGGACGAAATACATGTTCAGCTGGTGTCCGCGCTGATCCTCAGCGAGAACCGCAAGCCGCGGAGCCCGCGCTGGGCCGCACAGCTCGCGGAGCTGGCGTCCGAACCCCGTACCTCCCGCGCCGACCGCTTCTCGTACGCGACCGCCGTACTGGAGCTCTACCGGCTGCTGCTCCGCCTCCCCACGATCGAGCCCCTCGACGCACCGCGACAAGACGCACACCACGCCTCCCACGCCCCCCAGGACACGCGCATGCTCACCCGCATCCGCGCCCTGCTGGCCAAGGCCGAGGCGACCGGGTTCCCGGAGGAGGCCGAGGCACTGAGCGCCAAGGCGCAGGAGCTGATGGCGCGGCACAGCATCGACGAGGCGCTGCTCGCGGCGCGTACGCACGCGAAGGACGCGCCCGGCGCCTGCCGGATCGGCGTCGAGCCGCCGTACGAGACGGCCAAGGCGGTGCTCCTGGACGCCGTGGCCGGGGCGAACCGCTGCCGGGCCGTGTGGAACGAGGCCCTCGCCTTCTCGACCGTCGTCGGCTTCGAGCCCGACCTGGAAGCGGTCGAACTCCTCTACACCTCACTCCTCGTGCAGGCCACGGCGGCGATGACCAAGGCGGAGGCCGCGCAGCGGGCGGGCGGGCGGAAGCGTACGAAGACCTTCCGGCAGTCTTTCCTCGCCGCCTACGCGCACCGGATCGGCGACCGCCTCGCGTCCGCGACCGAAGGGCAGGAAGCGGCCACGGAGGGGGAGCTGCTGCCGGTGCTGGCGGCCCGCGACGTGACGGTCGCGGACCACATGGACCGGATGTTCCCCGAAACGGTGACCACCCGGCTGCGCGGGGTCAGCGACGCGGCCGGGTGGCACGAAGGGGCCGCGGCGGCGGACCGGGCGCAGGTCAAGGGGCGGCCGCCACTGCGGTGATCAGTCGCCGGCGTGCTGGAACGGGCTCACGGAGGCGTTGAGGTCGGCCGCCTCGCTCTTGCCCGCGACGGGTCCGTACGACCACTTGAAGTCCTGCGTGGCGGTGGCACCGGGCAGGCTGATCCTCAGCGTCTGCGCGTCGAAGGTCTTCGCGTCGCCCTTCGTGCCCCGGACGTAGGTGAGGGTGAAGGTCGCGGTGTCGCCCTTCGCCAGGGTCAGCTTCACCGGGTTCGCGGACTTCTCCGGGGCGATGTGCGTGGAATCGTCGCCGGCTTGGACCTCGAGGCCGGGGAAGCCCTTCAGGGTGCACGTGGAGTCGCGGTTGGTGAGGGTGACCGGGACGTTGCCGGTGTCCCCGGCGGCCGGGGCGGCGTTGGCGGGGCCCACCTCGATCCCCACCTTGTCGATCCGGCAGTCGGTGGAGGAGCTCTTGGTGGTCTTGTCGGTCTTGGCGGTGCTGCCGCCGCTGTCGTCGCAGGAGGTCAGGGCGAGGGCGGCCGCGAGGACGGTGACGGCGATGGGCAGGGCGCGCATGGGTTCCCCCGGGGGTGGTGACGGTGTGCATGGATCATCACGCATGTCGATCCCCGGACGTTGCGCGCCCCGGCTCTTCACCTCCGCCGCGCCGCGAATATCTCGAAATCTCCCTTACGCAGATGCCGGCTCCGGGCGCTCAAGGAGACGGCACGCTCGGGACTGACGATCGAGCGGAGACGTTTCGCACCGCTGCCGGAGGCCCGTAACGCGGCGGCCGTCGACACCGCCGCCCCGACGGCGGACGTCTCAGCAGATCCGTGTCCGTGGCGCGGATCCGTGCCCGAGGAGTGGAGGTCTGATGGCGAAGAAGAGCAAGATCGCGAAGAACGAGAAGCGCCGGGAGATCGTCGCGCGGTACGCCGCCCTGCGGGCCGAGCTGAAGGACATCATCCGCCGGCCGTCCTCGACCGACGCCGAACGGGCCGCTGCACGCAGGAGGAATTGCGCAGGCAGCCACCCGACGCCGCCGCCACCCGCGTACGCAACCGGGGCCAGTGTGGACGGCCGCCCACGCGGTCATCTGCGTGCCTTCGGTCTCGCCCGGTGAATCTGCGTGAGCAAGCGCACGCGGGATTCCTCCCGGGCGTTCGCAAGTCCTCCTGGTAGCTTGCTGCGGTCGTTACGGCGACCTCGGCATCCTCACCCACCCTTGGGGGCTTCAGTGACTTCGGCGACCTTCCCGCGCAGGCAGGCGCGTATCGCGGCGGTGACCGCGGGTCTGGCGGCCGCGCTCGTGCTGGCCGGTTGCAGCAGCGACGACGGCGGCTCCGGCGACAAGTCCACCAGCCCGAGCGCGTCCGCCACGGAGACGGCCGGCGCGGACGGCGGCTCGGGCGGCACCTCCGGCACCAAGAGCAAGCTGGAGGGCAGCTGGCTGGCCACCACGGGCGGCAAGGCGGTGGCGCTGATGGTCACCGGCAAGAAGGCGGCGCTCTTCACGACCGGGGGCACCGTGTGCAGCGGTACCGCGGCCGAGGAGTCGGGCATGCAGATGATTCGTCTCAAGTGCACGGACGGCAACACGGACCGCGCGGTCGGCATGGTCGACTCCGTCAGCGGTACGAGCCTGAAGATCACATGGCAGGGCGGGCTCGGCAAGGAGTCGTACGTGAAGAGCGAAGGGGGGCAGCAGTTGCCCACCGGGTTGCCTACGGCGAGCCTGGGTTCCTGATCGCCGGATCACTCACCTGCGGGCCGCGGAATCCTTCTGATTCCGCGGCCCGTCGGCGTGTTTCAAGCGCTTCAGGGGTCTCGCTCCTCTCGCGTCTCCCGCTGGCTTCGCGCGGGTGGACTCGCCGCTCTCCTGCCGGGGCAGGATCCGCGGCCGTCGTGTCATGACCGGCCCGTGCACTCGCGGCGCGCCTGACGGCGCGGCAGCCGCCGATGCCGACCCGCGCGATCCAGAAACGCGCGGGAGATGGCGCTGCTGCCGTACTCGTCGCGGCCGCCCCGACCGGGACTACATAGGTAGGGGATTCCCTACGGTTGACTCGTAGGGAATCCCCTACCTATTCTCCTGTCCATGAACCCCATGGAGCCCACGAACATCACCCACGCCTCCTTCGTCACCCTCCCTGTCGCCGACCAGGACCGCGCCCTGCGCTTCTACACGGACGTGCTCGGCTTCGAGGTCACCGCGGACCGGGACATGCCTCCCGGGCGGTGGCTCCAGGTCGCGCCCAAGGGGGCGCAGACCGTCTTCACGCTCTCGGGTCCGGGCATGGGCGGGTTCACGCCCGGCGAGACCCGGGGGATCATGTTGGTCACGACCGATGTCGACGCCGACTGCGCGCGGCTCGCAGCCGCGGGCGTCGCGGTGGAAGGTCCCGACGACCTCCCCTGGGGCCGCATGGCTTCGTTCCGCGACCCGGACGGCAACGGTCTGATGCTGATCACGGAGAAGGAAGGCTTCTGATCGCGCCATGACGACCATCGGGGCCCATGAGGACCGTCTCTTCGCCGCGCTCGCCAACGTCACCCGCCGAGAGGTGCTGCGGCTGCTGCGCGACGACGGGCCCCAGCCCGTCCAGGCGCTCGCCGACCACTTCGACATGCGCCGCCCGAGCCTGTCGGAACACCTCAAGGTGCTCCGGGATGCCGGGCTGGTGTCGGAGGAGCGCGCGGGACGGCAGCGGATCTACCGCCTGGAGGCCGCGCCGCTCGCCGATGTGCAGGATTGGCTCCACCCGTACGAGCGGTTCTGGCGCGACAGGCTCAAGGGCCTCGGCGATCTTCTGGACCGCATGCCCGACGATGACGAGACATGAGCCCCGTTCCGCAGTCAGAGCCGGCGGACGATCTGACGACCATCCGTCTCGACCAGTTCCTCCCGCACCCGCCCGCCAAGGTCTGGCGCGCCCTCACCGAGCCCGAGCTGCTCGTGCAGTGGCAGATGCAGGGGTCGGAGGACTTCCGACTCGAGGTCGGCCACCAGTACACGCTGACATCGGTCCCGCGCCCCAACTCCAACTTCTCCGGCACCGTTGACGTGCGCGTTCTCGCGTACGAGCCGGAGCGGATGCTGCGCGTCCGGTGGGCGGACCCGGATCCCGCCAATCCCGCGGATTGGACCATTACTTGGACACTGGAACACGAAGGCCGCGGTACGCGTCTGTTCCTAGTACACGAGGGATTCGATCCGGACGATCCCGCACAGATGATGGCGCGGAAGATCATGGACGGGGGATGGAGGTCGCATGTGATGCGAGCTCTGGGGAATGCGCTGGATCGGCTGTAGCTCTTTTGCGAGCGGGTGAGCAGCAGGCCGTAGCGAAGCGAACAACAGCCGGTAGTCAAGTGACGGTAAAAGCTGTAACCGCAGGACCACCCCGCGTGCACGTGCATCTGCCCATGCATCTGCACATGAACAGAGCTATGATCCGGGTCAGTTGACCACTGCATCTATGGCCACTTCAGCCACTGCACGACCGGGGAGCGACCTGTGGACCACGACGTGTACGACGTGGATGACGTGTACGACGGCATGGCTGACGACGTGTACAACGGCATGGCCGCGACCGCGCTGAACGGGGTGGCCTGGCAGAAGAGCCGGCACAGCAACTCGCAGGGATCCTGCGTGGAGTTCGCCCGGCTGCCCGGCGGTGATGTGGCCGTGCGGAATTCGCGGTTCCCCGAGGGGCCCGCACTCGTCTACACGCGTGCCGAGATAGAGGCGATGCTCCTGGGTATCAAGGACGGCGAGTTCGACCACCTGATCGCGGGCTGATGACACCCGCCCGCCGGTGCGACCGAGGGCGATCGTCGCTCAACGCTGTGTAACGCGCGTAGAACCGCGGCGCCAAAAGGCGCCGCGGTTTCCTACTCGGCCGCCACCGCCGGCTGCAGCCGGAACAGCGCCCAGACGACCTTGCCGCTGAGAGTGCCGGCGAGCGGGTGCCAGCCCCAGCTGTCGGCGAACGAATCGACCAGGAAGAGGCCGCGGCCCGACTCCGCCGAGAAGTCGTCCGAGTCGCCCGCGACCGGGCTGTCGTGACTGGGGTCGCGTACCGCGCACACCAGGCGTGAGGTCCACCGCATCAAGTGCAACCGCACGGGCGGGCCTTGGTCGTCCCGGGGTGTGCCCGAGGGCAGTGCGTGCCGCAGCGCGTTGGTGACGAGCTCGGAGACCACCAGACAGACGTCGTCGAAGCGGTCACCGATGTCCCACTGGTCCAGCGTTCTGCGGGTGAACTGCCGAGCCTCGCGCACCGCTTCGTAGCGGGCGGGCAGGGCGCAGGAAGCGGCGTCGGACACGGCCGCGGGATCGAGCGGCGGAAGTCCCTGCCGTAAGGGCTCGAGCATGGTCGATCCATTCGTCCCCATGCGAGGCACTCCCGGGTGTTCGCGGTCGTTGCGATGCAGCGGTGGCGCGGGGACCATGGTTCCGAATGCGTACAGCAGATGCAAGGGCAGATGCACGTGCACGCGCCCGAATTAGACCTTCGTCTACCGGTTCTTGCTCATTTCTTCTGTCACCTTCTTCCCTCTTGTTGCCCCTCTCCTGAACTTTTCCTGTGTGGCTCCTTTGGCTACTTTCCGTTTCCGTAATCGAACGAGTACTGCTTGAAGTGTTTTAGTGGCAGACTTCGGCCCCGGAAGACGGTTGGGGAGGCGGACGAACGTGAGCGCTGGTGAGTCGAGCGGCTCGGTGGTGCGGCGCATGCTGCTGGGGTCACATCTGCGGCGCCTGCGGGAAGCGCGTGGAATCACCCGGGAAGCGGCCGGTTACTCGATCCGTGCCTCCGAATCGAAGATCAGCCGCATGGAGTTGGGACGGGTGAGCTTCAAGACGCGCGACGTCGAGGACCTGCTGACGCTGTACGGCATCACGGACGAGGCGGAGCGGACCTCCCTCGTCTCGCTCGCGAAAGAGGCCAACGTCGCGGGCTGGTGGCACAGTTACTCCGACGTCCTGCCCAGCTGGTTCCCGACCTACGTCGGCCTCGAAGGCGCGGCCCATCTGATCCGGGTCTACGAAGTGCAGTTCGTGCACGGCCTGCTGCAGACCGAGGCGTACGCGCACGCGGTCGTCGCGCGCGGCATGAAGGGCGCGTCCGTCGCCGACATCGACCGCCGCGTGGCCCTGCGCCTGGAGCGCCAGAAGTACCTCGTCTCCGAGAACGCCCCGGAGTTCCACATCGTCCTCGACGAGGCTGCGCTGCGCCGCCCGTACGGCGACCGCGAGGTGATGCGCGGACAGCTCCAGCATCTGATCGAGGTCTCGGAGCGTCCCAACGTACGGCTTCAGGTCATGCCGTTCAGCTTCGGCGGGCACTCCGGCGAGAGCGGCTCCTTCACCATCCTGAGCTTCCCGGAGTCCGACCTGTCGGACGTCGTCTATCTGGAACAGCTCACCAGCGCGCTCTACCTGGACAAGCGTGAGGACGTCACCCAGTACGAGGGCGCGCTGAAGCAATTGCAGCAGGACAGTCCGGGTCCCTCCGAGAGCCGCGACTTGCTGCGGGGGCTGCTCCAGCTGTCCTGAGAGTCTTCACAGAGTCTCCGGACGCATTCTCCAACTCCCTTGAAACACAAGTACGATGACGCGTGATCAGACCGTGATCGGATGTCTGCTTCGGCAGCGCAGGGATTGAGGGATCGAGGAGCACATGTCGTCCTACTTCACCGACCTGGCCCAGCAGTACATCAACGGCGAGTGGCGCCCGGGCACCGGCTCCTGGGACATCATCGACTTCAACCCGTACGACGGCGAGAAGCTGGCATCGATCACCATAGCCACGAGAGACGAGGTCGATCAGGCCTATCGCGCGGCGGAGCGCGCCCAGAAGGAATGGGGCGCGACCAACGCCTACGCCCGTCGCGCGGTCTTCGAGAAGGCCCTGCGGATCATCGAGGAGCGCGAGGCCGAGATCACCGAGGTGATCATCGCCGAACTCGGTGGCACCCGCCTGAAGGCCGGTTTCGAACTGCACCTCGCGAAGGAGTTCCTGCGCGAGTCGATCCACCTGGCGCTGCGCCCCGAGGGCAAGATCCTCCCCTCGCCGGTCGACGGCAAGGAGAACCGCGTCTACAAGGTCCCCGTCGGCGTCGTCGGTGTGATCAGCCCCTTCAACTTCCCCTTCCTGCTGTCGATCAAGTCCGTCGCGCCCGCGCTCGCACTCGGCAACGGCGTGGTCCTCAAGCCGCACCAGAACACCCCGATCGTGGGCGGCTCCCTGGTCGCCAAGGTCTTCGAGGACGCGGGTCTGCCGGGCGGTCTGCTCAACGTCGTCATCACCGACATAGCCGAGATAGGCGACGCCTTCATCGAGCACCCGGTGCCCAAGGTCATCTCCTTCACCGGCTCCGACAAGGTCGGCCGCCACGTCGCCACCGTCTGCGCCTCCCACTTCAAGCGCTCCGTCCTCGAACTGGGCGGCAACAGCGCCCTGGTGGTCCTGGACGACGCGGACATCGACTACGCGGTCGACGCGGCGGTCTTCAGCCGGTACGTCCACCAGGGTCAGGTCTGCATGGCCGCCAACCGTGTCCTCGTGGACCGCTCGATCGAGGCCGAGTTCACCGAGAAGTTCGTCGCCAAGGTCAAGACTTTGAAGGCCGGCGACCCGAGCGACCCGCAGACGGTCATCGGCCCGGTCATCAACTCCTCGCAGGCGGATGCCATCTCGGGCGCCGTCGAGCAGGCGATCGCGGAGGGTGCCACGGCCCTCGTGCACGGCACGACGACCGACAACCTGGTCGAGCCCTCCGTCCTGACCGGCGTCCCCGCCGACTCCTCCCTCCTCCAGCAGGAGATCTTCGGCCCGGTCGTCTTCCTCGTCCCCTTCGACGGCGAGGAGGAGGCGGTCCGCCTCGTCAACGACACCCCGTACGGGTTGAGCGGCGCTGTCCACACCGGTGACATCGAGCGCGGCGTGCAGTTCGCCAAGCAGATCGACACCGGCATGTTCCACGTCAACGACGGCACCGTGCACGACGAACCGCTGGTCCCCTTCGGCGGTGAGAAGCACTCCGGCATCGGCCGTCTGAACGGCGAGACGACCGTCGACGCGTTCACCACGGTGAAGTGGATCTCGGTGCAGCACGGGCGCAGCTTCTTCCCGTTCTAGGGCGCAGCTTCCCGTTCCAAGACGTCTTCGCGGTTGTGGAACGTCTTCGCCCCGCCCGGGCCCTTGCGGACAGAAGCTGACCGCAAGGGTCCGTAGCTTCGTCGGTGTCGGGCAGCAGGTGCCCGGCAAGAGGTCCCGACGAAAGGCGGCCGGTCATGGTGACTCATGTGCGAGCGGAGGCTCAGGGTGACGAGCGCGGGGCGTTGCTCTCCTTCCTGGAGGAACAGCGGGGCGGTATCCGACGGGCACTGCTCGGACTGACCGAGGAGCAGGCGGCTTCGCGCCCCAGCGCGAGCGAGCTGTCCCTGTCCGGGCTGCTCAAGCACGTCGCCGAGACCGAGCAGGGCTGGGTCGCCCGCGCCAGGGGCGAGTCGCCGGCCGTCAGGCGGGACGAGTCGAACTGGCACGAGTGTTTCGTCCTCGTCGAGGGCGAGACCGTCGATGCGCAGCTCGCGTACTGGGAGAAGGTCGCCGCCGAGACGGACGCGTTCCTCCGCTCGGTGCCCAGCCTCGACGACACCTTCGCGCTCCCGAACGACCCTTGGTTCCCGCCGGAAGGGCGGGTCTCGATGCGCTGGCTGGCGCTCCATCTGATCCGCGAGACGGCCCGGCACGCCGGCCACGCCGACATCGTCCGCGAGTCCCTGGACGGCGCGACCGCCTTCGAGCTGGTGGCCCGGGAACAGGCGGTCTGACGGGCCCACCATCGGGCGGGCCGCCCGTGGCGCTCTACTGTGGACCACATGTCAGCGATCCGTCTCCTGGTGCTGGGCGCCGTCCGCCAGCACGGGCGGGCCCACGGCTACCAGGTGCGCAACGACCTGGAGTACTGGGGCGCGCACGAGTGGTCCAACGCCAAGCCCGGCTCGATCTACCACGCGCTCAAGCAGATGGCGAAGCAGGGACTGCTGCACGCCCATGAGATCGCGCCGTCGACGGCCGGCGGTCCGCCGCGCACCGAGTACGAGATCACGGACAAGGGCACCGAGGAGTTCCTGGCCCTCCTGCGCGAGTCCCTGACGTCGTACGACCAGAAGATGGATGTCCGGTCGGCGGCGATCGGCTTCATCGTCGATCTGCCGAGGGGCGAGGCGGTGGCGCTCCTGAAGGAGCGGATCCGCAAGATCGAGGAGTGGCGGGCCGCCGTCACCGAGCACTACGTGCCCGAGGACGGCCCCGAACAGCTCGGCCACATCGGCGAGATCATGAACCTCTGGGTGCACACCGCCGACGCCGACGCCGAGTGGACGCGCGGCCTGATCGCGCGGATCGAGGGCGGGGCCTACACCTTCGCCGGTGAGGGTGAGCCGTTCGTCGGCGTCCTGGCCGAAGGCGAGGAGAATCCGTTCGCGACGGGGGCGCCGCACCCGGGGGACCACGACTAATCAAGTTTGACGAATGAGACCTACGGCGTTACTTTCGAGGAGTAGTCAAGTTTGATTAGTGAGGGAGAAGTAGTGGCGGACGCGGCGATCACCGTCGAAGGGGCACGCAAGAAGTACGGCGGCAAACAGGCACTGGACGGGCTCGACCTGCTGGTCGGACGCGGCACGGTGCACGGAGTGCTCGGTCCCAACGGTGCGGGCAAGACCACCCTGGTCCGGATCCTGTCCACCCTGCTGCGGCCCGACGAGGGCCGGGTCGAGGTCGCGGGGTACGACGTGGTGCGCGAGGCGGGCCGGGTACGGCTGCGCATCGGCCTGCTCGGTCAGCACGCCGCGCTCGACGAGGAGCTCGGCGGACGCCAGAACCTGGAGATGTTCGGGCGCCTGCACCACCTGGGCGCCCGGCACGCGCGCGTGCGGGCCGACGAGCTCCTGGAGCGCTTCGGGCTCGCGGACACCGGCCGCAAGGCGGTCAACCGCTACAGCGGCGGCATGCGGCGCCGCCTGGACCTCGCCGCCTCCCTCGTCACCGACCCGGACGTGCTCTTCCTGGACGAACCGACGACCGGGCTCGACCCACGCGGCCGGGCCGAGGTGTGGGCCTCCGTGCGTTCGCTGGTCGGCGGCGGCACCACGGTCCTGCTGACCACGCAGTACCTGGAGGAGGCCGACCAGCTCGCCGACCGCATCTGTGTCGTCGACCACGGGCGCGTCATCGCCGACGGCACGGCGGACGAGCTGAAGGCCCGCACGGGCGGCGACCGCATCGACGTGGTGCTGCGCGACGCCAGCCAACTGGGCGCCGCCGTGGCCCTGTTGCCGTTTCCCGCCGAGGGCGTCTCGGTGGACACCGACCGCCGGCTCCTCAGTGCCCCGGTCACCGATCGCATGACGGCGCTCGCCGGAGCCGTACGCGCCCTGGAGGAAGCGGGCATCGAGGCCGAGGACATCGCGCTGCGGCGGCCGACGCTGGACGAGGTGTTCCTGCACCTGACAGGGGACGACCACCGAGTGAAGGAGGTCGCGTGAGCACGACGTACGAGACGAGCCGTCCGGGTACGTACAGGTCCTACGTGCTCGCCGACTGCTGGACCATGACCCGCCGCGAACTCGCCCACTGGGCAAGGCAACCGGTCCAGGTGGTCGTCTCTCTGGCCTTCCCCGTGATGCTGCTGCTGATGTTCGGCTATCTGATCGGCGGCGGCCGGGGCGTCGAGGGCGCCTACGTCGACTTCCTGGTGCCCGGCATGCTCGCGCTGACCATGGCCTTCGGCCTGGAGGGCACGATGCTGGCCGTCACCCAGGACCTCAACAAGGGCGTGATCGACCGCTTCAGGTCGATGCCCATGGCCAACGGCGCGGTCCTGGTGGGCCGTTCCGCCGCCGACATGCTTCAGTCGGGGCTCGGGCTCGCGGTCCTGATCGGCGTCGGGTACGCGATCGGCTGGCGTCCCCACGGCGGCCCGGGCGCCTTCCTGGGGGCCGTCGGCCTTCTCCTGCTCTTCCGTTTCGCCATGCTGTGGATCGGCATCCACCTCGCGATGGTGGCGGGCAAACCGGAGATGGTGCAGGCCGTCCAGATCCTGGTCTGGCCGGTCGGCTTCCTGTCCAACGCCTTCGCGACCCCGGACTCCATGCCCGGCTGGCTGGGCACGGCGGTCGAGTGGAACCCGATGTCCCGGACGGCGACGGCGGTACGCGACCTGTTCGGCGGCCCGGGCGGGGAGCCGGGCCACCTATGGGCGGCCGCGATCTGGCCGCTGGGTCTGCTGGCGGTGTTCTTTCCGCTGGCGGTACGGCGGTTCGCGCGGCTCAGTCGCTAGTGCCCCGGCAGGCAACGTTCGCCCCGTCGCGACGCCCGGCACGCCCTCTCGCCGCACCGGCCGAAAGGGCACCGGACGTCGCTCCTTGACGGGCAAACGTTGCCTGCTGGGGCACTAGGGTGTTCGGGCGTATCGGCCGCCCGCGTACCCACAGGTCCGGGTCTCGGAGTGAGGAGCAGCGCAGTGCCCGCACCCCAGCAGTATCTGACGATCAGCCGGGCGGACGCCCGTCGCCTGGCCCTGACCCGGCAGCATCTGTCCGCCGCCCGTCCGCCGGCGGACGCGGTCGGCCTGCGCACGGTCCTGCGGTCGCTGCGCTATCTCCAACTGGACCCCGTCGGCGTCGTGGCCCCCAGCCATGAACTCGTCCTGTGGAGTCGCCTCGGCCCCCGGGCGGGGGCCCATCTCCCCACCCTGTGGTGGCAGGAGCGGTGGCTGTTCGAGTACTGGGCCCACGCCGCGGCGGTCGTCCTCACCGAGGACTACCCGATCCACCGGGTGTCGATGGACGGCTATCCCCCGAAGAACCTCTCGCTCACCAAAACCTGGATGGACGCCAACGACCAGCTGTGCACACACATACTCCACCGGCTCAGCGAAGGCGCCCCGCTGCCCACCGACGCCTTCGAGGACCGCGCGGTGATGGACTGGCCCTCCACCGGCTGGACCGCGGGCCGCAACGTCGAGCGGATGCTGACCTTCCTCTGGCTGCAGGGCAGGATCATGGTGGCGGGCCGTGCGGCGGGACAGCGGCTCTGGGGGCTCCCGGACGCCTGTCTCCCGGCCGAGGCCGACCGGGCGGCCCTGGCGCCCCGGGAGATGGTCACCGCGGCCACGGAGCACACGCTGCGCGCCCTGGGCGCAGCCCGCCCCCTGGACATCAGGCAGTACTTCCTGCGCGGCAAGTACGACGGCCTGCCCGAGGTGCTGCGCAGCCTCACCCAGGAGGGCCGCGCCGTCGCCGTGAAAGTCGAGGACACGCCCTCCGCAGCCGAGACCTGGTACGTGCACACCGACGCGCTCGCCGACCTGGAGGCGATCCGGGCCGGCGACTGGCAGGGCCGCACCGCGCTGCTGTCGCCCTTCGACAACCTCATCAACGACCGGCGCCTCACCGAACGTCTGTGGGGCTTCGCCTTCCGCAACGAGATGTACGTTCCGAAGGCCAAACGCGAGTACGGCTACTACCTGCTCCCGATCCTGCACGGCGACCGCCTCGTCGGCCGGACCTCACCCCGTTTCGACCGCAGCCGGGGAGTCCTGGTGATCGAGGGCCTCTACCTGGAGGCCGACATCAAGCCGACGGCGGAACTGTGCCGGGCGGTCGTCGCTCAACTCGCCGACCTGGCGACCCTCGTCGGCGCGCGCGGCATCGAGTACGGCGACAGGGTGCCCGACCGCTGGCGTCCACTGCTCGGCTAGGGCCTGATCCGAAGGACAGGCCCTAGTGGTGGAAGCTGGTCGCCCTGTCCTTGTCGCGGGTCAACGGGTGTTGCTGTCGGCGCAGTTCGGGAAGGAGGCGGCTCAAGTCCTCCATGAAGAGGTCGGAGAGGTCGGTCGTGAAGCCGTTGCGGCACACCACGCGCAGGACGGCCAGGTCCTCGCGGTTCGCCGGGAACGTGTACGCGGGCAGCAGCCAGCCGTGCTCGCGCATCCGCCGGGACACGTCGAACACGTCGTACGAGGTCACCTCGGGCGCCGTCGTGAAGGCGAAGACCGGCAGCTGGTCGCCCCGGGTGAGCAGCGTGAAGTCACCCAGCGCCGCGACGCGCTCGGCGAGCCCGCGGGCCACGTTGCGGGTCGTCTCCTGCACCGCCCGATAGCCCTCGCGGCCCAGGCGCAGGAAGGTGTAGTACTGCGCCACCACCTGCGCGCCCGGCCGGGAGAAGTTGAGCGCGAAGGTCGGCATGTCGCCGCCCAAGTAGTTGACCCGGAAGACGAGTTCCTCCGGCAGCTCGGCCGACGAGCGCCACAGCGCCCAGCCGACACCCGGGTAGACCAGGCCGTACTTGTGCCCCGAGGTATTGATCGACGACACCCTCGGCAACCGGAAGTCCCAGACCAGGTCCTCGTCGAGGAAGGGGGCGATCATGGCTCCGGAGGCGCCGTCGACATGGACGGGGATGTCCAGGCCGGTGCGCTCCTGGAGTTCGTCGAGGGCCGCGCACAGTTCGGCGATCGGCTCGTACGACCCGTCGAAGGTCGACCCGAGGATGCCGACGACCCCGATGGTGTTCTCGTCGCACAGCTCGGCCGCCGCGCGGGGATCGAGGTGGAACCGGTCGCCCTCCATCGGGACCAGGCGCGGCTCGACCTCCCAGAAGTTGCAGAACTTGTCCCAGCAGACCTGGACGTTGATGCCCATGACGAGATTGGGGCGCGCCCCCGGGTAGCGATCCGCGTTCCGCTTCGCCCACCGTCGCTTCAGCGCCATCCCGGCCAGCATGCACGCCTCGCTCGACCCGGTGGTCGAACAGCCCACGGCGGCCGCCGGATCCGGCGCGTTCCACAGATCGGCGAGCATCGCCACGCAGCGCCGCTCCAGCTCGGCCGTGCGCGGGTACTCGTCCTTGTCGATCATGTTCTTGTCCCGGCACTCCGCCATCAGGACACCGGCCTGCTGTTCCATCCAGGTGGTGACGAAGGTGGCGAGGTTCAGCCGCGAGTTCCCGTCCAGCATGAGCTCGTCGTGGACCAGCTGGTACGCGATCGTGGGCGGCAGCGGGCCATCGGGGAGCCGGTGCTTGGGCGGGGCCTCGACCATGTCGCTGATCGGATTCGTCTCCCCGAAGAACGGGTTGACGGACCTCGGGTGTTCGTCGGGCTTCTCGGGGCCTCGGTGAAGGGGCATGGTGTCTCCTCGTCTCTCAGCGGACCGGACTTCCGTCGTCATGGAGTTGCATCTGCGGTCTGCCGGTCACCAGCAGCCAGGCCGGCAGGGACGCGATGCACAGCAGGGTGATGATCGAGGGGGTGGCCACCAGGACGGCGGCCGTGAACAGGCTCACCCAGCCCTGTCGGGTGATGGCAAGCAGCATGCCCAGCACGCCCGCGGCGACACCGATGGCCGGGTGGACGGCGGGCACGAGCGCGTGGGCGCACAGGCCGAAGGCGGAGCCGATGAAGACCGACGGGAAGATCCGGCCGCCGCGGAACCCGCAGGATGCCGCGACGAGCAGCGCCGTCAGCTTCACCACCGCCATCGTGGCGAACTGTCCGGCCGACCAGCCATCGGGGTTGTGCGCAAGCGTCGCGACCTCGTCGAGCCCCTTGAAGAGCGTCAGGTATCCGCCGAGGGCGCCCAGCAGGCCGAGCACGAGTCCGCCGACCGGGAGCGCCACCATCGGGTGCCCGAGGCGCGAGAAGGCGCCGTGGACGTAGGGGAAGGCGTAGACCGCGATCATGCCGAGTACCGCGGCGGCGGAGGCGACCACGAGCGCGGACAGCACATCGCGCCAGTGGGGGCCCTCGAAGGCGGGCAGGCCCAGGTCGAAGGTCGGATGGGCCACCAGGGTGGTCGTGATGGCGCCCGCGGCGGCGGCCGTCAGCGGCCCGAAGAGGTTGTCCCACAGCTGACCCTTCAGCTGCCGCCCGGCGAGCGCTTCGGAGATGAGCAGCGCGGCCGCGACCGGCGTCCCGAACAGCGCGCCGATCGTCGCCGCCTCGGCCAGCGCCGGCCACAGGCCGCCCGGCATCCGTGGCGCGAACCTGCGTCCCAGCCAGAAGGCGAGCGCGACGTTGGTGGCGATGATCGGGTTCTCCGGGCCCAGACTCGGACCGCCGGCCAGCATCAGCGCGGTCGCCACCAGCAGGCCCGGCAGGACGACGGGCGGCATCGGCGCGGCCGCCAGACCGAGGGTCGCCGGGTCGGGGCCCGCATGTCCCGGCGCCTTCCAGACGACCAGCCCGACCAGTACGCCCGTCGCGGTGAGGACGACGAGCATCCAGAACACGGAGTACCGGCCGATGCCCAGCGCGTCGGGCAGGTTCCCCCACAGGACGCCCTGCAGCTTCTCGGCGAGGTCGCTCACCCCGATGTACAGCAGGCTGGCCCCGACGCCGATGACGAGCGCCGGGAGGATCAGCGGCAGCAGCGACCGCGCGGGGGTCGCCGGGGCGGGGGCCGGTGCCCGCCGTGCCGCGTCGTGGGTCACGCGGTCACCCTAAGCGGGCAAACGGGACATTACATCCCGAGATCTGCGGGGGATTCGCTCCCAGGGCTTCCGAAGGATTCCCCTTCGCAGGGCTCCGGAGAATTTCAGCTTGCACCTCACGTCGCGTGAGGATCCATCGTGAAGTGCGTACCGAGAAGGGAGCGGAAGTGAGCTACTCAGTGGGCCAGGTCGCCGGTTTCGCCGGGGTCACGGTGCGCACACTGCACCACTACGACGAGATCGGCCTGCTCACGCCCGGCGAGCGCAGCAACGCGGGCCACCGGCGTTACGGCGAAGCCGACCTCGACCGGCTGCAGCAGATCCTGTTCTACCGAGAACTCGGCTTCCCGCTCGACGAGGTCGCCGCCCTGCTCGACGACCCGGACGCGGACCCGCGGGCGCATCTGCGCCGCCAGCACGAGTTGCTGACCGCCCGGATCGAGAAGCTGCAGAAGATGGCCGCGGCCGTGGAGCACGCCATGGAGGCACGCAAGATGGGCATCAATCTCACGCCCGAGGAGAGGTTCGAGGTCTTCGGCGACAAGGACCCCGAGCAGTACGCCGAGGAGGCGGAGCAGCGCTGGGGCGGCACCGAGGAGTACGCCGAATCGCAGCGCCGGGCCGCCCGTTACACCAAGGACGACTGGAAACGCGTACAGGCCGAGGTGGACGCCTGGAGTGAGCGCTACCAGTCCCTGATGGCCGCCGGTGAGCCACCGACCGGCGAGGCGGCCATGGACCTGGCCGAGGAACACCGCCGGCACATCGGCAAGTGGTTCTACGAGTGCTCGTACGAGCTCCACCAGTGCCTCGGCGGCATGTACGTCTCGGACGAGCGGTTCAAGGCGTTCTACGACGCCATGCGGCCGGGCCTCGCCGAGCACCTGAGGGACGCGATCACGGCGAACGCGGCGCGGCACGCGCGGGGTGCCTGACGGCGGCACGCGCGGGAAGCGCCGCAGGTAAGGGGCGTCCGCCAGGGCGGACGCCCCTTACCTGCGTGCGTGCGCTGCTCCTCGCACCCGCGTGCGCTACGCCTTGACCAGGACCACCGCCGTCCCGTACGCGCACACCTCCGTCCCCACGTCCGCCGCCTCCGTCACGTCGAAGCGGAACATCAGCACGCCGTTGCCGCCCCGCGCGCGTGCCTGCTCGACGAGCCGCTCCATGGCCTGGTTGCGGGTCTGCACGAGCGTCTTGGTGAGCCCCTTGAGCTCACCGCCGATCATCGACTTCAGACCCGCGCCGATCTGGCTGCCCAGGTGCCGGGAGCGCACGGTGAGGCCGAAGACCTCACCGATGACCTGCTGGACGCGGTAACCGGGTACGTCGTTCGTCGTCACGACCAGGACGTCCGACTGGGGTCCCTGGCCGCCGCCGTATTCATCGATGCCCATGGCTCACAGCTTTGTCCCAGTCGCCCCACAGTGCATCCTGGAGTCACCGGTGGAACCTGGGGTCGACACATTGCGTTGGTAGCTTTGTGCGGCCGTACCAGGACGCCGCCTCTTCCTCCACCCCTTCAGGAGCCCGGAACCGTGACGACGCTTGCCCTTGGTCCAAGCTGGCTGGATCCGAACACGCTTCTGGACAACTTCGGCATCTGGGGCCTGCTGCTCATCGTCTTCGCCGAGTCGGGCCTGCTCATCGGCTTCTTCCTGCCGGGCGACTCGCTGCTGTTCACCTGCGGCCTGCTGATCACCGCGGGCACGATGGACTTCCCCCTGTGGGCGGCCATCGTGCTGATCTGCCTCGCCGCGATCCTCGGCGACCAGGCGGGCTACCTCTTCGGCAAGAAGGTCGGCCCCTCGCTCTTCACCCGCCCGAACTCCCGCCTGTTCAAGCAGGAGAACGTGGTCAAGGCCCACGAGTTCTTCGAGAAGTACGGGCCCAAGTCCCTGGTCCTGGCCCGCTTCGTGCCCATCGTGCGGACGTTCACGCCGATCATCGCCGGCGTCAGCGGCATGAAGTACCGCTCGTTCATCACCTTCAACATCATCGGTGGCGTCCTGTGGGGCGCGGGCGTCACGCTGCTCGGCTCCTGGCTCGGCAACATCGACTTCGTCCACAAGAACATCGAGGCGATCCTGATCCTGATCGTCCTCGTCTCGGTGGTCCCGATCATCATCGAGTTCCTGCGGGCCCGCTCCAAGGCCAGGAAGAACCCGCCGCAGGAGCCTGCCCAGCCCCGGACCCCGGCCCGGACGCAGGCCGCGCCGCCGGTCATGGACGACGCGACGAGGCCGCTGCGGCTGCAGAACCCCCCGTACGACAACCAGCCCCACCAGGACCAGGGTTACCCGCACCAGCAGCAGTACCAGGAGCCCTACCCGCACCAGTACCAGGAGCCGTACCCGCAGCAGTACCAGGAGCCGCAACAGCAGCCGTACGGCTACGACCAGGGCTATGACCAGAGCTACGACCAGGGCCAGGCCTACCCGCCTCAGCAGTACCCCCAGGGCCACCAGCAGCAGCCGTACGCCTCGGACCAGGGCTACTACGGCGAGGGGTACCCGCAGAACCGGGGCTGAGCCGTCAGGGGAGCGGGGCTGAGCACTGTGCGGCCCCGTCGCGTGGCGCGAGGAGCCACGGACGACCGGCAGTCGCCGCCGGACGGAAAGCACGGGGCTGTCGGGCGCCCGGCCCTCAGAAGCCCCGTGTCCGCTTCGCGGCCCGGCGGCCGGCGGCGGATCCTCCAGGAACCCGCAGGAACAGCCGAGAGATCTCCGACCCCAGATTCACCCCGATGGCGATGGCCATGGCGAGGGCAGCGGCCTTGCTGAGAGACACCAGCCCCTTGTCCACCTCGCTCTGCGCGATCGACAACAGCCCGAAGTAGGTGGCCGACCCTGGCAACAGGGGCCCGATCGCCGCGGTGGTGTACGGCAGCGCCGACGCGAACCGATACCGCGACAGCAGCTGCCCGAACAGCCCGACCAGCCCCGCCGCGACGGCCGTCGAGGCGACCGGCGAGATGCCGCCCGCGTAGTGCATCGCCCCGTACACCGACCAGGCCACGCCCCCGTTGAGGGTCACCGCAAGGACGGTGGACCGTTCCTGCTGGAGCAGGATCGCGAAGGTGAGCGACAGCAGCATGGACGCCGCGATCTGCAGAACGGGCCGCTCGGAGATGCTCAGGGCCTGGTCCGGATTGAGCTCGGCGCTCAGCTTCACGCCGAAATAGAGCACCACCAGGACGCCGACGACGATGCCCACGAAGAAATACATGACTTCGAGCAGACGTGCGGCCGCCGTGATGTAGAAGCCGGTCAGCCCGTCCTGCACGCCCGCGACGAGCGCCCGCCCGGGCAGTAGCGCGAACAGCCCACCGGTGATCACGGCGGACGCCTTCACATCGACGTTCGCGAGCTGGAGCGCGACGCCGATCGCGGCCGCGGGCATCGCGGCCACCGTGAACTGGTAGAACTCCGGCAGCCCGCGCCCCGCGCACAGCCACGCCAGCCGGTCTCCCAGCATCGCGCCGAGCGCCGCGGCGACGAACACGAGCGCGTCACCGCCGACCAGCACGGAGGCCGCGCCCGCCAGCAGCCCCCCGGACGCGGTCAGCACCCAGCCGGGATACGGGTGCCGGTTGCGGCGGATCTCGGCGAGCCGCCGGTAGGCGTCCTCCAGGGAGATCGAGGTCTCGGGATCGCTGAGGTCGTCGACGAGCCGGTACACGGCCGCCAGCCGCGTGTAGTCGGTGCCCCGGCGGCGTACGGTCCGCGAGGCCGTCACCGGGTCGTCCACCAGGGACGGCTGGTACGAGATGGACAGCAGGGTGAAGGTGACGCCCGGCTCGCAGCGGTCCAGGCCGTACGAGCGGCAGACCGCGAACATCGCCGCCTCCACGTCCTCGGCGCCCTCACCGCCCGCGAGAAGCAACTCGCCGATACGCAGGGTCAGGTCGAGCACGCGCGGGACGGCCGGCCCCGCCTCGTCCTCCTTGTGCACCGGTTCGGGCGCGGGCCGCTCGGCCACCGGCATACGCAGCATGGTGCGCATGCGGTCCTGCCAGGGCACGTCCTTGGCCAGGCTGACCACGGGGATGCCGGTCGCCGGGGTGAAGGCGGGCGGCGCCTGCTTGGCGCTGTAGGTGCGCGGAGTGCTGAACGCCGAACCCTCCGCCTCGGCGCCGGGCGGCTGCGGCACGTCGAGCCCCTTGGGGAGCGCGAACTCGGACGTCGTCGACGACTCGTCGTCCACCGCCGGGGGCTGCGGCGGCGCCACACCGGCCGGCGGGGTGAAAGCACTCCTCGCCTCGTCCGACTGCGGCTTGCGGTCTTCCGCCTCCGGGTCCGACACCACCACTCCCGACTAGGACCTTCCGTACGCCCCAGTATGCGTACGGATACACGAACGGGCCGCGCGGCCCCGTCAGGGTCACGCGGCCCGCAGGTCACAAGGGGTCAGTGACCGCCCTGCTCCTTGAAGCGCTTGTAGGAACGCTCGATCTCGGCCTCGGCCTCCGTGCGGCCCACCCAGTTGGCGCCCTCGACGGACTTGCCGGGCTCCAGGTCCTTGTAGACCTCGAAGAAGTGCTGGATCTCCAGGCGGTCGAACTCCGACACGTGGTGGATGTCGCGCAGATGCTCCACACGCGGGTCGTGCGCCGGGACACACAGCAGCTTGTCGTCGCCGCCGGCCTCGTCGGTCATGCGGAACATGCCGATCGTGCGGCACTGGATGAGGCAGCCCGGGAAGGTCGGCTCGTCCAGAATGACCAGGGCGTCCAGCGGGTCGCCGTCCTCGCCGAGGGTGTTCTCGACGAAGCCGTAGTCGGCCGGGTAGCTGGTCGAGGTGAAGAGTCGACGGTCCAGGCGGATCCGACCGGTCTCGTGGTCCACCTCGTACTTGTTCCGTGAACCCTTCGGAATCTCGATCGTGACGTCGAACTCCACCGGTGGCTCCTCCATGATCAACACATAGTTCTGGTGGTTAAGTGTCCCTCACGCAGGTGTGTGATCGCGAAAGGGGCTGGTGGTCGTGCCAGAGCTGAGGGCTTGGCGGGCCGCGAGACCGCATGTGGTGCGGGTCGCGCGGACGGTGAAACCGCATGTGGCGCGGGTCACTCAAGCCGTGCGGCCGCGTCCCGTGCAGTTCACGACCTTGCAGCTCACGGCCGTCGCCGCCACCGTGGGCCTGGCGCTCGCGGCCGGGGCGGTGGCCGCGGCCGGTCCCTGGGACTCCTCCGGTCAGCGTACGGCGGAGCGCGACTGGGCCGCATCGCGGGAGGGCGAGGGTGGCACAGATCACGGCCATACGTCCGCTACGTCCCAGAACGCGCCCCGGCCCGCACCCAGCGCCGTCTCCGTCCTGGCCGGACTCGGCGGCTCCACCGGCACCGCGCCCGCCGAGCAGGCCCTCGCGGACGTCCTGAACCCGCTCCTGGACAACGCCGCTCTGGGCGCGCAGCGCACCGCCGTCGTCGTCGACGTGGCGACGGGCAAGCGGCTGTACAGCAAGGGCGCGGACGAGGTCCAGATCCCGGCCTCCACCACGAAGATCGCCACGGCTGTCGCCGCGCTCACGGCGCCGGGCCCCGACCACCGCATCGAGACACGTACGGTCCTGGAGCCGGGCACCAAGGAGGTCGTACTCGTCGGCGGCGGCGACCCGACGCTGACGGCGCGCAAGGAGGCCGACGGCTGGGCCGGCCTGCGCACCCTCGCCGACGACACGGCCACCGCCCTGAAGGCCCGTCACATGGACCAGGTGACGCTCTCGTACGACACCTCGCTGTACGCCGGCCCCGCGATGCACCCCATCGGCATCAACGAGAACATCGCGCAAGTCACCGCGCTGATGGTCGACGAGGCTCGCCTCAATGACTCGACCAGCGGACCGGCCGGGCGAGCCCTGGACCCGGCGGCGGACGCGGCCCGGAAGTTCGCGGACCTCCTCCACGACAGGGGCATCAAGACGACCTCGCCCGGTGTCTCGAAGGCGACGAGTCGCTCGCAGGCCCTGGCCTCGGTCTCCTCGCCGCCCGTGTCCGACCTGGTCGAGCGGATGCTGACCAACAGCGACAACGACATCGCTGAGGCCCTGGCCCGCCAGGTCGCTCTCGCCTCGGACGAGCAGCCCAGCTTCGAGGGCGACGCCAAGGCGATCCACACACAGCTGGACAAGCTCGGACTCCCGCTGTCCGGCGCGGACTTCGCGGACGGCAGCGGCCTCAACCGCGCCGACCGGCTCTCCGCAGACCTGCTCACCGGGCTGCTGGCCAAGGCCGGGGACCCGGCCCACCCCGAACTCCGTACGGTTCTCACCGGCCTGCCCATCGCGGGCTTCACCGGCACCCTCAGCACCCGCTACACCGACGCCCCCACCGCCACCGGCGTCGTCCGCGCCAAGACCGGCACCCTGACCGGCGTGAACACCCTCGCCGGCACGGTCGTAGACGCCGACGGCCGCCTCCTGGCCTTCGCCTTCCTCACGTCCGACGAGGCACACCCCCCGAACGCGCTGGAGGCCAGAGCGGCCCTGGACCACACGGCAACGGCGTTGGCAGCCTGCGGCTGCCGGTAGTTGCCGCCTCGCGACCGCCCTGCCCGCCCGACTGCCGCCGTCACCGCTGTGGGCAATCGTCCCGCAGGGCGGGACGGGTGGGCACAGCCGACAGCGTCGGGCACCGACGAAACGAGCCGGCCCCCGCCGACCCAGGGGGCACCAAAAGCCCCGCCGGTCCCGCATCGGGGGCCACCGGCGGAACGTACCCCTAACCGCAGCCGGACGTGCTCACGTACGGTTGACGCATGACGAGCATCGGTGGTGCCGAGATGGTCGACTGGAATCTCGCGGTCGCGACCGCGACCCGGCTCGTGCGGCCGGGCCCCGAGGTGAGCCGCGACGAGGCCAGGTCCGTCGTCGCGGAACTGCGCCGGCACGCGAAGGCCTCGGAGGAGCACGTCCGGGGCTTTACTCGTATGGGCGAGGACATCGTGCACGACACCCCCGTGCTTGTCGTCGACCGCCCCGGCTGGGTGCGGGCGAACGTCGCGGGGTTCCGGGAGATCCTCAAGCCACTCCTGGACAAGATGCAGGAGCGGCGCGGGGGCACCCCGGGCGGAGCCGTCCTCGGCGCCGTCGGCGGCAAGGTCACCGGCGTCGAGCTGGGCATGCTGCTGTCGTTCCTGTCCTCGAGGGTCCTCGGGCAGTACGAGACCTTCGCCCCGGCCACCCGCGAACTGCCCGCCGGTGAGAACGGCGGCGGCAGGCTCCTGCTGGTCGCGCCGAACATCGTGCACGTGGAGCGCGAACTCGACGTGGAGCCCCACGACTTCCGCCTCTGGGTCTGCCTGCACGAAGAGACCCACCGCACCCAGTTCACGGCCGTGCCCTGGCTGCGCGACCACCTGGAGGGCGAAATCCAGTCGTTCTTGGCGGAGACCGACGTCGACCCCATGACCGTCCTGGAGCGCATCAGGGAGGCCGCCCAGTCGCTCGCGGGCTCGCGCCCCGACACCGAGGAGGACGACGGCGGCCGCTCCCTGGTGGAAATCGTGCAGACGCCCGCCCAGCGGGAGATCCTCGGCCGGCTCACCGCCGTGATGTCCCTCCTGGAGGGTCACGCGGACTTCGTCATGGACGGAGTGGGCCCGGCGGTGGTCCCCTCCGTGGGCGAGATCCGCGAGAAATTCCAGCAGCGCCGCGCCAAGGGGGCCTCCCGCCTCGACCTGGCCCTGCGCAAGCTCCTCGGTCTGGACGCCAAACTGAGGCAGTACAGGGACGGCGAACGGTTCGTCAGGGCGGTCGTCGACCAGGTCGGCATGGACGGGTTCAACCGCGTGTGGACCTCCCCGAACACCCTCCCCACCAAGACGGAGATCGCCAAACCGGCGGACTGGGTCGCACGGGTGCACCGCAAGGCAGAGTCGTGAACCCTGCGGGAAGGTCGTGAAACGAATCCGGCCGACGGCAGGCGAACGCCCCTCCAATCACCCGTCCGAGGGACCGTGGGGCATGGGTAGGCGTGCAATGCTCGGGGAACGGCCCGGTTCTGTCACCATCTACACACTCTGAGTGACCGAACTCGGGCTCACCCCCCGAAAACTTCATGAAGGGAACCGGACATGGGTCCCCATCCTGCGGTCGCGGCGATACGCCTGGCGGTTCGCCGCGTACTCCACGACATCCTCACCGAGCACCCGCCCGCCCCCGACACCCGGCGCACGCCCGTTTCCGGTGCCGCGCGCCCGTCCGCCCCCGAGGCGGAGCGCGTGCCCGCCCCCGGTACGCGGCGCACCATCAGCCCTGCGCAGCCCCCGCGAGAGCAGCCCCCCGCAAGCTCCCGGCTGCGTCCGAGCAGGGAGGCGCCCCCTGCGCCCCTCGTGCTCGTCGCGTGCTCCGGCGGCGCCGACTCCATGGCGCTCGCTTCCGCCCTCGCCTTCGAAGCCCCCAAACTCGGCATCCGCGCCGGTGGCATCACCGTCGACCACGGTCTGCAGTCCGGCTCCGACCTGCGCGCCGACGAAGTCGTGCTGCGCCTCACCGAACTGGGGCTGACCCCCGCCGAGTCCATCGCCGTCACCGTCGGCCGCGACGGCGGGCCCGAGGCCGCCGCACGCGACGCCCGGTACGCCGCCCTGGACGCCGCCGCCGAGCGCCACGGCGCCACGGCGATCCTGCTCGGCCACACCCGCGACGACCAAGCCGAAACCGTCCTGCTCGGCCTCGCCCGCGGCTCCGGCATCCGCTCCCTGTCCGGAATGGCCGCGGTCTCGGGGGCCGACGGCCGTTACCGCCGCCCGTTCCTGCACCTGGACCGGCAGACCGCCCGCAAGGCCTGCATGGCCCAGTCGCTGCCCGTCTGGGACGACCCCCACAACGCCGATCCGGCCTACACCCGCTCCCGGCTGCGCCACGAGGGCCTGCCCGCCCTGGAGAAGGCGCTCGGCAAGGGCGTCGTCGAGGCGCTCGCCCGTACGGCCCAGCTCTCCCGCGACGACGCCGACGCCCTGGACGCCTGGGCCAGCCAGGCCGAGGCCTCCGTACGCGACGCGGCGGGCCTCCTGGAGTGCGCCAAGCTCTACGCCCTGCCCCCCGCCGTACGCCGCCGCATCCTGCGCCGTGCCGCCATCGAGGCGGGTGCCCCGGCCGGTTCGCTGTTCGCCCGCCACATCGAAGAAGTCGACCGGCTGATCACCGGCTGGCGCGGCCAGGGAGCCATCAATCTCCCGGGCAAAGTCGTCGCTCAGCGACAGGGTGGCAGACTGGTGATTCGGCAAGGCTGAAACCGGACCCTCCACCAGGACCGCTCACGCGGCGCGTGGGTGGTCCGAGCGGCCGGTGGGACGGACGACCGAAAGTGATGCGGGTGGACGCGAAAGACATGGGCACCGACCTCAAGTCGGTGCTCATCACCAAGGAAGAGATCGACGCCAAGCTGGCTGAGCTGGCATCGAAGATCGACGCGGAGTACGCGGGCAAGGACCTGCTGATCGTCGGTGTCCTCAAGGGCGCCGTGATGGTCATGGCGGACCTGGCGCGTGCGCTGTCCACCCCCGTCACCATGGACTGGATGGCCGTGTCCTCGTACGGCGCGGGCACCCAGTCCTCCGGTGTGGTGCGGATCCTCAAGGATCTCGACACCGACATCAAGGGCAAGCACGTGCTCATCGTCGAGGACATCATCGACTCCGGGCTGACCCTGTCCTGGCTGATCTCCAACCTCGGCTCCCGCGAGCCCGCCTCCCTCAAGGTGTGCACGCTGCTGCGCAAGCCGGAGGCGGCCAAGGTCGCGATCGACGTGGAGTGGGTCGGCTTCGACATCCCGAACGAGTTCGTCATCGGCTACGGCCTCGACTACGCGGAGAAGTACCGCAACCTTCCGTTCGTCGGTACGCTCGCGCCTCACGTCTACGGCGGCTGAGCACCCGCCCTTTCCGAGGGCGGCTCAGTCCCTGTAAGACGATCGGGAACCCCAGCGGGTTTCGCGCCGTTGGAGCATGCGTAGGCGGGAATGCCAGCAGTCCCCTGCGGCTTCGGGTGACAATGCTGGGGTACCGTCCGAAGAACAGTCTTTATCAAACTCACTATGGCAGGAGGGACGGGGCGGCACCGCTCCGTATGGATGGACGTGAAGCGATACTTCCGTGGGCCGGTCATGTGGATCGTGCTGGCCGTCCTTGCCGTGGTCGTGTTGATGCAGGTCGTCGGTTCGTCCGGCGGCTACAAGACGGTGGACACCGGCCAGGTCGTCCAGGCGATCAATGACAACAAGGTCGAGTCGGCCAAGATCACCACCGGCGACGAGCAGATCATCAAGGTCTCGCTCAAGGACGGCGTAAAGGTCGAAGGCAGCTCGAAGATCCAGTCGAGCTACATCGGCGACCAGGGCGTGGCCCTGGCCAACACACTGCAGGACAAGTACCAGAACAAGCAGATTCCGGACGGCTACACGGTCTCGCCGTCCAAGCAGAACCCGTTCGTGGGCATCCTGCTGTCTCTGCTTCCCTTCGTCCTCATCGTCGTCGTGTTCCTGTTCCTGATGAACCAGATGCAGGGCGGCGGCTCCCGAGTCATGAACTTCGGGAAGTCCAAGGCGAAGCTCATCACCAAGGACACCCCGAAGACGACGTTCGCGGACGTCGCGGGTTCGGACGAGGCGGTCGAGGAGCTCCAGGAGATCAAGGAGTTCCTCCAGGAGCCGGCGAAGTTCCAGGCCGTCGGGGCGAAGATCCCCAAGGGCGTGCTCCTGTACGGGCCTCCTGGTACCGGTAAGACGCTGCTCGCGCGCGCTGTCGCGGGCGAGGCCGGCGTTCCCTTCTACTCGATCTCCGGTTCCGACTTCGTCGAGATGTTCGTCGGTGTCGGTGCCTCCCGAGTCCGCGATCTGTTCGAGCAGGCCAAGGCGAATGCTCCGGCGATCGTCTTCGTCGACGAGATCGACGCGGTCGGCCGTCACCGCGGCGCCGGCCTCGGCGGCGGTCACGACGAGCGCGAGCAGACGCTGAACCAGCTGCTCGTCGAGATGGACGGCTTCGACGTGAAGGGCGGCGTCATCCTGATCGCCGCCACCAACCGGCCCGACATCCTCGACCCGGCCCTCCTGCGCCCCGGCCGCTTCGACCGCCAGATCGCGGTCGACCGCCCGGACATGCAGGGCCGTCTGGAGATCCTCAAGGTTCACCAGAAGGGCAAGCCGGTCGCTCCGGACGTCGACCTGTCGGCGGTCGCGCGGCGTACGCCGGGCTTCACGGGCGCGGACCTGTCGAACGTGCTGAACGAAGCGGCGCTGCTCACCGCGCGTGGCAACGGCAAGCTGATCGACAACAACATGCTCGACGAGGCGATCGACCGTGTGGTCGCGGGCCCGCAGAAGCGGACCCGGATCATGTCGGACAAGGAGAAGAAGATCACCGCGTACCACGAGGGCGGTCACGCCCTGGTCGCGGCGGCGTCTCCGAACTCCGACCCGGTCCACAAGATCACGATCCTGTCGCGTGGCCGTGCCCTCGGCTACACGATGGTCCTGCCGGACGAGGACAAGTACTCCACGACCCGCAACGAGATGCTCGATCAGCTGGCATACATGCTGGGCGGGCGCGCGGCAGAGGAGCTCGTCTTCCACGACCCGACCACCGGCGCTGCGAACGACATCGAGAAGGCCACCGCAACGGCCCGCGCGATGGTCACGCAGTACGGCATGACCGAGCGTCTCGGCGCGATCAAGTTCGGCGGCGACAACACCGAGCCCTTCCTGGGCCGGGAGATGTCGCACCCGCGTGACTACTCGGAAGAGGTCGCCGCGCTCGTCGACGAAGAGGTCAAGAAGCTCATCGAGAACGCGCACAACGAGGCCTGGGAGATCCTGGTCGAGAACCGCGACGTCCTCGACCAGCTGGTGCTCCAGCTGCTGGAGAAGGAGACGCTGAACAAGGAGCAGATCGCCGAGGTCTTCGCTCCCATCGTCAAGCGCCCGGCCCGCCCCGCGTGGACCGGCTCCTCCCGCCGCACCCCGTCCACCCGCCCGCCGGTGCTCTCCCCCAAGGAGCTGTCACTGACGAACGGGGCGAACGGCTCGTCGCCGGCCATCGCCAACGCGACGGAATCGGTCCCGGCCGCCGAGGCGGCTCCGGAGGACCGCACCGAGAGCTGATTCCCGGCTCCCGGTGGCCTCACCAGGCCCGGAATTAATGCCGCACCCCCCAGGTTTTAGCCTGGGGGGTGCGGCATTTTGGTGTGCCCGCATGCTTGGGACGCGTCGACCGGCACGCGCAAGATCCACAGGAACGAGGACCAGATGACCGACCCCGTGACGCTGGACGGCGAGGGCACGATCGGCGAATTCGACGAGAAGCGAGCCGAGAACGCCGTACGAGAGTTGCTGATCGCGGTCGGCGAGGACCCGGACCGCGAGGGCCTCAGGGAGACGCCGGGGCGGGTGGCTCGTGCGTACAAGGAGATATTCGCGGGGTTGTGGCAGAAGCCCGAGGACGTGCTCACGACGACGTTCGACCTGGGCCACGACGAGATGGTCTTGGTGAAGGACATCGAGGTCCTGAGCTCCTGCGAGCATCACCTTGTGCCGTTCGTCGGAGTTGCCCACGTCGGGTACATCCCGTCCATCGAAGGCAAGATCACCGGTCTGTCGAAGCTGGCTCGGCTCGTGGACGTCTATGCCAGACGGCCTCAGGTGCAGGAACGGCTCACCACGCAGATCGCCGACTCCCTGATGGAGATCCTGGAGCCGCGTGGCGTGATCGTCGTCGTCGAGTGCGAGCACATGTGCATGTCGATGCGGGGCGTACGCAAGCCCGGCGCGAAGACCATCACCTCGGCGGTGCGCGGTCAGCTGCGGGACCCCGCCACCCGCAATGAGGCGATGAGCCTCATCATGGCGCGCTGACTGGTGCGACTGGGACGGCTCCGGTGGTTACGCCACCGGAGCCGTCCCGCCGTTGTTCTCGTCGTCCTCGGGGAGCTTGCAGACGCGTTCCAGGAAGAAGCCGGCCGCTATGACGCCGATGCCGGCGACGACGGAGAGGCCGGCGTAGATGGCCTGGTCGCGGCGGGCGGGGATGTCCAGGGATTCCAGCAGGAACACGCCCGTGCCGCCGTACATCCCGGCGACCAGGGCGGCGACCAGGGCGCTCGCCTGCCCGAAGACGACCGCGCGGGCCGCCATCAGCGGGTCGACGCCCTTGGCACCGGGGCGGCGCTCGCGCTGGGCCTTGAGCCGGGCGCGCAGCGAGAGCGCCGTCGCCAGCAGGACGACCGCGATCAGGGCCAGGACGATGGGGGCGGCGAGGGGGACCCGGGGGAGCGTGCCCACCGCGTTCCACAGGCGGGCGCCCGCCCAGGACAGGACACCGGCCACGACGAATACGGCCACCAGCGTCCTGATGCGCAGCTGTTTCACTTTGCCCCTTCGGTCATCCGCGGCCTGACGGTCGTCTTGACCTTAACGACTACTCGGGCAGCCGGAGTTCCAGGTCGGCGCGGGGTGCGACGCCGTCCCGGGTGATCGTCGCGAGGAGCTGGGCGACGGGGCCGCGGCCCGGCAGTTGGGCCTCGGGCTCCACGTCGTGCCAGGGGGCGAGGACGAAGGCCCTCTCGTGGGCGCGCGGGTGAGGGAGGGTCAGAACCGGGTCGTCGGAGACGACATCGGCATACGCCACGATGTCGACGTCGATCGTGCGCGGGCCCCACCGCTCGTCCCGTACACGGTGGAAGGCTTCCTCGACCGCGTGCGCCCGCTCCAGGAGCGAGGACGGGGGGAGGGTGGTCTTGAGGACCACCACCGCGTTGAAGTACGTCGGCTGGCTGCCCGGTTCGACGCCCCAGGGCTCGGTCTCGTAGACGGGGGAGACCGCTTTGACGCGGACGCCGGGAGTGTCCTCCAGCGCGTCGATGGCGCCCTGGAGGGTCTCCAGACGGTTGCCCAGGTTCGCGCCGAGGGAGATCACCGCGCGTTTGGGGTTCTGCAGGGTCGTGTCGGCGGCGTCCACCTGCTTCACCACGGAGGCGGGTACCGGCTGTACGGTCGGGTCGCTCTGACCCTCGGTGTAGAAGGCGGTCATACTCGGCTCCGGGTGATCGTGACGGTCACGTCGTCGAAGGGGACCGTGATCGGCGCGTCCGGTTTGTGGACGCAGACCTCGACCTCCTGAACTCCGTCGTGTTTGAGACATGCCTGGGCGATGCGCTCGGCGAGCGTCTCGATGAGGTCGACGGGCTCGCCCTGGACGACGGCGACGACCTCCTCTGCCACGATGCCGTAGTGCACGGTCTTCGCCAGGTCGTCGTCGGCCGCGGCCGGCCGGGTGTCCAGGCCCAGCGTCAGGTCCACGATGAAGGTCTGGCCCTCCTCGCGTTCCTTCTGGAAGACACCGTGGTGCCCGCGGGCCTTGAGGCCGCGCAGCGCGACACGATCCACGCGAATCACTCCTGCAATCGTCGGTAGCGGCCATCGTGAACCGAGTGCGGTCGGCACACCAGCCTCAAACGAATCTACCTGCGGGCACTGACAACGTTCGCCCACGGGCGCGCGCACCCCGGCGAAGGTCATCAGGCTTCACCGGGCGTTTCCCCTGGGGAACACGGCTGCTCACGGGTTGGTAGCCGCCCCTACCCCGAGGTTCGTGATTCCAACCACTTCTTGGTTCCTGTGAGTCGCCTACCCACTCAACCGGAGGTGTCGTCGTCCTCTTCCTCACCGGACTCGGCGAGGACGGGGGAGGCGTGGTGCGACCAGAGCTTCCAGCCGTCGGCTGTGCGGCGGAACACATTCGTGGCGACGACCAGCTGGCCCACGAGCGGGCCGAGCTCGTCGCTGTCGTCGGGGGTGGGACCGCCGCTGAGGATGTTCTCCGTGCAGGTCACCAGCGCCATGTCGCCGGTGACGGAGACGTGCACGTCGGTGAGGAAGAACTGGATGTAGTCGGTGTTCGCCATGATCAGCGCGTACGAGCGCAGCACCTCGCCGCGACCGTTGAGGACGGGCCAGCCGGGGTGGACGCAGGAGATCACCGCGCCCTCGCCCTCGACGTCGTCCTCGGACGTGTCCAGCGGGGCCAGCCACAGCGAGGACAGCAGTTCGAAGTCGCCCCGCTCCATCGCCTCGTAGAACGCCGTGTTGGCGAGTTCGACCTGTTCGACGTCGGTGCGGGGGGTGCTCACCGGGCTCCCTCTGCGGCCTGGGCCTCCGTGTCCGGTGCTCCCGCTGCGCGGGCGCCCTCGACGGCCCGGGCGACGCGGACGGCATCGGCGGTGGCCCGTACCTCGTGGACGCGGACGGCCCACGCGCCCTGCTGGGCGGCGAGCGCGGAGACGGCGGCGGTCGCGGCGTCCCGTTCGCGCGCGGGCGGCGGGGCGCCCTCGGGGCCGGCCAGTACGCGGCCCAGGAACCGCTTGCGGGACGCGGCGACGAGCAGCGGGTGACCGAGTTCACTCAGCCGGTCGAGGTGGGCCAGGAGCGCCAGGTCGTGCTCGGGGTCCTTGGAGAAGCCGAGACCCGGGTCGACGACGATGCGGTCGGGGGCGATGCCGCCTGCCAGAACGGCCTCCACGCGTGCGTGCAGTTCGTCGATCACTTCGCAGACGACGTTCTCGTACGTCCCCTTCACGTTGCCGCCCTGCAGGAAGCCGCGCCAGTGCATGACCACGAAGGGGGCGCCGGCCGCCGCGACCGCGGGGATCATCGCAGGGTCGGCGAGGCCGCCGCTGACGTCGTTGACCAGGGCGGCGCCCGCGGCGAGCGACTGCTCGGCGACGCTTGCGCGCATGGTGTCGACGGAGACGGTGACGCCCTCGGAGGCGAGGCCGCGGACCACCGGGATGACGCGCTTGAGTTCCTCCGCCTCATCGACGCGGGTGGCGCCGGGGCGGGTGGACTCGCCGCCGACGTCCACGAGGTCGGCGCCCTCGCTGACCAGGCCGAGGCCGTGCTTGACGGCGGCTGTCGTGTCGAACCAGCGTCCGCCGTCGGAGAAGGAATCGGGGGTTACGTTGACGACGCCCATGACCGCGCAGCGGTCCCATGCCGGCAGTCCCGCGACTCGGCCGCGCCCGCGCTCATTGCTCATACGTCCAGCCTAGGCCTCCGGCGGGGGGCCCAATCGCCCCCGGGAGGCTCACTCGGTTCGACCGACCGCCCGGTATTTCGGCGGGCGGCCTGAGCGAGGGCCCAGGGCTGGGCGGTTCGGGCCCTCGCTCAGGCCTGTTCCTGGGTGCCTACGCCGCCCTGATCCCGTGCTCCGCCACCGCGTGCGCGCACGGGCGCGGCGCCGGCGTCCGGCGGCGCAGCAGGCGCGGCAGCGCCAGGTTCACGAAGCCCTCGGCCTGCATGGCGGCGAAGCCGATGCGCGGGAGGTCGCGGGAGGAGCCGTAGACGACGAAGCGGGGCTCCCAGCGCGGGCGGAACTTGGCGTTGAACTTGTACAGGGACTCGATCTGGAACCAGCGCGAGAGGAAGACCAGCAGGCCCCGCCAGGCGCGCAGTACGGGTCCCGCGCCGATCTTCTCGCCGCGGGCGAGGGCCGAGCGGAACATCGCGAAGTTGAGTGAGATTCGCTCGATGCCGAGGCGGGGAGCCGCCTGGAGCGCCGCCACGATGAGGAGTTCGTTCATACCGGGGTCGGCCGAGCGGTCCCGGCGCATGAGGTCGAGCGAGACGCCGTCCGTGCCCCAGGGGACGAAGTGCAGGACGGCCTTCAGGTCGCCGTACGGGCCGGGTTCGGCGTCGGCCTTGTGGGCGGTGGCGATCAGACAGTCCCCGTCGGCCGGGTCGCCGATGCGGCCGAGCGCCATGGAGAAGCCGCGCTCGGTGTCCGTGCCGCGCCAGCCCTCCGCCGCGCGACGTATGCGGTCCAGTTCTCCCTCGCCGAGGTCACGGATGCGCCGTACCCGCGTCTCGTAACCAGCCCTCTCGATGCGTTTCACCATCTGGCGCACATTTCGCATCGCGCGCCCGGCCAGGGAGAAATCCGCGACATCCACCACCGCCTCGTCACCCAGTTCGAGGGCGTCCAGACCGGTCTCGCGGGTCCACACCTCGCCGCCCGTCTCGGAGCAGCCCATGACCGCGGGCGTCCAGGAGTGCGCCCTGGCCTCGTCCATGAAGCGCTCGATCGCGCCGGGCCAGGCCTCCACATCGCCGATCGGGTCGCCGCTGGCCAGCATCACGCCCGACACGACCCGGTACGTCACCGCCGCCTTGCCACTGGGCGAGAAGACGACGGCCTTGTCGCGGCGGAGCGCGAAGTGGCCCAGCGAATCGCGGCCGCCGTGCTTCTCCAGGAGGGCCCGCAGCCGGCTCTCGTCGTCCTCCGTGAGGCGTGCGGCGGGGTGTTCGGGTCGGAAGGCCAGGTAGATGGTCGTGACGGCGGTCAGCCAGCCGAGCGCGCCGAGCGAGAAGGCGACCGTCCAGGATGTGGGGTCGGTGTAGTCGACGGGTCCTTCGAAGCCGACCAGGCCGTACAGGACGTGGGTGATGCGGTCGGCCAGACTCGGATCGCCGATCATGTGGTTCTGGTGGACGCTGACGATGACGAGCCCGAGGACCAGGGAACCGGCGCCCATGAGCACGAAGTTGGCGAGCGCGCGCCAGCGGCTCCGCGGATCGGGCAGGGCCGCGAATTCGCCTCGGTGGCGCAGCAGCGGTGCGAGCAGCGCCAGGGAGATGACGGCGCCGATGAGGGAGTGGCGGTACGCGAACTGCGCGACGGCACCGGCCGGCAGCAGTACGACGGCGGCCCGCCACGCCCGGCGCTTGCGTCGCCGCAGCCCGTGAGCCAGCAGCAGCAGAAGCACGCCGGCACTGAGCGACAGCGCGGCGGCGAACGGGCCGAACGAGCCGGGCAGTACCTCGGCCAGGGCGTGCATACGGCTGCGCCGGAAGCGCGGAAAGACGCCGGCGGCGATGTCCAGGAGACCGACGAGCGTGCAGGCCCTGGCGACCAGGGCGGGGACGGCCTCCGGGCGCGGACCGCGGACTATGCGCCGCGACCGGCCAGTTCGGCTCGGAACCTCGCCCGACATTTCCCCATCTATCCTGACAGACATCGCATCCCGTAGTTCTGCGAGAGACCTTGAATCCGGTGCCAATTCCGGCATCCGGCGACATTGCGCCCTCTAGGACGGTGTCTTGGGGAGACAGGTTCACTCCCTTCCGGAAAGCCGGTTCAAAAGGCAAGGAAAGTCCGGGGCAAGCGCACGCGAAGGAGCTGCGCAGGCCGGGGACGGAAAGCGCAGGCAGGAACAGCTCATGGGTCTCACGAGCAACAAGGTGCTGGTACTGGCGGTCCTGCTCGCCGTGCTGCTGTTCGTCGGCACGGTGTGGTGGTGGCCACGGCTGGCACGGCGCAACTGGCGGGCCGTCAGCGGACGGGTCGGCCTGTTGCTGGCCACCCAGGTGGCGATCTTCGCCTCGATCGGCCTCTTCGCCAACCAGGCGTTCGGCTTCTACGCCAGCTGGGCGGACCTCTTCGGGCAGGAGAGCGGCGAGGGGGTGGTCATCGACCACAACGGCTCGGACGGCTCGGGCGGCGGCCCCCTCCAAGTGGTCGACACCCAGCAGGTGAATGTGTCGGGCGGTTCCCGGCCGCAGATCGGCGGCCAGATCCAGAAGGTCGACATCGTCGGCCGTACGACGCACATCGCCACTCCGGCGTACGTCTATCTGCCCCCGGAGTACTTCCAGCCGCAGTACCGCACCCGCACCTTCCCCGCCGCCACCGTCCTGACCGGCTACCCCGGCACCGCCGAGGCGCTCATCAAGGGGCTGCACTACCCGCAGACGGCCCACGAGATGGCCAAGAACGGCAAGATGCAGCCGATGATCCTCGTCATGCTGCGGCCGACCGTCGCGCCCCCGAGGGACACCGAGTGTGTCGACATCCCTGGCGGCCCGCAGGCCGAGTCGTTCTTCGCCAAGGACCTCCCCGACGCCGTGTCGGCCCACTACAGGGTGGGCAGGAAACCCGGCAGCTGGGGCATCATCGGCGACTCCACGGGCGGCTACTGCGCGCTGAAGCTCGCCATCCACCACCCCGAGGTGTACGCCGCCGGCGCGGGCCTTTCGCCGTACTACAAGGCACCGATCGACCCCACGACGGGCAACCTCTTCCAGGGGAACAAGGCACTGCAGAACAGCGCCGACCTGCGGTGGTACCTGAAGAACAAGCCCGCGCCCGACACCTCACTGCTCGTCAGCAGCAGCAAGCTGGGCGAGGCCAACTACAAGGCCACGCTCGGCTTCATAGACCTCGTGAAGTCCAAGCGGCTCACCCGGATCTCGTCGATCATCCTCGACAGCGGCGGCCACAACTTCAACACGTGGCGGCGGGAGATCCCGGCGACGCTGCAGTGGATCAGCGGGAGGCTGAGCGACCGCTGATCCATGAACCCCGGCTGGAGAAGGAGGCCATGCACGGCGTCCCCGAATACGCGGCGACGCTCGCGGAATTCCTCAACCTGAAGGGAGAACGGACGAAACACGAAGGCGGTCGCCTCCAGTGATGCCGACGCCACGGTCGCCGCGCCGAAGAAGCCGGCCGGGCGGAAGGGCCTGAAGGTGCTGCCCGCCGATGGCGCGGTCGACCAGAACGCGTTCGCGGTGAGCTCCGAATTCGCGAAGAAGCGCGCAGCCTCAAGGCCCTTTCGGATCTCGGGAAGTCGGGTCTCGAGGCCGAGATCGCGGCCGACGGCGAATGCGAGACGCGGCCCCTGTGCGCGCAGGGTCCGAAGAAGACGTAGGAATCGATATCTCCGGAATCGACCCCAAGGGTGTCGGTACGGCGCAGCCCAGCAGGCGGTCAAGAACGGCACGAACCACGAATGATCTTGTGGAACTCGACCGGAACGTCGACGCCGAGCGCCAGAAGGAGGCGGATGTCGCCAAGGAGTAAAGGAGTATCCGCAGTCGAAGAAGTATCCGCAGTCGAGGGGTTTGATCAAGAAGTAGCCGCACGCCGAAGGAAGTGGCCGCGCGTCGGGGAGAAGGGGTCGCCCTGCGGGAAGTGGTGGCGGATGAGGGAAGGAGCGACCCTTCTGGGACGTGCGGCGGGCCTTGTGGACGGCTGAGGCGGTGTGAAGGCTGCGGGATGGCTGTGTTTTTACCGCGCGGGACACCAAGATTCGCCTACGCGCGGTAAGTTTCTGGCCATGCCACGTGGACGTCACCGCCATTCCCCGCCTTTGCACAGGCTGCTGCCTCCTTCGGCGATCGCAGGCGTCTCGCTCGTCTGCGCCGTGGGGCCCTGGCTGTTCACGGAGCCGCTGGTGCTCCGTGGGCTGGCCGCGGGTGCCGCGGTGACGGCGGTCGTCGGCGCGATCGTCATGCGCCGCTGGGACACCGCGGCGGGCAAGCGCGTCGCGGACCTCACGCGCGCGCGGGCGAGTGACGAGTGGCGTCACGAGGAGCGCGTCGCCGAGCTGGAGACCGACCTCGACGAGTCGCGCGAGCTGCGCACCAAGCTGGAGCAGAAACTGCGTGCGAAGCGCACGGAGTTGGCGGGCCTGCGCAACGAACACGCGGCACTGCTGCGGCGGTACGCCACGGCGGAGACGGAGCGGGCGAGCGCCCTGGAGGGGCGCCGACAGCTCGCTATAGAGGCGTCGACTCCGGCCCGTGCGCTGCCCGCCGCGCGGACGGCGTCGGCGGAGCCGGAGACACTGCAAGCGTCGGCCTCTGCGGAGGCGGTGGCTTCTTCGGAGGCGGCCGAGGTGGCGCATGGGTCCGAGGGCACGGGCGCCACGAGCGCGTCGACGGCCACCGAAGCGGAGGCTGCCGCCTCCGAGGACTCGGAAGCCTCCGAGTCCTCCGTGGCGACGGACGATCCGGCGTCTGCCGAGGTCTTCTCCCCGGCCGGGTCGTCGCTCTTCCTGCGGGCCAACGCGGCGTTGAACCGGATCGTGAGCGGCCCTGCGGAGGAGGAGGCCGCGGAGGCCTCGTCACCGACCTCGGCGCCGGCCGAGTCGGTCGAGGCCGACCCGGCGAAGTCCTACTCTGCGCAGTCCCCCTCGGCGATGGGCGAGCCCGTGAGTGGTGAGTCCGCGGAGGCCGAGCCCCCGAAGGGCGGCTCCGCCGAGGCGGGCCCCTCCACGGACGCCGCCGTGGAGGAGGGCGAGGCGCAGGGGAAGCCCGAGGCGGTCGGCGGGCATCAGCGCGCGGCCGCCGAGGCGAAGCCCTCCCAGCCCGCCCTGCCGTCGCAGGCGTCCGCGTCCTCCAAGTCGCCGCGGGGTTCGAAGCCCGCGACGCCGTCCGGGCACTTCACGGTGCCGACAGCGGTGGCCGTCGTACCGGCCGCGCCCGTGCGGCGGCCGTCGGTCGAGGGCGGGTTCGACTTCTTCGGTACGCAGAAGGGGTCGTCCGCGGCAGCGCTGGAGGCCGTGCAGAACGAGGACCTGGCGGACGTGGTCGGCCAGGAGGCGCTCGCCCTGCACAAGGCCGAGGCCGAGGCCGGGTTCAAGCGTGCGGACGAGGGCTCCCGCAGCGTGGGCCACCAGGTCATCGACCTGACCGCCCACGACGAGACGGAACAGATCGACGTGGCGGGTTTGCGGAGCGCGGCTTCCTGACCAGGGCGCCGTCCTGACCTTGGTCATACCTGCGACAAGAGACGGCAGCCCACCCTCGACGGTCGTACCTGCGGGCAAGGGTGCCGCTGCGGCGGCACCCTGCAAGAGCCGGTGACCACCCCCCTGACGCCGACCGCCACGCGGGGCACCCACGAACCAGGCGTCATGGGGTGGCAGGCGTCACGCCATCCACCGATCGGGCCGAGCCTCCCGCCGCCCCGTGCGGGACCGGTCGGCCTGGGCCCGAAGAAGCTCCGCCGCCTCGGAGGCGTCCCGCAGCCGCGCCGTCACCGTCTTGTCGGCCCCCGTGTCGACGTGCACGTCGGCGACCCCCTTGAGCCGTTCCCACGGCCCCTGCGTCAGCCGCACGCTCTGCACCTTCGCGTGCGGCACGAGCGAGAGGCTGCGGCGCAGCAACCCGTGCCGCGCCGCGAAGACGGTGTCGGTGACGGCGAGCCCGTATCCCCGCCACCAGAACGGCACACACCAGCCGGCCCGCCGCGGCGGCCGGGACAAGGACGTCGGCACCGTCACCCCCGGCAGCACCCGCGCTATCACCGACCCGGCGGCCTCGCGCGGAGCGACGGGCACGAGCACGGAGTTCGACGACCCGGCCACGTCCAGCTCGACGCGCACCCACCCGCGCCGCCGCCACAGCAGCGGCTCCACGATCCGTACGGTCTGTACGCGTCCCGGCGGCACCGTCTCGTGCGTACGGTCGAGGAGCCCGTGGTCGATGCGGAGCCCGTCCGGCGATTCGCCCACCGTCCAGTCGTACTCGCCGACGAACCGCCCCACACTGCTCGCGCCCGCCGCGCCGAGCAGCGGCACCCCGGTCGCGAGGACCGTCCACACGCTGTGGGTGGCGAGCCACAGCACGGGGGGTACGACGAGCGCGGCGGCCAGTGAGCCCCAGGTGGCACCGGTGAGCACCAGGGAAACGGCCAGCACGCGCGCGGGGACGTGCAGCAGCTGCCGTACCGGCGCCTCGCCGACCTCGTGCGCGGTCTCCGGCGCGAAACCGGCCGCGCGGGCAAGGAGTTCGGCGCGCAGCTTGCGAGCCTCGCCCTCACCCAAGTACGCCAGTTCGTCCTTCTTGTCCGTTCCGATGACGTCGAGTTTGAGCTTGGCGACGCCCGCGACACGGGCCAGCAGCGGCTGGGTGACGTCGACGGCCTGGAGCCGGTCGAGCCGGATGTGCGCGGTGCGGCGGAACAACAGGCCGGTGCGTATGCGCAGTTCGGTGTCGGTGACCGCGAAGTGCGTGAACCACCAGCTCAGGAAGCCGTAGAGGGCGGCACCGGGGACGAACACGGCGAGCCCGACGAGCAGCGCGGTGGTCGTGAGCCTGGTGAGCTGCTCCTGCGCCTGGTTGGGGTCGTGGACCGCCCAGCCGGCGATCACGGCGACGGGCGCCCAGGCCCGCCGGAACGGCGTCACCGGGTGCAGTCGCCGCTCGACCAGCGGCTTCTCCTCCTGTACGGCGTCCTCCGTGCTCGGCGTCGGCGTCGTCACAGCCCCGCCGATCGTGCCTCGCCCAGCTCGGTCAGCCGGTCCCGCAGCCGCTCGGCCTCGGACGGGTCGAGACCCGGAATGCACGCGTCGGTCGCCGCGGCCGCCGTGTGCAGCTGCACGCTCGCGAGTCCGAAGTGCCGCTCGACGGGCCCGGAGGTCACCTCGACCAGTTGCATCCGCCCGTACGGCACCACGGTCTCCTCGCGCCACAGCACACCCCGGCTGATCAGCAGGTCGTCCGCGCGCTCGGTGTACCGCCAGGAGCGCCAGTTGCGCCCGAGCATGCGCCAGCCCCCGGCCATCAGGACGAGCGGCAGCAGGGCGAAGGCCGCCCAGACCGGTCCGGCGAGCAGCCCGAACAGCAGCCCCACGGCGATCGTCAGCAGCCCCAGCCACACCACCAGCAGCAGCCGTCGCATCCGCAGCAGCCCCGGGGGCAGTCCGGTCCAGACCGGGCCCGCATCGGCGTTTTCCATGGTCCCCGTCTCCATGTGGCAAGCGTACGTACGAGAGACTGTTCCCATGACTCCTACGACGGAGACCACGGTCGGTATCGGCGGCGCCGCGGAGAGCACCGACATGGTGCTCAACATCGGCCCCCAGCACCCGTCCACGCACGGCGTGCTGCGACTGCGGCTCGTGCTCGACGGCGAGCGGATCCAGCACGCGGAGCCGGTCATCGGCTATATGCACCGCGGCGCGGAAAAGCTCTTCGAAGCGCGCGACTACCGCCAGATCATCATGCTCGCCAACCGCCACGACTGGCTGTCCGCCTTCTCGAACGAGCTGGGTGTGGTCCTCGCCGTCGAGCGGATGCTCGGCATGGAGGTCCCCGAACGCGCGGTGTGGATGCGCACGCTGCTCGCGGAGCTCAACCGGGTCCTGAACCACCTGATGTTCCTGGGTTCGTACCCCCTGGAGCTGGGTGGGATCACCCCGATCTTCTACGCCTTCACGGAGCGCGAGGAGCTCCAGCACGTCATGGAGGAGATCTCCGGCGGGCGCATGCACTACATGTTCAACCGGGTCGGCGGCCTCAAGGAGGACCTTCCGGCCGGATGGACTTCACGCGCGCGTGCCTCCGTCGCGGCGCTGCGCTCGCGGTTGGACGTCTACGACGACCTGGTGCTCGGCAACGAGATCTTCCGGGGGCGTACGCGGGGGGTGGGCGCCCTCGCGCCGGAGACCGTTCACGCGTACGGGGTGAGCGGGCCCATCGCGCGCGCCTCCGGCGTGGACTTCGACCTGCGCCGCGACGAGCCGTACCTCGCGTACGGGGAGCTCCAGGACACCCTGAAGGTGGTCACCCGCCAGGAGGGCGACTGCCTGGCCCGCTTCGAGTGCCTTCTGGAGCAGACGCACAACTCGCTCGCCCTTGCCGACGCCTGTCTCGACCGGCTCGCCGAGCTGCCGCCCGGGCCGATCAACCAGCGTCTCCCCAAGGTCCTCAAGGCACCCGAGGGCCACACGTACGCGTGGACCGAGAATCCCCTCGGCATCAACGGCTACTACCTGGTCAGCAAGGGCGAGAAGACCCCGTACCGCCTGAAGCTGCGCTCGGCCTCGTACAACAACATCCAGGCGCTCACCGAGCTGCTGCCGGGAACGCTGGTCGCGGACATGGTGGCGATCCTGGGGTCACTGTTCTTCGTGGTCGGGGACATCGACAAGTAGTCCCCCAAGGGGAGCGTTCGGGATTCCGACCGGCTGGAGCAGCCAGCCGAAGTCGCCGAGGCCGCCGGGCGCGGTGAGTTCCGCCGCCGCGCCCGCGCTCGCGAGGGCACGTACGTAGGCGCTGGGGTCCGTGGAGGCGAGCGCGAGCGGAGGGCGTGCGCCGCTCACTCCCAGCGCGCGCAGTGCGGTGCGCTGGGTCATCACGCGTCCTTCGGGCAGCGCGCACGCGTCGAGCGCCACGTGCGCGGTGATGTCGCACGACCCGTCCGGCACCGGCACCGTCTCCCGGCCCTCCCGGAAGCCCGTGAGCGTCCCGAAGGGCGGCCGGGCGGCGGCGCAGTGCGCGTAGTCGGCGGCGACGGCGAGTCCCCGGTCGAGCGTGGACACGGCGGAAGCCCAAGCGGTGTCCCTGGGGAGCCCGATTTCGGCGCGGGTCCCTTCGGACGGCACAGCCACGGATGCCGACGCCTCGGACGGCAGTGGCCACCATCTCCGCAGCCACTCAGCGTCCGCCCCCTCCACGGGCTCCCCGAGGCGTTCGGTTCCGTCACCTCGTACGAGAACCAGGCGTCGTTCGCCGTCGGGGTCCGTCTCGGCGACATCCACCGGCACGTTGTCCAGCCACTCGTTGGCGAACAGCAGACCGGTGATCCCCTTCGGGGGCTCGGCGAGCCACTCGATCCGGTGATCAAGGCCGGCGGGGCGGGCGGCGCGCTCGACCGCGTACCCGCGCGCGCGGGAGGCCACATCCGCGGGGAGCGCGGCGAGGACGCCGGTCACCAGCTCGCCGCGGCCCGCCGCCATGTCGACGAAGGCGAGCGAGTCGGGACGGTCGAGCGCCTCGTCGAGGCGGCACAGCAGCCGGGCCACGGCCTGCGCGAAGAGGGGCGACGCGTGCACCGAGGTGCGGAAGTGACCCGCGGGCCCCTCGGGCCTGCGGTAGAAGCCGGAGGGCCCGTAGAGCGCCTCCTCCGTCGCCTCACGCCAACCCCGCCACTCGCCCGTCGCCTCACGTCTCACCGGGCCAGGCTAAGCGTCACGGAGTGCAGAGCCTCCACCTTGGGGAGTACGAGTGCCGATTACGGATCGACCCTCCGGTTGACCCCTGCACACGGCGTGCTTCCCTACTCTGGGTTACGTGCAGCGCCTCTATGACTTTCTCCGCAGACACCCGACGTGGGTCGACACCGCCTGGGCCGTCGTCCTGCTCGGGCTCGCCGGCGTGAGTGCCTCGAGTGTCAACGGGGCCCCGGACCACCACGGATCGTTCGCCGAGGCGTTCGCGATCTCCGCCGTCCTGTCCGTCGTCGTCGCGCTGCGCCGCCGCATGCCGGAGAGGATGCTCCTGCTGACCTGCGCGGTCGGGGCGGTCCAGCTGGCCCTGGACGTCGAGACGATGGTCGCCGACTTCGCCATGCTGGTGATCGTCTACACGGTCGCCGCGACCGGCGCGCGCTGGGCCTCCAGGCTCGCGCTGGCCGTCGGCCTGTGCGCGGCGACCCTCGCCGAGGTGCGCTGGCCGCAGGTGGGCACGAGCGCCCTGGGCCATGTCGCGATAGCGGTCTTCCAGACGGTGCCGTTCGCTCTCGCCTGGGTGCTCGGCGACTCCCTGCGCACCCGTCGCGCCTACTTCGCCCAGCTGGAGGAGCGCGCCGCTCGCCTGGAGAAGGAGCGCGAGGCGCAGGCCAAGGTCGCGGTCGCCGCCGAGCGCGCCCGGATCGCGCGCGAGCTGCACGACGTCGTCGCGCACAACGTCTCGGTGATGGTGGTCCAGGCGGATGGCGCCGCATACGTCATGGACACCGCGCCGGACCAGGCCAAGAAGGCCCTGGAGACGATCTCCGGAACCGGCCGCCAGGCCCTCGCCGAGATGCGCCGCCTGCTCGGCGTACTGCGCACCGGCGAGCACCAGGAGAGCGGCGAGTATGTGCCGCAGCCCGATGTCGAGCAGCTCGACGACCTCATCGAGCAGTGCCGCACCTCGGGCCTTCCCGTCGACTTCAAGGTGGAGGGCACCCCGCGCCCCCTCCCCAGCGGCGTAGAACTCACGGCGTACCGCATCGTGCAGGAGGCGCTCACCAACACGCGCAAGCACGGGGGGCCGAACACGGGCGCGAGCGTGCGACTGGTCTACTTCGACGACGGCCTCGGGCTCCTCGTCGAGGACGACGGCAAGGGCGCACCCCACGAGCTGTACGAGGAGGGGGGCGCCGACGGCCAGGGTCACGGCCTGATCGGCATGCGCGAGCGCGTCGGAATGGTCGGCGGCACCCTGGACGCGGGGCCCCGGCCCGGTGGAGGCTTCCGCATCAGTGCCCTGCTCCCGCTCAAGCCCGCCCACTGACACCTGTAACGACACCCTTTGGCCGCTTTTACAAGTTTTTGACTTCTGGCAGAGCTTTTCACGGAGCTTGTGACAGAGAGGGAAGAGGACCCCGATGGCGATCCGAGTCATGCTCGTCGACGACCAGGTGCTGCTGCGCACCGGTTTCCGGATGGTGCTCGCCGCCCAGCCGGACATGGAGGTCGTGGCCGAGGCGGGCGACGGCGTCGAGGCCCTCCAGGTGCTGCGCGCCACCGCGGTCGACGTGGTGCTGATGGACGTCCGCATGCCGAAGCTGGACGGCGTCGAGACCACCCGGCGCATCTGCTCCGAGCCCAACCCGCCCAAGGTGCTGATACTCACCACCTTCGATCTCGACGAGTACGCCTTCTCGGGGCTGAAGGCGGGCGCCTCCGGCTTCATGCTCAAGGACGTGCCGCCCGGCGAGCTGCTCACCGCCATCCGCTCCGTGCACAGCGGTGACGCCGTGGTCGCGCCCTCCACCACCCGGCGTCTGCTGGACCGTTTCGCGCCGATGCTTCCCAGCGCCGGCAAGGATCCCGAGCACAAGGAGCTGGAGCGGCTCACCGACCGTGAGCGCGAGGTCATGGTGCTGGTCGCGCAGGGCCTGTCGAACGGGGAGATCGCCGCGCGCCTCGTCCTGTCCGAGGCGACCGTGAAGACGCATGTCGGGCGCATCCTGACCAAGCTGGGGCTGCGGGACCGGGTGCAGGTGGTCGTGCTCGCGTACGAGACGGGGCTGGTGCGGGCGGGCGGCCACGGCTGACTCCGTGGCCCGGCACGGCCGCGGGCGTCCAGCCGTCGGGGGCGTGACCGCGGCGTAACCGGCGCCCACTAGGGTCTGCCCATGCTCCTGTGGATCAACGGCCCCTTCGGGGGCGGCAAGACACAGACCGCACACGAGATCCAGCGGCGGCTGCCCGACAGCGTCGTCTGCGACCCGGAACACGCCGGTTTCGGCCTGCGCCGCATGCTGCCGTCCGAACTGCGCGGAGATTTCCAGGACTTGGAGTCCTGGCGGCGGGGCGTCGTCGAGGTGCTCGACCTCGCCCTCGGCAAGCACGACGGCGTCGTCATCGCGCCCATGACGGTCACGAATCCCCGCTACTTCGAGGAGACCGTCGGGCGGCTGCGCGAACTGGGCCACGACGTACGGCACTTCACGCTCCTCGCCGAGCGCGCGACCGTGCTGAAGCGACTGCGCGAGCGTGGCTTCGGGCACCTCCTGCAGTACGTCGCCGGCAAGGACGCCCCGCTACGGCGCGAGAGCTGGGCCGTGCAGCAGCTCGACCACTGCCTGGAGCGGCTGCGCGAGCCGGAGTTCGCCGAGCATTTGTGGACGGACCACACGACGGTCGCCAAGACGGCCGACCGCATTGCCGTGTTGGCGGGCCTGACGCTCACGCCGAACAAGGACGGCGTGCTGCGGGGGCGCCTGCGGCGGGCGTGGACGGGGGCGAAGCACATTCGCTTCGACTGAGCCGCGGGCCGCGGTTGTCGGCGCGAGCGTCCACGGTCCGCGAGGTGCCGGCTGTCGACGCTGCGGCCGGACTGCCGACCGCACGTGACGCCGCCAGGCCTCAGCGCAGGATGCCTTCCAAGAAGTCACTCCCCAGTCGAGCCACCACGGCGACGTCCAGTTGGTGCAGCACATACCGGCCCCGGCGTCTCGTGGTGATCAGCCCCGCCTTCTTCAGCACACTCAGATGCCGGGATATCTCGGGAGCCGTCATCCCGTGCACCTGGGCCAGCTCGCCCGTGGTGTAGGCGCTGCGCGCCAGATGGCGGCAGATCCGCATCCGGACCGGGTGCGACAGCGCCGTCATCCGCAGGGTCAGCTGCTCGACCGAGGGCGGCGCGGCGAGCTCGGGGGAGCCGATGGGGTAGTGCAGCACCGGCTGCCACCCGTACCGGTGCAGCACCATCAGGTGAGGCCGGCCGAGGCTGGTGGGTACGAGGAGGATGCCGCCGTCCGTCGTGACCGTGTGGCCCTCGGTCAGCTTGTCGACGGTGAGCCGCCCGGCCCTCTCGTCCAGCGAGATCGCCGACGACACCGAGGTCAGCGCCTCGGTCAGGCTCTTGTGCCGGAGCAGGGCCGTCTTGTGGCGGGCGTCCGCGGCGAGCTGGTGGCGCAGCCGGGACCAGGAATCGGCGAAGAAGGCCTCGTCGCAGTCCTCCAAAAACTGCCTCAGCCAGGCCCGCACGCGCGGCGGATCCTCCAGCAGCCGCTCGGTGAACCGCGTCTGCTGCGGCCCGCGCGAGGCGGCCAGATCCACGGCACGCCGGCGCACCTGCGGGTCGGAGAGCGCGTGGGGCCCGTACGAGCTGTACGCCAGTGCGCACGTGAACTCCAGGGCCGCGTCCACGAACTGCTCGTCCGTGAGCTTGTCGAGCAGGTCCAGGTCCTCGGCGAGTGTCGCGCCCGGCAGCGTGGCCCCGCCCGGGATGCCCGCGCAGGGCAGGAACAGATCCGAGAACGTCGTACGCCACAGGAAGTCCGCCTCGCACATCCGGTCCGCGAGGTGCGGGTCGAGCCGCGCGGCCACGCCGGTCGCCCAGCCCTGCAGCCCGGGGTGGTGCGCGGGCTCGGCCAGGGCATGCAACGCCATCCCGAGCTCGGCAAGCGGCGACGGCACGACGGCGATCCGCTCCCGTCGCAGCCCGGTGATGTCGATGTGCACGCTCATGTCCCCCATGGTGCACTCCGCCACTGACAACGCCGCCCCGATTGACGTCGGCCGTCAATCGGGGCGACAGACGCCGTGAGCAGGCGCAACCTGGGATGACCGGTCCGCGGCGGAGCAGTCGACGGATGGGCCGCGGGCCTACCGGATCCCAATCCCTCGTCCCGAGAGGCGAACCGCCATGAGCATCACCCAGCAGTACTTCCTCGACGCCTACCGGGCCGCGCAGCACGGCGAGCCCGCCCCGCCCGCGCCCGGAAGCCACGACTGGCAGGTCGCCCGCGAACTGCGTGGCTACCGGCAGTTCCGGGCGGTCGTGGCGGGGCACCCGGCCCACGGCCGGATACGGGAGGCCCTGGGCCGTTGGCTGCACGGGCGCCGTGTCAGCTGCTGACGTCGGGCAGCCGCTCCACGAAGTCCCGCACCGCCGCCTTGACGTCGTCGGCCGTCCACTCCAGGCCGGGCGCCGCCACCGTGACCTCGGTGAACGCCAACCCCGGGCCGCCACGGACCCAGCTCTGCGCAAAGAGGCCGGTCTTCGTCTCCTCCACCTGCCGCAGGCCCGCGTTCGAGAGGGCGTCGGGGTCGTAAGGCAGCCAGACCTGGAACTGATGGGTGTGCGGCTCCTCGGGGTGGACGCGCGCCCACGGGACTCCGGCCTCCGCGAGCCCCTCACGCAGCGCGGCGGCGACCACGCGCGCGTGGGTCACGTATTCCGGCAGCCGCGGCAGCTCCCGCTCCAGGCCGATGAGCGCGGCCAGGGCCGTCGGGAACTGCTGGAGGATCATGCCGCCGTACCGGTGCCGCCAGGCCTTCGCCTCGTCGATGAGGGTCTTCGGGCCCGCGATCGCCGCCCCGCCGAAGCCGCCGAGCGACTTGTAGAACGACACGTAGACGCTGTCGGCGAGATCCGCGATCTCGTCCAGGGAGCGGCCGAAGTGCGTGGCGCAGTCCCAGAGCCGGGCCCCGTCGAAGTGGACCACCGCGTCGCGTTCCCGGGCGGCCTGGGTGACCTCGGAGAGCTCCTCCCAGGAAGGCAGGACGAAACCGGCGTCCCTGAGCGGCAATTCCAGCATCAGTGCCCCGAAGGGCTCGTCGAAGTCCCGTATCTCCTCGGCGGTCGGGAGCCGGGGCAGGTCGGTCACACGGACCGGACGCAAGCCGCTGACCTGGCTGAACGCATGACGCTCATGGACCTCGGGATGGCCGAGCGCATGCACCGCGACGGTCGCGTTCCCGGTGCGTCCCGCCCAGCAGCGCAGGGCGACCTGCTGGGCCATGGTGCCGGTGGGGAAGAAGGCGGCGGCCTCCTTGCCGAGCAGACCCGCGACCCGCTCCTCCAGCGTCTCGACGATCCCGTCGCCGTACATGTCCGCCCGCCGGTCGAGGTCGTACACGCCCTCGGCGCTCTCGTTCAGCCAGGCCAGGCGCTCGCGGATCGTCTGCTGGTAGCCGGGCCTCCACAGCACCCGCTCCGCTGCCCTCCAGACGACAGCACGCCGTTCGAATCGCTGTTCCGGGGACAGCTCTGCCGTCTCCTGCGTGACCTGCTCGGCCGTCCCGCCCACGGGCTGGTCCGCGGGCTCTTTCTCGGTCTCTGCCGCCGTATCGCTCATCCCTGGATGATGTCGCGAGCCCACCCGACCGGTCACCCCGATTTCCGCTCTCCCACGACCTGCGGAAACCCACAGCCTGTGGACAGCCAAACGGCCGTCGAACCAATCGCGTTAACATGACGAGAAATCGTCCGGTACCCCGAGCGGACTGGAACGGAAGGCCGCCGTCGAGTGAGTACATCCCCACAGCCAGACCCCAAGGACCGTCCCGCGCGGCTCACCGTCGGCGTTGTCGGCGCCGGCCGTGTCGGTCCCGCGCTCGCCGCGGCCCTCCAGTTGGCCGGGCACCGCCCCGTGGCCGTCTCGGGGGTCTCCGACGCCTCCAAGCGGCGGGCCGCGCAACTGCTGCCCGACGTGCCGCTGATGTCCCCGGCGCAGGTCATGGAGCGCGCGGATCTGGTGCTGCTGACCGTCCCGGACGACGCCCTGCCCGGGCTCGTCGAGGGACTCGCCGAGACGGGAGCCGTACGGCCCGGCCAGTTGCTCGTGCACACCTCCGGGCGCTACGGCGCGCGCGTGCTCGACCCGGCGCTCAGGGCGGGCGCGCTGCCCCTCGCGCTGCACCCCGCGATGACCTTCACCGGCACCCCTGTGGACGTACAGCGGCTTGCCGGATGCTCCTTCGGGGTCACCGCGCCCGAGGAGCTGCGGCTGGCCGCCGAGGCCCTGGTGATCGAGATGGGCGGCGAGCCCGAGTGGATCGCCGAGGAGAGCCGGCCGCTCTACCACGCGGCCCTCGCGCTCGGCGCCAACCACCTGGTGACCCTGGTCGCCGAATCCATGGAGCTGCTGCGCGCCGCAGGCGTGGAGGCCCCCGACCGGATGCTGGGCCCGCTGCTCGGCGCCGCCTTGGACAATGCCCTCAGGTCGGGCGACGCGGCCCTCACCGGGCCCGTCGCGCGCGGGGACGCGGGCACGGTCGCCGCGCACGTCGCCGAGTTGCGCAGGCACGCCCCGCAGACCGTCGCCGGTTATCTCGCGATGGCCCGGGCGACCGCCGATCGCGCGCTCGCCCACGGACTGCTCAAGCCGGAACTCGCCGAGGACCTGCTCGGGGTACTCGCCAACGGCACCGAGGGAGATGCCGGATGACCACCGTCCTGCTGCGCACCGCCGACGATCTGCACGCCCGCACGCGTGCGGGCCGCCGAGCCGTCGTGATGACCATGGGCGCCCTCCACGAGGGTCACGCCGCACTGATCCGCACCGCCCGCGAGATCGCCGGGGACCAGGGCGAAGTGGTCGTCACCGTCTTTGTGAACCCGCTCCAGTTCGGAAAGGGCGAGGACCTCGACCGCTATCCGCGCACCCTCGACGCCGATCTCAAGATCGCCGAACAGGCGGGCGCGGACGTCGTGTTCGCCCCTTCCGTCGACGAGGTCTACCCGGGCGGCGAGCCCCAGGTCCGGATCAGCGCGGGCCCCATGGGCGAACGCCTGGAGGGGGCCGTGCGCCCCGGCCACTTCGACGGCATGCTCACCGTCGTCGCCAAGCTGCTGCACCTCACCCGGCCGGACGTGGCGCTGTACGGGCAGAAGGACGCCCAGCAGCTCGCCCTGATCCGGCGCATGGTGCGCGACCTGAACTTCGGCGTGGAGATCGTCGGCGTGCCCACCGTGCGCGAAGAGGACGGGCTCGCCCTCTCCAGCCGCAATCGCTACCTCTCGACCGAGGACCGGCGCACCGCCCTGGCCCTCTCGCAGGCCCTGTTCGCCGGCCGCGACCGGCACGCCGCGCAGGAGGCGCTGCGCGCGCGTGCCCGCGAAGTGCCCGCCACGCGCGCGCGTGCCGAGGCCCTCAGTGCCATAGGCGAGTCCCGCGCGGCGGCCGACGCGCACGCCGTCGCCAAGGCCGCCCCCGGCGGCCCCATGGGCGTACGCGCGGCCGCCCGGCTGATCCTCGACGAGGCGGCCCGTATGCAGCCGCCGCTGGTCCTGGACTATCTGACTCTGGTCGACCCGTCCGACTTCACGGAGGTCGAGGACGACTTCACCGGCGAGGCGGTTCTCGCCGTCGCCGCCCGGGTCGGGACGACCCGGCTGATCGACAACATCCCCCTCACCTTCGGAGCCGCCTCGTGACCGGCAATGGCACAGGTACAGGTACTGGCATACGACTGCACGCTCCCGCCCCCGGCTGGGCCCTCACCGCGGACGTCGTGGTCGTCGGCTCCGGGGTCGCGGGACTCACCGCGGCCCTGCGCTGCGAGGCCGCGGGCCTGAAGACCGTCGTGGTCACCAAGGCGCGCCTCGACGACGGCTCCACGCGTTGGGCGCAGGGCGGCATCGCCGCGGCCCTCGGCGACGGCGACACCCCCGAGCAGCACCTCGACGACACCCTGGTGGCGGGCGCGGGCCTGTGCGACGAGGAGGCCGTACGCATCCTCGTCACCGAGGGCCCCGACGCCGTACGCCGCCTGATCGCCACCGGCGCCCACTTCGACGAGTCCACCGAAGGCGAGCTGGCACTCACCCGCGAGGGCGGCCACCACCGCCGCCGCATCGCGCACGCGGGCGGCGACGCGACAGGCGCCGAGATCTCCCGCGCCCTGGTCGAGGCGGTACGCGCGCGCGGTCTGCGCACGGTGGAGAACGCGCTCGTCCTGGACCTCCTCACGGACGCCGACGGCCGCACCGCGGGCGTGACCCTGCACGTCATGGGAGAGGGCCAGCACGACGGCGTGGGAGCCGTACACGCCCCCGCCGTGGTCCTCGCGACCGGCGGCATGGGCCAGGTCTTCTCGGCGACCACCAACCCGTCGGTCTCCACGGGCGACGGCGTGGCGCTCGCCCTGCGCGCGGGCGCCGAGGTCTCCGACCTCGAATTCGTGCAGTTCCACCCGACGGTGCTGTTCCTGGGCCCGGACGCGGAGGGCCAGCAGCCGCTGGTCTCCGAGGCGGTACGCGGCGAGGGCGCCCACCTGGTCGACGCGGACGGCGTGCGCTTCATGGTCGGGCAGCACGAGCTGGCCGAACTGGCACCCCGGGACATCGTCGCCAAGGGCATCATGCGCCGTATGCAGGAGCAGGACGCCGAGCACATGTTCCTCGACGCCCGGCACTTCGGCGCCGACATGTGGGAGCACCGCTTCCCGACGATCCTGGCCGCCTGCCGCGCCCATGGCATCGACCCGGTCACCGAGCCCGTCCCGGTCGCCCCGGCCGCCCACTACGCCTCAGGAGGCGTTCGCACGGACGCGCGGGGCCGCACCACGGTGCCGGGCCTGTACGCGTGTGGCGAGGTCGCCTGCACCGGCGTCCACGGCGCCAACCGGCTCGCTTCGAACTCCCTCCTGGAAGGCCTCGTCTACGCCGAGCGCATCGCCGTCGACATCGCGGAGAGCCAGGCGGAGAACGGCCTCCACGCGCGCGTGCCCGTACCGGTCCCGCACCCCGAGACGCCCGCGCACCCGTTGCTCGCCCCCGAGTCCCGGTTCACGATCCAGCGGATCATGACGGACGGCGCGGGCGTGCTGCGGTCGGCCGAGTCCCTCGCTCAGGCGGCCGACCGGCTCCAGCAACTGCACACCGAGGCGCGCGACGCCCTCGACGAGAACGGCAAGACCTCCGAGCCCGGCGTCGACACCTGGGAGGCCACCAACCTCCTGTGCGTGGGCCGGGTCCTGGTCGCCGCGGCCCGCACGCGCGAGGAGACCCGCGGCTGCCACTGGCGCGAGGACCACGCCGACCGGGACGACACCGTCTGGCGCCGCCACATCGTCGTACGGCTGAATCCCGATCGGACGCTCGCCGTGCACACCACCGACACAGCAGACTTCCCCCCGACCGTCCCCCAAGCCCTCGGCTTCGCTCGAGCAGGGGGGACCCCCATGCCCCAGCCGGCGCTCGAGCCCCGTCCCCAGGAGCAGTGACAGCAGTGAGCACCCCCGACCTTCCCCTCGCCCAGAGCGGCGGCTGCGGCGACGGCTGCGGCTGCGGCGCCGACACGGACGAGTACATGGAGTGCGGCCTCGACCCCGCGCTCGCCCAGCTCCTCGCCGACGCCGGTCTCGACCCCCTCGAGGTCGAGGACATCGCGAACGTGGCCATCCAGGAGGACCTCGACCACGGGGTGGACGTGACGACCGTCGCGACCATTCCCGAGGACGCCGTCTCCACCGCCGACTTCACCGCCCGGGACGCGGGCGTCGTGGCCGGGCTGCGGGTGGCCGAGGCGGTCATCTCCGTGGTCTGCACCGACGAGTTCGCGGTCGAGCGGCACGTCGACGACGGCGACCGCGTCGAGGCGGGCCAGAAGCTCCTCAGCGTCACCACCCGCACCCGCGACCTGCTGACGGCCGAGCGCAGCGCGCTGAACCTGCTCTGCCGCCTGTCCGGCATCGCGACCGCCACGCGTGCGTGGGCGGACGCTCTGGAGGGCACCAAGGCCCGCGTGCGCGACACCCGCAAGACGACGCCGGGCCTGCGCTCCCTGGAGAAGTTCGCGGTGCGCTGCGGCGGCGGCGTCAACCACCGCATGTCCCTCTCGGACGCCGCACTGGTGAAGGACAACCACGTGGTCGCCGCGGGCGGCGTGGCGCAGGCCTTCAAGGCCGTACGGGAGTCCTTCCCGGAGGTTCCGATCGAGGTCGAGGTCGACACCCTGCACCAGCTGCGCGAGGTCGTGGACGCGGGCGCCGACCTGATCCTTCTGGACAACTTCACGCCCGTCGAGTGCGAGGAGGCCGTCGCCCTCGTCGACGGCCGCGCCCTCCTGGAGGCCTCGGGCCGGCTCACCCTGGACAACGCCGGGGCCTACGCGGAGACGGGCGTCGACTACCTGGCCGTGGGCGCCCTCACGCACTCCTCGCCGATCCTGGACATCGGCCTCGACCTGCGCGAGGCCACGCCGGACGAGGTCTCGGCACACGACGCATCGGCGGACGTGGCCTCGACGGACGAGGCGGAGTAGGGCAGATGCTCCTCACGATCGACGTCGGCAACACCCACACCGTCCTCGGCCTCTTCGACGGGGAGGAGATCGTCGAGCACTGGCGGATCTCCACGGACGCCCGCCGCACGGCCGACGAGCTCGCCGTGCTCCTCCAGGGCCTCATGGGCATGCACCCGCTGCTCGGCGAAGAGCTCGGAGACGGCATCGACGGCATCGCCATCTGCTCGACGGTCCCGTCCGTCCTGCACGAGCTGCGCGAGGTCACGCGTCGCTACTACGGCGACGTCCCTGCCGTACTGGTCGAACCCGGCATCAAGACCGGCGTACCGATCCTGATGGACAACCCCAAGGAGGTCGGCGCCGACCGCATCATCAACGCGGTGGCCGCCGTCGAGCTCTACGGGGGCCCCGCCATCGTCGTCGACTTCGGCACGGCGACGACGTTCGACGCGGTGTCCGCGCGCGGGGAGTACGCGGGTGGTGTCATTGCGCCCGGTATCGAGATCTCCGTGGAGGCGCTCGGTGTGCGGGGTGCTCAGCTTCGCAAGATCGAGCTGGCTCGGCCGCGGGCGGTGATCGGGAAGAACACCGTCGAGGCGATGCAGGCCGGCATCGTGTACGGGTTCGCCGGGCAGGTCGACGGGGTCGTCAACCGGATGGCCCGCGAGCTCGCCGACGATCCCGACGACGTCACCGTCATCGCCACGGGCGGCTTGGCCCCGATGGTCCTCGGCGAGGCCTCGGTCATCGACGAACACGAGCCGTGGCTGACACTGATCGGACTGCGGCTGGTGTACGAGCGGAACGTGTCGCGCACGTAGGTTTTTCGCCCGCTCCTCAAACGCCGGAGGGGCTGAACTTTCGCCGGCCGGGGCTGGAGATTTTCAGCCCGTCCGGCTTTTGAGAACGAGCGCGTCAGCGCGATACGGGGGTCTGGGGGCGGAGCCCCCAGGTACGGGACGGGTAGGGGCGGAGGGGGCGAAAACCCCTCCCGCCGCACCCAGAGGGAGACGCGCCGCGTACGCCCGCTATGCGGATTTTGTCTGATTAGCGCGTATCGTCGGCGCATGCCCACGCCATACGGATCCCGCGGCGGAATGGCGTTCGGTGCGGAGGAGCTGCGTGTGCTCCGTCGCGCTCTCGCCCTCGCCCTGCACCCCAGCCCCGCCTCGGCCGACGACGTCCAGGAATGCCTCCGTCTCGCCGAGTCCGTCGACGAGGCGGCCCGCGAGGGAGCCAGGCTCCGGGCCTTCCTGCTGGCCGACCTCGCCCGCTACCGCGCCGCCCTGCCGGGCGCCACCGGCGGTTACCTCGCCCTCCTGGAGGAGGCGCTCGGCGCCGGTTACCGGCCGCACCCCGACGACCTCGCCGCGCTTCGTGCCCTGAGCGGCAACCCCGCGGCGGCCGACCTCCTGGACCGCTGCAGGGCCCTTGCCGAACGGGACGTGCGCGCCCGCCTGGCGGGCCGCACGACCCAGATGGTGCCCCCGTCCCGCACCCGACTGCTGGCTCTCCCCGGAGGCCTGGCATCGGAGGAGCCCGCCAAGAAGCCGGCGGAGAAGCCCGCCGCCGAGCCCCAGCCGCACCGTCCGGTCAAATCCCCGCGTCCGGACCGGCCCATCCCCACACCGGGCGAGGTGTTCCCGCCGAAGCGCAAGACCGCGCCGCCACCGGCGAACCCGCCTCAGCAGCTCGCGGCGGGCTAGCTACTCTGGAGGGCATGGACTATGTCTCCGCGCTCGTGCCCCCCGTAGTGATGGCCGTGTTCTTCATCGGGCTGATCGTGACGATCGTGAAGACCCAGGGCGGGGCCAACAAGGCCAAGGAGGACGCGGTCGTCGACGCCGCCCTGGCGCGCGCGGAGAGCGCCCGCCAGGCCTCCCGCGACACCGAGGTCTGAGCCCGGCCGACGACGGACCCGCAGGCCGGCAGACCCGCCGGGCCGACGGACCCGTAGGCCGCAGAGCGGCATGCCGTAGACCCGCAGGCCGCAGAGCCGCATGCCGCAAACCCGCAGGCCGACGGGCAGGCGGGCTGCGGGCGGGCAGGTCGACCAGGACCCCGGGGGCGGCCGCACCGACCGCTGCCGCACCCTCTTCCACGTAAGACGGCGTACGACTCATACGTTTTTCGAGTCGTACGCCCTTTTTGTTGGTGATCTCCCACTATTGTTCTGAGCTGTGCCTCGCCCATTGGGAGAACTCGAAGACGCGGTCATGACGCGGGTGTGGAAGTGGAACCGCCCGGTGACCGTTCGAGAAGTCCTGGAAGACCTTCAGCAGGAACGGTCCATCGCGTACACCACGGTGATGACCGTTTTGGACAATCTCCATCAGAAGGGCTGGGTGCGCCGTGAGGCGGAAGGCCGGGCCTATCGATATGAGGCGGTCTCCACACGTGCCGCCTACGCGGCCGCACTGATGAACGATGCCTGGTCGCAGAGCGACAACCCCGCCGCCGCTCTCGTCGCCTTCTTCGGCATGATGTCCCCGGAACAGCGCGAAGCCCTCAGCGATGCCGTGCGTATGGTCCAGGGACCGGAAACCCGCGCCGAAACGCCCGCGCCGGAGAACCCGGTGGGCGAGAACCCCGCCGCCACCGAGGGTGACGCCGGACGATAGCGTCCGCTCATGCCAGCAGAGCATCCCGCAGAGGTTCCCGCAGAGCATCCCGAAGCCGCAGCAAAAGCCATCACCGTCCGCCGGGCCAGGACCAGCGATGTCCCGGCCGTACGCCGCCTCCTTGATGCGAACGTCCGGCGCCGCATCCTGCTCGACAAAGCGACGGTGACGCTTTACGAGGACATCCAGGAGTTCTGGGTCGCGGAACGCGACGACAACGCCGAGGTGGTCGGCTGCGGTGCGCTGCACGTGATGTGGGAAGACCTCGCGGAAGTCCGCACTCTCGCGGTGAACCCCGCGGTCAAGGGCCTCGGTGTCGGTCATCAGTTGCTGGAGAAGTTGCTGCAGACCGCCCGTTGGCTCGGTGTTCGACGAGTTTTCTGTCTGACCTTCGAAGTCGAGTTCTTCGCGAAGCACGGCTTCGTGGAGATCGGCGAGACACCCGTCGACACCGATGTCTACGCCGAGCTCCTGCGTTCCTATGACGAGGGCGTGGCGGAGTTCCTCGGTCTCGAACGAGTGAAACCGAACACCTTGGGCAACAGCCGGATGCTTCTGCATCTGTGATCGCCGACGGCTATTCCGGCGGACAGGCTTGCCCAGGTTCCCTATGTCCGAAACGCGCACGTTTCCGGTCTGCCAGTGCCCTGTGAGTCTCACCCAGGGGTTTGTGTTTTTCAGTCAAAAGCGGTTTGCTTTCCGACGTACTGCAGTACTGCATATAACAGGGGACGGTGAAACGGCGGACGCCGCAGACCCCCGGCCCTGAAGTTATCGATGAAAGGAAATCCGGTGGCACAGAAGGTTCAGGTCCTTCTTGTCGACGACCTCGACGGTGGCGAGGCGGACGAGACCGTGACGTTCGCGCTGGACGGCAAGACGTACGAAATCGATCTCACGACCGCCAATGCGGACAAGCTCCGTGGCCTCATCGAGCCCTACGTGAAGGGTGGTCGTCGTACCGGAGGCCGCGCTTCGGGTGGACGCGGAAAGGCGCGCGTCGCTTCCGGTGGCAGCCAGGACACCGCGCAGATCCGCGCGTGGGCGAAGGAGAACGGCTACGAGGTCAACGACCGTGGTCGAGTTCCCGCGTCCATTCGTGAGGCCTACGAGAAGGCCAACGGCTGAGCGCTCGCTTGCCGCAGCCTTACCCGATGGCACTGCGTTGCCATCGTGTCCACGAGTCGTACGAGATCGGGGGCGCCCCCACCGCCCCCCACGGCCGACAGTGTCGGCAGCGAGGGTTCGACCTCGCACCCGAATTCGGGGGGCCGCAGCCACACGGCGGCCCCCTGTGAGTTTTCCGGGACAGTGGACAGTGCGGGCATGCCCAAAGGGCGGGGAGCCCCGGCCGTTCCCGGTGGCAGTGGAGCCTCGACGCTCCCGCCCGCGCCGATCGCCGTGAGATCCAGCGCGACGGCGCCCCACTCCAGCCACTCGAGCAGCCCCGGCAGTTCGTCCGCGCTGCCCGCGGCCACCAGGAGTCGCATCCGGTTCCCCTGCAAGGCCACCGGAGACGCCGGGCCCAGATGCCGCAGCGCCGCACGTCCCGCCTCCGCCGGCACCTCCAGCACGTCGAAGCGCAGGCCCGTGACGAGCCGCGTCGGCGGCCCGGGCACTGCCGCCCAGCCCAGTTCGTTCTCGTACCACCGCTGTACTGGATCACTCGAGTCGAGCGGTCGACGAGGGAGAGGGACCATGGGAACCGTGGGAACCATGCCAGGAGCAACAGCCGGAAGAGCTCCAGAGTTACGCTGAGTATTCCGGCGAGTACACAGAGTGCCGGAACAGGGGGCGTGCGGAGGTGTTCGGCGGCGCAAGGATGTTCGCCCATAGCGGAGGGAACCGGTGTGCGCCGCATGGAGTGTCAGTGCGTACGGGTAAGACATCCCTAGTGGGAGGGGCGACACGCATGGATCGGGCATCTCGCGTTCGCCATCGGCGTACAGATGGTGAGGGTATCTGCCTGGCCTGCGGGAACATCGTCTCGCACCATCAGGTTGGAGCATATGTCGGCGTTCGGGGTCAGGAGGCCAAGGACGGTGTCGGCAGTTGGAATGAGCGGTCCCCGCTTGCGGGACTAAGCTGCGGAAGGACAGCGAGGGGAGCGTCCCCTCACTGCCTGACCGCTCTGAGGAGCGATTAACGATGTTCGAGAGGTTCACCGACCGCGCGCGGCGGGTTGTCGTCCTGGCTCAGGAAGAAGCCCGGATGCTCAACCACAACTACATCGGCACCGAGCACATCCTCCTGGGCCTGATCCACGAGGGTGAGGGTGTCGCCGCTAAGGCCCTGGAGAGCCTCGGGATTTCGCTCGAGGCGGTCCGCCAGCAGGTGGAGGAGATCATCGGCCAGGGCCAGCAGGCGCCCTCGGGCCACATTCCCTTCACCCCCCGTGCCAAGAAGGTCCTGGAGCTGTCGCTCCGCGAGGCCCTTCAGCTGGGCCACAACTACATCGGCACGGAGCACATCCTGCTCGGCCTGATCCGTGAGGGCGAGGGCGTCGCCGCCCAGGTCCTGGTCAAGCTGGGCGCAGACCTCAACCGGGTGCGGCAGCAGGTGATCCAGCTGCTCTCCGGCTACCAGGGCAAGGAGACGGCCGCCGCCGGCGGTCCTGCGGAGGGCACCCCCTCCACGTCCCTGGTTCTCGACCAGTTCGGCCGGAACCTCACCCAGGCCGCTCGTGAGTCCAAGCTCGACCCGGTCATCGGGCGCGAGAAGGAGATCGAGCGGGTCATGCAGGTGCTGTCCCGCCGTACCAAGAACAACCCGGTCCTGATCGGTGAGCCCGGCGTCGGCAAGACCGCCGTCGTCGAGGGCCTCGCTCAGGCCATCGTCAAGGGCGAGGTGCCCGAGACCCTCAAGGACAAGCACCTCTACACCCTGGACCTCGGCGCCCTGGTCGCCGGCTCCCGCTACCGCGGTGACTTCGAGGAGCGCCTGAAGAAGGTGCTCAAGGAGATCCGCACCCGCGGCGACATCATCCTGTTCATCGACGAGCTCCACACGCTGGTCGGTGCGGGTGCCGCCGAGGGCGCCATCGACGCGGCTTCGATCCTGAAGCCGATGCTGGCCCGTGGCGAGCTGCAGACCATCGGTGCGACGACGCTCGACGAGTACCGCAAGCACCTCGAGAAGGACGCGGCCCTCGAGCGCCGCTTCCAGCCGATCCAGGTGGCGGAGCCTTCCCTCCCCCACACGATCGAGATCCTCAAGGGCCTGCGCGACCGCTACGAGGCTCACCACCGCGTCTCCATCACGGACGAGGCTCTGGTCCAGGCCGCGACGCTCGCGGACCGCTACATCTCGGACCGGTTCCTGCCCGACAAGGCGATCGATCTGATCGACGAGGCGGGCTCCCGGATGCGCATCCGCCGGATGACCGCTCCGCCGGACCTCCGCGAGTTCGACGAGAAGATCGCGGGCGTGCGCCGCGACAAGGAGTCCGCGATCGACTCGCAGGACTTCGAGAAGGCCGCCTCCCTCCGCGACAAGGAGAAGCAGCTCCTGGCCGCGAAGGCCAAGCGGGAGAAGGAGTGGAAGGCCGGCGACATGGACGTCGTCGCCGAGGTCGACGGCGAGCTGATCGCCGAGGTCCTCGCGACCGCCACCGGCATCCCGGTCTTCAAGCTGACCGAGGAGGAGTCCTCGCGTCTGCTGCGCATGGAGGACGAGCTCCACAAGCGGGTCATCGGCCAGAAGGACGCCATCAAGGCGCTCTCGCAGGCGATCCGTCGTACGCGAGCGGGTCTGAAGGACCCGAAGCGCCCCGGTGGGTCGTTCATCTTCGCCGGCCCCTCGGGTGTCGGTAAGACGGAGCTGTCGAAGACCCTCGCCGAGTTCCTCTTCGGTGACGAGGACGCGCTCATCGCCCTCGACATGTCGGAGTTCAGCGAGAAGCACACGGTCTCGCGTCTCTTCGGTTCGCCCCCCGGATACGTGGGCTACGAAGAGGGCGGCCAGCTGACGGAGAAGGTGCGGCGCAAGCCGTTCTCGGTGGTCCTCTTCGACGAGGTCGAGAAGGCCCACCCGGACATCTTCAACTCGCTGCTGCAGATCCTGGAGGACGGTCGTCTGACCGACTCCCAGGGCCGGGTCGTGGACTTCAAGAACACGGTCATCATCATGACGACCAACCTCGGCACCCGGGACATCTCCAAGGGCTTCAACCTCGGCTTCGCCGCCGCGGGTGACACGAAGTCCAGCTACGAGCGGATGAAGAACAAGGTCAACGACGAGCTGAAGCAGCACTTCCGCCCGGAGTTCCTGAACCGTGTCGACGACACGGTGGTCTTCCACCAGCTCACCGAGGAAGACATCATCCAGATCGTCGACCTCATGATCGCCAAGGTGGACGAGCGCCTGAAGGACCGCGACATGGGTCTGGAGCTCAGCCCGAGCGCCAAGTCGCTGCTCGCGAAGAAGGGTTACGACCCCGTTCTGGGCGCCCGGCCGCTGCGCCGGACCATCCAGCGCGAGATCGAGGACGCGCTCTCGGAGAAGATCCTCTTCAGCGAGCTGCGTCCGGGCCACATCGTGGTCGTCGACACGGAGGGCGAGGGCGAGGCCAAGACCTTCACCTTCCGAGGTGAGGAGAAGTCGGCACTCCCCGACGTCCCGCCGATCGAGCAGGCCGCGGGTGGGGCCGGTCCCAACCTGAGCAAGGAGGCGTAGGCGCCACGGCGCTCGCCTGAACAAAAGGGGCTGCCCCAGGACTTCGGTCCTGGGGCAGCCCCTTTTGGGTTTGGAGGGGTCCCGGTTTCACGTAGCCCGCGTCACATTCCCGGGCACCGGGATCTATGCCGTCGGTGACATGGCGCACAGGCGTTTTGTCCGGTACTAGGTGGAATAGTGGACTGACAAGAACGGGCAAAAGGGACCTTTGGCCCGGAGTCCTCGGGGTGGCTTCTGCTGTGCGGGGACGGGGAGGTCGAGGGGGCGTTTCCCCAGGGGGGCAATGCCCCGAAGTGGGGTTAAACCCTTGTTTCCGCAATAAATCCGGAAGATCCCTTATAGGGATGCCGATGCTGTCAAGGTTCCTCAAGTTTTGGGGTGAAGTACGACTCGAAGTCGTAGATAGCCGTTTTGGGGCTTTGTGGGGTTAGGGGTTACCAAGGGATGGCCCACTCGGTGGCCGGCTGTGCGCCGGGTGGTGTTCGACCCCCGTCCCCGTCCTCGTGAGGTCCCCATGTCGAAGCGCGTCACGTTCCGTCTCTCCCGTACGTCCATCCGCTCACGGGCGGCCGTCCTGGCCGTCGGTCTCGGCGCCTCGGTCGTGCTGGGCGCCGGAGTCGCGACCGCCGACACCCTCGCCACCGGCGGAACCGTCACCGCGGCGCACACCGTGCAGACGCAGGCCGCCGCTCAGGCCAAGACCGCCGCCGCCAAGAAGGCCGCCTCCTGGGTCGACCCGGTGAAGAAGTACGCGCTGTCCGCCACCTTCAACCAGGCCGGCGGCATGTGGGCCCACAAGCACTCCGGCCAGGACTTCGCCGTGCCGCAGGGCACCGAGGTCGTCGCCGCGCACGGCGGCACCGTGGTGAAGGCCGGCGGCAATGGGGCCGGTGACGGTCCCGCCTACGGCAACGCCATCGTCATCAAGCACGGCAACGGGACCTACTCGCAGTACGCCCACCTGTCGCGCATAGACGCCAGGGTCGGCCAGGTCGTCGCCACCGGCCAGCACATCGCGCTGTCCGGCAACACCGGCAACTCCAGCGGGCCGCACCTGCACTTCGAGATCCGTACGACCCCCAACTACGGGTCCGCCATCGACCCCGTCGCCTTCCTGCGCGCCAAGGGTGTGACCGTCTAAGACGGCGCCGCGCCTCCGTGCGCCTGCGTCACCAGATCGATCGCGACCTCCAGGACCGCCTTGCGCTTGTCCTCGGGGTCGCCTTCGACGTCTTTGAGGACGAACATCCCGGCATGCATCGTGAAGAGCGCGCTGATGCAGCGGACCTGGTCCGTCAGCGGCGCCTCCGGCTCCTTGATGATGTCGAGCATGCTGAGCATGCGGTCCTTGAAGGTCTCGCCGATGCTGAGCTCTCGTACCGTCGCCTGGTTCTCCTGCATGAAGCGGAAGAGCGGGGCCGCGCCGGTGAGGGCTTCGCTGTAGCGGCGCAGCACCTCCTGTTTGGTCTCCAGGGTGTGCGGCTGCTGCCCGCCCCACTCGATCAGGTCGTCGAGCGGCCTCGTCAGATCCTCGAAGAGGCTGATGAGGATCTCTTCCTTGGTCTTGAAGTGGTAGTAGAGCGCCGCCTTGGTGACGTCGAGGTGCTCGGCGATCTCGCGCAGCGAGGTCTTCTCGTAGCCCTGCTCGGAGAAGAGTTCGAGGGCCACGTCCTGGATGCGCTGGCGGGTGTCCCCGCGGCGCTGTCGCTTGGTGCCGTCCATGGTGCCGCCCATCCTCGTACTCCTTGCGCTCCCTGAAAACTTACCTGTCGCCCGGCTAGTAAAACTACTTAAACTTACTTGACGCCCGGCTAGTTACGGGTCTAATTTCCCTGAGTGTAGTCAACTTGCCGGTCGGCAAGTAAGTAGTCGGCCCGCCGGCAGCGGTACCTAGGGGAGTGGAAACGATGGCGGACAACACCGAAACGGTCGCGCAGGCCGAGAAACAGCCGGCGGAGCAGGCCGACAAACAGCCACGCAGCGTACGGGTCGTGCTGCTCGCGCTCATGATCGCGATGCTGCTGGCGATGCTCGACAACATGATCGTGGGCACGGCGATGCCGACGATCGTCGGCGAACTGGGCGGCTTGGAGCACCTGTCCTGGGTGGTCACCGCGTACACGCTCGCCACCGCCGCCTCCACCCCGATCTGGGGCAAGCTCGGCGACATGTACGGGCGCAAGGGCGCCTTCATGACCTCGATCGTGCTCTTCCTGATCGGCTCCGCGCTGAGTGGCATGGCCCAGGACATGGGCCAGCTCATCGGGTTCCGCGCCATTCAGGGCCTGGGCGCCGGTGGTCTGATGGTCGGCGTCATGGCGATCATCGGCGACCTGATTCCGCCGCGGGAGCGCGGCAAGTACCAGGGCATGATGGCCGGCGTGATGGCGTTCGCCATGATCCTCGGCCCGCTGGTCGGCGGCACCATCACCGACCACTGGGGCTGGCGCTGGTCCTTCTACATCAACCTGCCCCTCGGCGTCGTCGCGCTCCTCGCGGTCAGCGCCGTACTGCACCTGCCGAAGAAGCGGGTCGAGGCGAAGATCGACTACCTCGGTGCGGGACTGCTGGCTCTCGGTATCTCGGCCATCGTGCTGGTGACCACCTGGGGCGGCTCCGAGTACGCCTGGGGCTCCGCCCGCATCATGGAGCTGATCGGGATCGGCGTCGCCGCGCTCGTGGGCTTCGTCTTCTGGCAGACCAAGGCCGCGGCGCCGGTCGTGCCGCTGCACATCTTCAAGAGCCGCAACTTCACCCTGATGTCGGTCATCGGCTTCATCACCGGCTTCGTGATGTTCGGCGCGGTGCTCTTCCTGCCGCTGTACCAGCAGTCCGTGCAGGGCGCGTCCGCCACCAACTCCGGGCTGCTGCTCCTGCCGATGCTCGGCGCGATGCTCGCCGTCTCGATGGTCGCGGGGCGGGTCACCACCAACAGCGGCCGCTACAAGGTCTTCCCGCTCGTCGGCAGTGTGCTGATGATCGTGGGGCTGTTCCTGCTCGCGCAGATGGACACCGAGACGACCCGGCTGACGTCCGGGCTGTACATGGCGGTGCTCGGCGCGGGCATGGGCTGCCTGATGCAGATCACCATGCTGGTCGCGCAGAACAGCGTCGAGATGAAGGACATGGGCGTCGCGTCCTCGTCGACCACCCTGTTCCGGACGCTGGGGTCGTCCTTCGGTGTCGCCATCATGGGCGCGCTGTTCAACCACCGGGTGCAGGACGTGATGGCGGAGCGGGCCGGGGCGCTCGGGTCCAAGATGACCGAGAAGTCCGCACAGCTCGACGCGGCCAGCCTGGCGAAGCTGCCGACGCAGGCCCGGGAGGCCTACCAGCACGCGGTGTCCTCGGGTACGCACTCCGCGTTCCTGCTCGGGTCCGTGGTGGCCGTGGTGGCGCTGGTCGCGGCGGTGTTCGTGAAGGAGGTTCCGCTGAAGGGGGCGGGGCCGGCCGCGCCGAAGCCTGCGGATGACGTGGAGTCCAAGGAAGCCGTGGCTGAGACGGTCTGACCTCTCTGGTCCGAAGGCCCCCGGCGTTGTCCGCCCCGGGGGCCTTCTTCATGAGCCGGCTCTTCATGGGTGCGGGCGTACGGGGCGGGGGCCAGACGGTTTCGCCCGCTCCGCCCCTGCCCGTCCCGTACCTCGGAGCTCCGCCCCCAGCCCCCGTTTCGCCTTGACCGTCTTGCCCTCGCGCCGGACGGGCCAAAAGCGACTGTCAGTCCCCCCTGTCACCATCTGAACCGTGGACAGAATGCGGCAGCTGCGGCTTGCCAAGGACGCGATGGATCGGGACTGGGCCGAGCCCGGGCTCGATCTCGACGCGGTGGCCGCACATGCCGGCTACTCGCGCTATCACTTCATACGGGCCTTCAAGGCGGCGTACGGCGAGACGCCGGGCCAGTATCTGACCCACCGTCGTATCGACCGGGCCGAGGACCTGCTGCGCACCGCGAACCTGTCGGTGACCGAGATCTGCAACCTGGTCGGCTTCAGCAGCCTCGGTACGTTCTCGGCGCGCTTCAAGGCATGGACCGGGCTGACTCCGAGCGAGTACCGGGCGAAGCATGTGGGACGGGGGACCGCCCTCATACCGGGGTGTTACGCGATGCTCTGGGCCGGCGGCTTCCGGCCGGGGCCCGGTGCGCGAGAGCACAATTCCGAAGAAGCACCGTGAGCCCGTCGCTGCCTACCGTGGCAGGGCAAGGACGACCACCCGCACCGCTGGGAGCACACCATGATCAAGGGACTCGCCATTTCGACCGTCTGGGTCCTCGACCAGGACCGGGCCAAGGAGTTCTATACCGAGAAGCTCGGGCTCGAAGTCCGTACGGACATGACGTTGGGCGACGGCGGCATGCGCTGGCTCACCGTCGGTGCCGAGAACCAGCCCGACCTCGAGCTGACACTCATGGTGCCCGGACCGCCCGCGATGGACCCCGACTCCGCCGAGATGATGAAGAAGCTCGTGGCCAAGGGCGTGCTCGGCGCGGGCGCGCTGACCACCGACGACATCCAGGGCGACTACAAGAAGCTCAAGGACCGCGGTGTGGAGTTCCTGCAGGAGCCGCAGGAGCGCCCGTACGGGACGGAAGCGGTGTTCCGCGACGACTCCGGGAACTGGTTCTCGTTCAACCAGCCGCGAGAGGGCGGGCTCGACCTGGAGAAGGGCTGGGGCTGCTGACCCCCCTCCGATCTGCTGTCCCCCCTTCTGATCCGAGAGGTGAGCGGTAACACGCATGTCGAACGGGCGTCAACCTCTGTAGTCCAGGATGGTCCACCCCCTGTGGCCGCCCAGAGTTCAGGCATCGACCACAAGAAGGTGCCTCAGGGCTTCCAGGGGGAACAGCACATGCGCGTGAACAAGAAGGTCGCGGCCACGGTCTCGGCGTTGATGATGACCACCGGCCTGCTGGCCATGGCCGGCTCCACCACCGCCAGTGCCGCGGACGGCTGCAACAACAACGGCAGGACCGTCCAGGAAGCGATCGGGGCCCGCGGCCAGGGCATCGAGCTGCGGGTGAACGGGTCCGGGGACGGCCCCTGCGCCTGGGGCCGGATCGTGGTCGGCGCCGTCGGGATGCACGTCTGGGTGGACCGCAGCAGCGACGGCGGGCGCACCTGGGAGCCGCAGCTGGGCCGGCGGGAGATCGAGAGCGGCGGCAGCGTCTGGACCGAGGTCTGGCGCTCCCGCAACGGCCAGCTGATGCGGGCCTGCGGCGACTCGGGCTACAACACGACGATCCACTGCACCAAGTGGTACTAGGACCAAGTGGTACTAGGACCAAGCGCCGCGTCGGGCTCCTGAGTCCTCCTGATGAGGCCTCCTGACGAGCCCGTATGCGCAAGGGGCGTGGCGGGAGTTCCCCGGCCACGCCCCTTGCCTGTCGGCGCGCTACTTCCGCGACCCCGGCAGCATCGGATAGCTCCCCGTGTTCGTCGGCGCGTGCTCCGGCAGCCACAGCACCGCGACCGCGCCCTCGGCGGGTACGTCGTCCGGTGCCCCCGCCGGGCGTACGTTGCGGAAGGTCAGCCGGGCGCCCAGCACCCGGGCCTGGCCCGCGGCGATGGTCAGGCCCAGGCCGTGACCATGGCCCGCACGGTCGGTGCTGCCGGTGCGGAAGCGGCTCGGGCCCTCGGCGAGAAGTGCCTCGGGGAAGCCGGGGCCGTGGTCGCGGACGCGGATGACGCGGCCCTCCACGGTGACCTCGATGGGAGGCTTGCCGTGCCGGGAGGCATTCGCGAGGAGGTTGAACAGAACGCGCTCCAGACGCCGCGGGTCCGTCGTGACCTCCGACTCGTGCACCACACGCACCTCGACGTCCGCGTCCTTGGCAGCCACGCGGCGCGACACGAACTCGCCGAGCATGATGTCCTGCAGCTCGGCCCGCTCGGACGCGCCGTCGAGCCGGGCGACCTCCAGGACGTCCTCGACAAGGGTGCGCATGGCCTGCGCCCGGTCCCGGACGAGCTCGGTGGGACGGCCGGGCGGCAGGAGCTCCGCGGCCGTCAGCAATCCGGTCACCGGCGTACGCAGCTCGTGCGCGATGTCCGCGGTCACCCGGCGCTCGGCCTCGATGCGCTGCTGGAGCGCGTCCGCCATGGCGTCCACGGCACGCGCGAGGTCGTCGGTCTCGTCGCGCACGACGCCGCCGATCGCGTCCCGTACCCGTACGTCGGTCTCGCCCTTGGCGACCTGGTTCGCGGCGGACGCGGCCTTGCGCAGCCGGCCCGACAGCTGGCCGCCGATGAGCACGCCGAGCGCGCTGCCGCCGAAGACGACCGCGATGGAGCCGATGATGAGCGCCTGGTCGAGGTCCTTCATCACGTCCGCGCTGCGGTCGGTGAACCGCTCGTGCCAGGACAGCACCCTGCCGTCCCTGAGCGGGACGGCGGCCCAGATGTCGGGCACCCCGTTCGGGCCGTCGGACACGTAGGTGGCCCGCCGTCCCTCCGAGACCTTCGCCAGCAGGTCCGCCGGGATGGCCGGATCGTCGAGCTTGACCCCGACGGGCAGCGGCCGGCCGGGCCCGTATACGCGCTGCGCGAAGTGGATACGCTCGTTCGCCAGGTCGCGCGAGTTGTCGAGCATCGAGACGCGCGCCGCGTTGTGCACGACCAGGCTCAGCGCGATCGCGACCAGGGCGCCGACGAGGGCGATGGCCGCGCTGAGCTTCCACCGGATGCCGGTGCGGATGGCCAGGCCATCACTTGTACCGTCGGCCACGCCCACACTCGTACCGCTGTCCGGGCGTCGAAATATCCCCCGCATACCCCTGCTCAGGCCTTCAACTTGTAGCCGAAGCCGCGAACCGTCTCGATCCGGTCCTGGCCGATCTTCGTGCGCAGCCGCTGCACATGGACGTCGACGACCCGGGTGTCTCCGCCCCAGCCGTAGTCCCACACACGTTCGAGCAGCTTGTCGCGACTGAGCACGGTACCCGGCGCGGACGAGAACTCGAGGAGCAGCCGCATCTCGGTGGGCGTGAGCGCCACCGGCGTACCGCTCTTGAGCACCTCCATGCCCTCGGTGTCGATCTCCAGGTCGCCGAAGGCGAGCACCCCGCCATCGACGGACGAGGCGACCTCGGCCGCCTGGGCGCCGCCGTTGGCGTGTCCGAAGCGGCGCAGCACGGCACGGATGCGGGCGACCAGGACCGCGCCGTCGAACGGCTTGGTCACGTAGTCGTCGGCGCCCGCCTCCAGGCCGAGCACGACATCGATCGAGTCGGCGCGCGCGGACAGCATGATCACGGGGACGGTCGACTCGTCACGGATCCGGCGGCACAGCGAGACCCCGTCGAGTCCGGGCACCATGACATCCAGCAGGGCGATGTCGGGGCGGTCGGCGCGGAACGCCTCCAGACCGGACAGTCCGTCGGGCATGGCGGTGACCGCGAAGCCGTCGCGCTCCAAGGCGAGCTGCGTGGCCTCGCGGATGACGTCGTCGTCCTCGACGAACAGGACGTGGGTCTGCTCTGCCATCCGGCTGCTCCGTGTGCTCTCAGTTCGAGGGGGCGGGCGAGTCGACGCCGCCCACCGCGTTGCTGTAGTCGTTGTGGATCCGGGACCGCTCGGTGAAGCGGGCCGCGGACCAGCCGTAGGTGATCACTTCTTCACTGGAGGGATACGACACCGGGTCGTCCGTCTTGTACAGCTGCTGGGTGACCACCAGATCGCCCCGGTCGATCTCGGCGTAGACGGGAGGCTGCTCGGCCTTGAAGACATTCTCGTACTTGCCGTTTTTCTCGCGGTACACGTACGAGCCCATGCCGACGGCATCGGCGCAGGTCATCACGTTGATCACGATGTCGTCCGAGGAACCCCCGGTCAGGTTCCCGTACGACACGTCGACCGGGTACTCGTCGGCGACGCACGGCTTCAGATCGCGCTTGACCGACGCGCTGACCTGTGGGTCGTCCTTGACGAGCTGGACCGCGTCCACCCGCTTGGCCGCTTTGCCGGGCGAGGCGGAGGCGGTGGGCGTGGTGGCGCCCTTGGCCACCGCCGCACCGCCCGCCGGACCCTCGTCGCGGGCGCCCGTACCGCCCGTGGCGCAGGCGGTCACGAAAAGGCTGAGGGCGGTGAGCACGGCGGCTGCCGTACTCCCCGCCTTCAGGACCTCCCTGGCCCGGGTTCCTAGGCCGCGCAACGCTCCCGCTCCTCACTCGGTTCGAGCGCGCGGGCGCCGCGCTCCTCGTAGTTCCGGCTCTCCAGCTCCTCGCGGAGCCGGGCCAGCGCCCGGTGCAGCGTGCTCTTGACCGTTCCGGCCGACATACCAAGCGCGGCGGCCGTCTCCTCCGTGGACATCTGCTCCCAGTGTCGCAGCACCACGACACTGCGCTGCTTGGGAGCGAGCACCTTCATGATGTCCATCAGGAGCGCGCGGTCCGCGTGCTGCTCGGTGGAGTCGTCGATGGACGCGTCCGGCAGCTGCTCCGTCGGGACCTCCTCCAGCTTCCGGGCCCGCCACCACTCGGTGCGCGTATTGATCATCACGCGGCGCAGGTACGCGTCGGCCAGCCGTTTGTCCGCGATGCCGTCCCAGCGGCCGTACGTCCGTACGAGCGCGGTCTGCAGCAGGTCCTGGGCGTCGACCGGGTCGGGGACCAGGCGGCGGGCACTGCGCAGCAGCGCGTCCTGCCGAGTGCGGACGTACTCTTCGAATTCGAGCACCTCGCCGTGCGCCATGATCAACCGCCTCCATCCCCGTTTCCGACCTGCCTGCTGCCGGTTGTCCGTTGCTGTGCCGCGTTGTGTGCGGTACGCAAATGAAGCTACGGAGGCGTTGTCACGGGGTTGTCCGAGCCAGCCTGCGGCAAGCAATCGGCTGTCCGTCGGTTGTGTAACGGATGTAGGTCCGGGGTAAAGCGAGGTGGCTGTACGTCCTGTTTGATCCGCCTTTGCTCCGCGGATCGCCTCAACTGCTAGGTCAACGGCAGCCGATACAGACCGCCCGCGAGCGGTTCCACGAGTCCGTCGGCGACGAGACCGTCGAGCGCGCGGGCCCGCTGTACCGGTTCGTGCCATACGCGGTCCAGGGCGGCCTGCGGCACGGCCCCGACTGCCTCTCTGAGCACGGCGAGGAGCTTCCCGCGGACCTGCCGGTCCGTACCCGCGTACGTCTGTCCGCGCCTCGGGGGCCCGTCGTGCTCCGGCTTGCCCGCCAGCCGCCACGCGCACTGCGCGGCGATCGGGCAGTGGTCGCAGGTCTCGTTCTTCGCCGTGCATACGAGCGCGCCGAGCTCCATGGACGCGGCGGCCCAGCGGGAGGCCGTGCGCTCGCTCTCGGGGAGCAGCGCCCGGGCGAGCTTGCGTTCGGCGGCGGTGGTCGCGTTCGGCGGGTACTGCACGCCGGTGACGGCACGTGCGAAGACCCTTCTGACATTCGTGTCGAGCACGGCGTGCCGCTGCCCGTACGCGAACGACGCCACCGCCGCGGCCGTGTACTCCCCGATGCCGGGCAGCGCGAGCAACTGGGCGTGCTCGGTGGGTACGTCGCCGCCGTGCCGCTCCGTTATGGCCACCGCCGCGCCGTGCAGGCGCAGTGCGCGCCGCGGGTAACCGAGCCGGCCCCAGGCGCGGACGGCCTCGCCCGGGGCTTCCTTCGCCAGGTCGGCAGGGCGGGGCCAGCGGGCCAGCCACTGCTCATACACGGGCAGGACGCGGTTCACCGGGGTCTGTTGCAGCATGAACTCGCTGACCATCACTCCCCAGGGGCCGGCGTCCGGGCGCCGCCAGGGGAGGTCGCGGGCGTGCTCCTCGAACCAGGCGATGACGGGGGTGTGCAGGGGCTCGCCAGGGGCGTTTTGGGTGGGCTTGGTGGGTGCAGTCATGGCGTAGTCGATCCTGCCATGCGGGGGTTGGGGGTGCGTGCTCGACGCCGGGTGCGGACGGGGTGGTTTTTCGCCCCCTTTCGCCGCACTCGTCCCGCTCCTGGGGCCCTGAGGTCCCAGGAGCGCCCTGTAAGGGCGCGGGGAACGGCGCGACAAGCCCCCACCCACCCGCACCCGGAGAGCAACCCGGGGGGTCTGGGGCAGAGCCCCCGGGGGCGAACAACCGCCTGGCGGCGAGATGATGATCCGGAAAAGTTGAAGTCGGGGCGGCGGGTGGGGCAAGCGCCGGGGCGGATCTCTCGTACAGTTTGCGCCGTGGGATCTCTGCGCAATCCGGTCGGGCCGCTTCCCTCCACCATCTACTGGCGTCGGAGGGCCGTTCTGCTGTCTGTGGTCGCCCTGTTGGCGCTGCTCATCGTGTGGGTGGTCGGCTCCGGCGGCGGAGGCGGCAAGAACAACGCCGACGGGTCCAACGGCAAGAATCCCGCGCCCTCGATCACTCCTGGCCCCTCCGGCTCCGGCCCCGCGATCAGCCAACACCCGGGCGGCCGCGACGAGTCGAGCGGCAGCGACAGCAGCGGCGGAAGCGGCGACGGACGCGGGACCGGCGACGGGACGGGGTCCGCTTCCGAGGGTTCCAGCGGCAGCGGCGGCGCGTCCAGCGGCGGGCCCGACGACGGATCCAACGGCGCCGGAGGGGCGGGGGAGCAGCTTCCCGCCGGGTCCAGCCTCCCCAACTGCACCGCCGACGCGGTCAAGTTGACCCTGCGCAGCGTGCACAACACCTACGCCCCCGGCGACAAGCCCACGTTCGAGCTCACCGCCAAGAACTCTTCCGGCAGCGCCTGCAAGGTCGATCTCGGCCCGAAGAACGCGGTGCTGACGATCACTCAGGCGGGCAGTGACACCGACATCTGGTCCTCGGACGACTGCCCGAAGAACGCCGGCAGCCTCCTCTTCCGCGTACCGGCCGACGGGCGGGTGACCTACACGGTGGAGTGGGACCGCAGGGGCAGCGCCCCCGAGTGCGCCACGCCTCCGGCCGGTTCGGCGTCCGCCGGTACGTACTTGGTGGAGGCGAAGGCGCCGGGACTGACGAAGGCCCAGACATCGTTCGTCCTGTCGAAGGACTAGGGCCCAGCGGACTCCGCGGTCCTGGCGGCCATGCCGGTGAGTCGCGAGCCGAGAACCCGTGCGGGACGAAGGCCCAGACGTCGCTCGTGCTGTCGAAGGACTGGGCCCCAGCGGACTCCGCGGTCCTGGCGGCCATGCCGGTGAGTCGCGAGCCGAGAACCCGTGCGGGACGAATGCCCGGGCGTCGCTCGTCGTGTCGAAGGACTAGAGTCCGGCGGACTCCGCGGTCCTGGCGGCCGCGCCGGTGAGTCGCGAGCCGAGAGCCCGTGAGCGAGATTCCAGACGTTCCGCTCCCGCTCCCGCCCCGGCGCCGCAGCGCCGGGCGCCGGGGCGGGACGGCCCCAGGTCGGCCGTGAAAACCGTAGAGGCTAGACGTACCGCTCCAGGATCGACGACTCCGCCAGTCGCGACAGCCCCTCGCGGACGCTGCGCGCCCGCGCCTCGCCCACCCCGTCGACCGTCTGCAGGTCGTCCACACTCGCGGCGAGCAGCTTCTGCAGCCCGCCGAAGTGCTCCACGAGCCGGTCGATGATCGCGCCGGGCAGACGGGGAACCTTGGCGAGGAGGCGGAAGCCGCGCGGGGAGACGGCCGAGTCGAGGGCCTCGGGGGACCCCGTGTAGCCCAACGCCCGTGCCACGGTGGGGAGTTCGAGGAGCTCCGCGTGGGTGAGCGCGTCCAGCTCCGAGAGTGCCTCGTCGACCGTGCGGGAGCGCTTGGCGGTCGGCTCGGGCACGTAGTCCCGGACCACGAGTTCCCGCTCGGGCTCGACGCCCGCGATCAACTCGTCCAGCTGGAGTGCGAGAAGACGCCCGTCGGTGCCCAGTTCCACCACGTACTCGGCGATCTCGGTGGCGATGCGCCGCACCATCTCCAGGCGCTGGGCGACCGCGGAGACGTCCCGGACGGTGACCAGATCCTCGATCTCCAGCGCCGACAGCGTGCCCGCGACCTCGTCGAGGCGGAGCTTGTAGCGCTCCAGGGTCGCGAGGGCCTGGTTGGCGCGGGAGAGGATCGCGGCGGAGTCCTCCAGGACGCGGCGCTGACCGTCCACGTACAGGGCGATCAGGCGCATCGACTGGGACACGGACACCACCGGGAAGCCGACCTGCTTGCTCACCCGGTCCGCGGTGCGGTGCCGCGTGCCCGTCTCCTCCGTCGGGATCGTCGGGTCGGGCACCAGCTGCACGCCCGCCCGCAGGATCTTGGTGATGTCCTTGTCGAGCACGATGCCGCCGTCGAGCTTGCACAGTTCGCGCAGACGGGTCGCGGTGAACTCGACATCCAGGACGAATCCGCCCGTACACATCGCTTCGACGGTCTTGTCGGAGCCGAGCACGATGAGTCCGCCCGTGTTGCCGCGGAGAATCCGCTCAAGCCCGTCGCGCAGCGCCGTGCCGGGTGCCACGGCGCTCAATGAGGCGCGCATCAGGCCATCGGCACCGGAGCTCCCACCGGACTTTCCGGGAGCTGCTGCCCGGTCGTTGGCTGCCACTGCACTCCTCCGGTCGCAGGTTTCCGGTCGCCCTCGGTTCGTACGGACGGGCGAGACCAGGGCAAAGTCTACCGGCGGTCCTCGTCCTCCCGTGGGGCCTCTCTGCGACGGGAGCGCGGAAGGACTCGCAGCGCGTCGCCCATGTCGGCGACTTCCAGGACCTTCATACCGGGAGGGATCTTGCCCGGGTCGGTCGGTACGAGGGCGTGCGTGAAGCCCAGGCGGTGCGCTTCGGCGAGCCGGCGCTGGACGCCCGTGACCCGTCTGACCTCGCCCGCGAGCCCCACTTCGCCGATCGCCACGAGGTTCTTGGGGAGCGGGGTGTCACTCGCCGCGGACGCGAGGGCGAGCGCGATCGCGAGGTCCGCCGCGGGCTCGGAGAGCTTCACGCCGCCGACCGTCGCGGAGTAGATGTCCCGCTTTCCCAGGGCGCTGATCCGGCCCCGCTGCTCCAGGACGGCCAGCATCATCGAGACGCGGGAGGTCTCCAGGCCGGAGGTGGTGCGGCGGGGGGAGGGGATCTGCGAGTCGACGGTCAGGGCCTGGACTTCGGCGACCAGCGGGCGGCGGCCCTCCAGCGTGACGGTCAGGCAGGTGCCGGGGACCGGCTCGGCACGGCGGGTCAGGAACAGGCCGCTCGGGTCGGCCAGGCCCGTGATGCCCTCGTCGTGCAGCTCGAAGCAGCCGACCTCGTCCGTCGTCCCGTAACGGTTCTTGACCCCTCGTACGAGTCTGAGGCGTGCGTGCCGGTCGCCCTCGAAGTGCAGGACGACGTCCACGAGGTGTTCGAGGAGCCGCGGGCCCGCGATCGCGCCGTCCTTTGTGACATGGCCCACGAGGAGGGTGGACATACCGCGCTCCTTGGAGGCGCGGATCAGGGCGCCCGCCACTTCGCGGACCTGAGCCATGCCGCCCGGTGCGCCGTCGATCTCCGGAGAGGCCACCGTCTGGACCGAGTCCAGGATCAGCAGGGACGGCTTCACCGCGTCCAAGTGTCCGAGGACGGCGGCAAGATCGGTCTCCGCGGCGAGATAGAGGTGGTCGTCGATCGCCTTGATGCGGTCGGCTCGGAGCCGGACCTGGCTGGCCGACTCCTCACCCGTCACGTACAACGTGCGGTGCTCGTCGCTCGCGGACTTCGCCGCCACGTCGAGCAGGAGCGTGGACTTGCCGACGCCCGGCTCGCCCGCGACCAGGACGACCGCGCCGGGGACCAGCCCGCCGCCCAGGACGCGGTCCAGCTCGGGCACGCCGGTCGTGCGCGCCGTGGCCTGGCGGCCGTCGACCTGGCCGATGGGCACCGCGGACGTGGTGACGCGGCCGGGCGACGTCGTCCGCACCGCGGGCGCGCCGTACTCCTCGACCGTGCCCCATGCCTGGCACTCGGGGCAGCGGCCGAGCCACTTGGCCGTCTGCCAGCCGCACTCTGTGCAGCGGTAGGACGGTCGGTCCTTCGCGGTTTTCGTACGGGCAGCCATGCACGGAACCGTAGCCGAGGGCACTGACAGCGCGGAGCCGCGCTGGGAGGCCGCCCTGCGGGGGCCGATGCGCGAGGCGACTCGGGGGGCTGTCGCAGCTGTGGGCATGCGTGCCGCCAGGAGCGGCAGGCATGCCCACGGCGGCACCCCGTCGACGTCAGGTTGCGCGATCCACGCCGAGCTCACCCCCGGTGTCGGGATCAGTCCGGTCGGTCCGGTTCGGGATCAGTCCGGTAGTCGGTCCGGTTCGGGATCAGTCCGGTAGTCGGTCCGGTTCGGGATCAGGCCGGTCGGTCCGGTGCCGGATCAGCTCGTCACGGCCACCGCGACTCCCTCGTCCGCATCCGTCTTCGGCTCCTCCGCCGTACCTCCGCGCAGCGCGAGCAGCACCAGCAGTGCCGCGAACAGGGCCGCCGAGCCGCACACCACGAAGCCGATCGAGTAGCCGTGGCCGAGCGCGTCCAGGGCGTACGAGCGGGCCGCGCCCGGCGGGGAGCTCGCGGGGACGGAGTTGAGGGCGAGCGGGCCCCCCTCCTTGAGGACCTCGTGGGCCGCCGCCTGTGACGCGGGGGCCAGCTGGGATCCGGCGAGCGACTTCGTGACCTGGGAGGCCGCCTGGCTGAGGGCGACCGCGCCGATGACGGCGGGGCCGAGGGTGAAGCCGAAGTCGCGCAGCAGGTTCGTGGAGGCGCTGGCCATGCCCGCGAGATGCACCGGCACGGTGTTGACGGCCGTCGCCGTGATCGAGGAGACGGTGAACGCGAAGCCGATGCCGACCAGGCCGAGCGGCAGGATCAGCGAGGTCAGCGCCCGGTCGTCCACGTCGAGCGTGGCCGCGAGGTAGTCACCCGCCGCGATCAGCAGCAGGCCCGCCGTGAGCAGCCGGCGTGCGGAGACGCGGGCGAGGAGCCGTGAGGTGAGCGGGGTCAGGAACGGGGTGATGCCGTTGAGGAGCAGGAACGCGAAGGCCGTACGCATCGGCGTCTGGTGCTGGATCGGACCGAGCCGGATGCTCGCCCCGTACGCCGTGCCGAGGAAGCTGAACATGCCGACGACGGCCACGACGGACGCCACCGCGAAGGAGCGGTTGCGGAACAGGTCGAGGCGCAGGAGCGGGGAGGCGGCGCGGCGCTCCGCGACGACGAAAAGGGCGAGGAAGGCCGCAGCGACGATGAAGGCGACGACCACCGGGGTCGCCCCCCAGCCGTCGGTCGGGCCCTGGATGACGGCGTAGAGGAGGGCGAACAGGCCGACTCCGATGGTGATCTGGCCGCCGATGTCCAGCGAACGCCCTTCCGGGGAACGGGAGTCGGCGGCGAACAGGACGCTCACCAGTGCGCTGGCCGCGGCGACGATCGCCACCACGACGAACGACCAGCGCCATGATCCGTACGTTCCCGTGATCCCGCCGAGCAGTGGCGCGAGGAAGCCGCCCGCCGACAGGCTGGACGCCCAGACGGCGATCGCGCGGGCCCGCTGGGCGTGGGTGTGGGTGCCGGCGGCGATCATCGCGAGCGAGGTAGGGAAGAGCGCGGCCGCGCCGAGGCCGGCGAGCGCCTGGCCGACCCAGAGCTGGTGGACACCCGCGCTGGAGGCCGCGACGACCTCGCCGGCGCCGAGCAGGAGTGCACCGCCGACGAGCAGTCGCTTGCGGCCGAAGAGGTCGCCGAGGACTCCGAAGGACAGCTCCAGGACGGTGACCGGGAGGAGGAAGGCGTCCGATATCCAGGTCAACTGCGAGCCGACCGGGTGCAGATGCTCCTGGAAGAGTCCGTTCAGGGTGGCCGGGATGGCGATGCCGATCTGGGCCAGGCAGACGGCCAGACAGCCGGCGATCAGGGTGCCGAGGGGGAGTCGGGGCATGGGGTGTCCCTACGTTGCTGGTGCCAGGGGTGGGTGCGCGGGCCGCCGTCGTGGGTCGGGGCCGCGCCGGTACATCCGCCCGCATCCGAACGGATCGGCTGCGGGGTGGAAGGGTGCTGTCCTTTTGGATCCGTCCGGATGCGGGCATGCGATGCACCGGCACGGCGCCTTGTGCGGGTGGGCGGATGCGGGCTGTGTTTCAGCCCGTCCGGTGTTCGAGGACGAGGCCGTTCAGGCCGGTACGGGGTCTGGGGGCGGAGCCCCAGGGACGGGACGGGCAGGGCGGAGGGGGCGGGAAGGCGCCCGTATTCAGCGGCCCCCCGTCAGCTCTGCCGGGCGGTACGCGGTGTACGCCGCACCGTCCAGGCCCAGACCGAGGGCCGCCTTCTGGAGGGCGGCCGGTGCGGCGGCGTGGTCCCAGCGGCCGGTGGTCACGCGGTGTTCGACGGCGTGTAGGGCGGCGAGCGTCTCGGCCGTGGTGAAGGTGCAGTGGCCCTGGTGTTCGACGTAGGCCTGCCGCAGCAGTTCGGCGTCGCCGGAGGCGCGTACGCGGTCGGCGAACCGGTTCTCCTGCTCCACCGGTACGAGGTTGTCGGCCGTGGTGTGCACGTCGAGGAGGGGCACGCCGAGCCCTTGTCCGGCCGAGGACGTGCGCTGTGCGTTGCGCACCGCGGCAGGGTCGGCCGCGATGTCGGCATCGTGGGTGAGGGTCCGGAGGTCCGTGTAGAGGTCCAGGCCCGCCGTCCGGTACAGCGCGCGGACCTGCGGGGCGTGGACGGAGCGGGCGAGCAGACCCGCGTAGTCGATGCCCCGGTTCCAGGAGTTGTTGCCGCGCACGGACTGTTCCACGGCGTACCGGCCGCCCTCGACGAAGGACAGCAGACCCTGGGCGAGCCACGCGTACTGCTGCTCCTCCTGCCCCGCCCAGTCGTCGGCGGCGGGGCGGTCCTCGCCGGGTGCCCAGGCCGGGAGGTTGAGGAAGGCGGCGGCCAGGGCGACGCGGGCCCTTCCCCGGGGAGACGCCTGAGCGGCGGTGACGGCCGCGGTGAGGCGGTCGGCGGTGGCTGACGCCTCGGCGGCCGAGGTGAAGTTCACCAGCTTCAGGTCCTCGGCCGGCAGCAGCAGGCGGGCGATCGTGTACTCGGCGTCCAGCTGGTAGTTGTCCAGGTCGGTGCCTCCCGCGACCAGGCCGCACAGGCCGAGCGCGCCGTCGACACGGCCCGCGCCGTCCCGGGCGATCCGGGCATTGACCAGGCCACCCATGGACTGGCCGACGGAGAGCGTGAGTCGCGGCTTGCCGATCTCTGCCTTGACGGCGGCGAGGGTGGCGAACTGGTCGCGTTCGGCGCTCTCCAGCGCCCACATGGACCCCTTCGGGTCGTACGAGGAGCCGGCCAGCGCATAGCCCTCGGCGATCAGTCGGCTGCGGGCGGCGTCCGAGGGCGCATCCTTGGCGACAGTCGGGCCGAAGCCGTGGCTGAACAGCAGCAGCGTGCCGTTCCAGTCGGCCGGGACATCGGCGATCCACGTGGCGCCGTCGGCCAGGGTGCCGGTCAGCTGCCGGGTGACGGGTGCGTCCGCATGGGCGGCGGGGGCGGTGACGGAGAGGGCGGCTGCCGTCCCCAGAGCTGCGGTTGTACGGGCCAGGCGGTTGCGTGCGGGCATGTCCTGGGGCTCCGATCTGCGGGCTGACGGAGGAGGGCGGGAGGGGACGGGAGCGCTCGGTGCAGATGCTCAGTGCACTGAATGCTTGGGAATGTAGGGCGCTTATCCGACTGCCGTCAATGGAGTGCACAACATCAGTTGAGGAGAGGGCCAGGGAGGGAGGGGGCACCGCGGCGGGTGCGAACAAGGGATCGGGTGCGAAGAGGGATGACGTACGGCTGTGGACGCCGAGACGGCGCCTACGAGCAAACAGGGCGGCCAAGGGCCCGTCTTTCGGATCACGCCGACTTCGGATCACGCCGACTTCGGGTTACGGCGCCTTACAACTGCCGGCAAGCCCCGCGGCCCGGGCGTGATCAGAAGAGCGGGCCAGATGCCGTACGCGAAGGCGGGCCGGCCTACGCCTCCGTCGGTACCGTCTCCAGGACTCGTCGCGCCGCCTCCCGCGCGGGCGCGTCCAGGCGTGCATGCACCGCCCGGAACGTCTCCTCGGCCGGAGCCGCCGGCCAGTCGGCGGGCAGGTGCTGCACGGGCAGGCGCGGGTCGCTGCGGATGACCTGGAGCCACTCGGTGGACAGGCGCAGGCGCAGCGCGAGGGCGTCCTCCGGGGGCTTGCCGCTCGTGCCGGGGCGCTCCCGGAGCGGGCGCCAGGCGTCGTCGAACGCGCGGTAATCGTCGGCGAGTTCGGCGAGGTCCCACGTGTCGTTGATCATCTCGGCGATGTCCATGCCGATGTCGGCCCGCGCGCGGAACACCTTGACGTGCGCCGCGAGGCCGAGTTCCGCGACGATCCCGGAGACGTCGACCTCGCCTGGCGCGATCCACAGGCCGCTGAACAGCGGGCCGAAACCGGCCCAGGTGAGCTGCGAGCGCAGATCGTGCCGCTGGCGCTGCCACGACTCGGGCAGCGAGAAACCGAGCAGCGACCAGGTGCCGTCCCAGTCGCGGTTGACCGCGCCGCCCTTCCAGATCCGCTGTTCGCCGTCGCGCAGGATCGCCTCGGAGCGCTCGGTGAGGCCGAAGTAGGTGCGGCGGCCCTCGCGGCGGCGGAGCAGCAGCCCGCGGCCCACCATCCGGGTCAGCGTCGAGCGCGTCGCGTGCTCGCCGACCCCGGCCCGCGCGAACACCTCGATGACGCTCCCGGAGTACACGCACACGCCCCGGCCCAGCACCTGGTCGCCGAGGAAGGTCAGCATCAGGGACTGCGGGCGCGGGGCGTTGTCCATGGGCACGGGGGTACGGTACGACGCCGGCGCCCGCAGGGGGACTGCCGGGGATACGAGACGGGTGACCCGGCGGGGCTACTTCACGACCCGGAACCGCAGATGCGTGACCTCCGGTGACTCGATGACCTGGAAGCGCTCCAACTCCACGCGCAGGTCCGCGAGGTGGTCGAAGAGGCGGGTGCCGGCCCCGAGGAGCACCGGCACGACATGGACGGTGATCTCGTCCACGAGCCCGGCCCGCAGCGCCTGCTGGACCGGTGTCGCGCCGTGCAGCGCGACCACGTTGTGGTCGCCCGCCGCCTTCGACGCCTGGGCCACGGCCGACTCGATCCCGTCGGTGACGAAGCGGAAGACGTCGGGCGCGGCCACCGTCTCGGAAGGCGGCGGATTGTGGGTGAGGACGAACACGGGGACCTTGCCGAGGGGGCCGGTGTCGCTGCCCTCGAACGTGTCGTAGCTGCGCCGCCCCATGATCAGCGCGCCGCACCGGGCGATCGCGGACTCCAGGAAGACGCTGTCGGACTCGGCCATCGGCGGCATGAGCCACCGGAACAGGCGTTCGCCGTCGACGCCCAGTGGGTGTGCGCGGTCATTGCCCGCAGCGGTGACGAAGCCGTCGAGGGACATGGAGATGGCGGATGCGATGTAGGTCATGCCATGGAGACTCCGGCGCGGGGCGGAACTCATCGCGGCGGCCGGGCCTTCGAAAGGTCCCGGTGATGGTGTCCGGCAAGGCATCTGCCATGGCCTGCCATCGCCGCCCGTGAAGGCCTGGGCCATGGAAACGGAGGTTCCTGTCCCCTTATGAGGGATCGTTTCACCCGTACGGATTAAATGTGCTCAAGGGGGAAGAAGGGCCCACCCCTGGGCGCCTACGGTCGCACAGGTGATGAGCAGCAGTCCGGAGACCTCCACGCAGACCACCGGCGCACACCGGGCGCACGGAGACGCACGCAAGCGGGTGAGCGCGACCCGTGGCGCGCACACCCGCACCCCGGCTCAGCGCCCTCCCGCGCGCTACGAGCCCTATCTGGACGGCCTGTTCACCTACTGCCTGTCCGTGCTGTGCGACCACGAAGCGGCCACCGCCGCCCTCGGGGAGGCTCTCGCGCTGGCCGAGCGACGGAGCCCGCGCCGTCCCGAGTCCGCGGACGACCGCAGGGCCTGGCTGTACGCGCTCGCCCGCTGGTCCTGTCTGCGCAAACTCACCGAGGCCCGGCGCAGACGCCAGGCGACGCACGCCTCCGGCCGGCGCGCGACCCGCAAGAGCGAGGCCAAGGGCGCCTCAAAAGGCGCTCACAGCGGCGCCGCCGACCGGCGCGCGGCCGAGGCGCTGAGCGCCCCCGTCTCCGAGGAAACCCAGACGCAGCGCAGGCGCGAACTCGCCCTGCTGGCCTGGCCGGAGGCCGCCGGCACCACCCCCGAGCAGCGCGAGGCGCTCGAACTCGCCGTGCGTCACCAGCTCGCCGCCCACGAGGTCGCCGCCGTCCTCGGCATGGACCTCGCCCTCGCGCGCGAGCTGCTCGCCTCCGCCGCCTGCGAGGTCGAACGCACCCGCGCCGCGCTCGCCGTCGTCGAGACCGGCAGCTGCGCGAGCGTCGCCCGCCTCACCGGCGACAACCAGCTTGTCCTGAGCACCGCCCTGCGCCGCGAGCTGGTCCGGCACGTCGACGACTGCCCGCGCTGCCGCTGCATCGCCGAGCGCGCGGTCCCCGGCGCCTGGCCCGGCACCAGCGTCACGCCCGCCGCGCTCCCCGTCCTGGAAGCCCCGCGCGCCGCCCTGTATCTCGCGATGGCGCACGCCCCGCGGGCGCGGGGCAGTGCTCCGCGCTTCGACCGGCGCGGTTTCCCGATGGACCCCAAGGACCACGCCGCACGAAGGGACCGGCTCCGCGCGCGGGCCATCACGACAACCGTCGTCGCCACCGTCGTCGCCGCACCCGTCCTCGCCCTCTGGGCGGCCTACCGCGGCGCGCCCCTCACCGGCGAGGGCACCGACGGCCGCCCGGTCACCGCGAGCGAGGCGCACAGCCCCGACGGCATCAACGGCGAGGAGGCGGGCGGCTACGAGAACGCCGGCAACGCCAGCACGAAACCCGATGCCCACTTCACGAAGGGGAGCCGCTCGCCGGACGTCTCCGTGGAGGTCGTCAGCGCCCCCGGAAGCACCTCGGAACCGGGCGTCGGACACCTTTCCGTGGCGGCGGGCAGCAGCGGCGACACGACCCTCGTCACGCTGACCGCGTCCGGCAGTTCACCGGTGCACTGGGCCGCGTACAGCGGAGCCTCATGGCTCTACCTGAGCCAGTCCTCGGGAACCCTCGAACCCGGCGAATCGTTGACGATCAAGGTGTACGTAGATCATCTTCGTGAGCCGGTGGGCTCCTGGAGCGCGCGGGTGGCGATCGCACCGGCGGGCGCCGTCGTCACGATCGACGGGTACGGGAACGCCGGCCCGTCCGACCCGGGCAGCCACGACCCCGGCGGCCACGACCCCGGCCCGACCCCCAGCGATCCGACCCCCTCCGACCCCGGCCCGACCCCGAGCGACCCGACACCGACGCCCAGCGATCCGACCCCGTCCGACCCCCAGCCCACCCCCACGGGCTCGGCCCCCTCCGACCCGGGCGGTTCGACGCCACCGCCCAGCGACAGCGACAACCCGAGCCCGTCCTCGTAGCGCCGGCCGAGCGCCGAAAAATGCCGGACCGGGTAGCGCCGGCACATGGCGGACCGGGTGGCGCCGGTAAATGTGGGACCAGCAGAGGTCAGGCCACCGGATCCGCCGGATGCGGTGCCAGCAGGGGCAGCTGTGAGGCCAGCCGCTCCTCGCAGAGCTCGACCAGGCGGTCGTACCCCTCCTTGCCCATCAGCTCGATCAGCTCCGGGCGGTACGAGACGTACACCGGATCGCCCGCGCCGTGCGCGGAGGTCGCCGACGTGCACCACCAGTGCAGGTCGTGGCCCCCGGGACCCCAGCCGCGGCGGTCGTACTCGCCGATCGAGACCTGGAGCACCCGGGTGTCGTCGGGCCGGTCGATCCACTCGTACGTCCGGCGCACGGGTAGCTGCCAGCAGACGTCCGGCTTGGTCTCCAGCGGCTCGCGGCCCTCCTTCAGGGCGAGGATGTGCAGCGAGCAGCCCGCGCCGCCGGCGAAGCCTGGACGGTTCTGGAAGATGCACGAGCCCTGGTACGGGCGAGTCTGGCGGTCGCCGTCCTCGTCCTCGGAGACCCAGCCGGTCGCCACGCCCACGTCATGGTGCTGCCAGATCTCCGGCGTGAGCCTCGCCACGTGCTCGGCCACGCGCTTCTCGTCGTCCTCGTCCGAGAAGTGGGCGCCCAGCGTGCAGCAGCCGTCGTCGGCGCGGCCCGCCTGGATGCCCTGGCAGCCGCTTCCGAAGATGCAGTTCCAGCGAGAGGTCAGCCATGTCAGATCGCACCGGAAGACCTGCTCGTCATCGGCCGGATCCGGAAATTCCACCCATGCGCGAGCGAAGTCGAGTCCCTTCTCGTCGGACACGGAGGTCTTCTTCGGGGACTTCTTGGACTTGGGGGCCGTCGCCTGCGAAGAACCCTTGGCCGATTTGTCGGTCTTCGCCTTTTTCGTCTTTGGCACCCGTCCAGGGTAAGTCGCTTCAGCCCACTCCGGGGACGGTCGATCGCCGTAAGCGCAGTAGCGTTCCGTACATGAGACTCGGTGTCCTCGACGTGGGTTCGAACACGGTGCATCTGCTGGTGGTGGACGCACACCCCGGCGCACGCCCGCTGCCCGCGCATTCGCACAAGGCCGAATTGCGGCTTGCCCAACTGCTCGACGGGAGCGGGGCGATCGGCCCCGAGGGCGTCGACAAACTGATCGAGACGGTCCAAGACGGGCTGCAGGCCGCCGAGGACAAGGGCGTCGAGGCCCTGCTGCCGTTCGCGACCTCCGCCGTGCGCGAGGCCAGCAACGCCGATGACGTACTGGCCCGGGTGCAGGCCGAGACCGGCGTCGAGCTCCAGGTACTGACCGGCGCGGAGGAGGCCCGGCTCACCTTCCTGGCCGCCCGCCGCTGGTTCGGCTGGTCCGCGGGCAAGCTCCTCGTCCTCGACATCGGCGGCGGCTCCCTGGAGATCGCGTACGGCATAGACGAGGAGCCGGACGCGGCCGTGTCGCTGCCGCTCGGCGCCGGACGGCTCAGCGCGGGCTGGCTCCCCACCGATCCGGCCGACCCTGCCGATGTCAAGGCGCTGCGCCGCCATGTACGGGCGCAGATCGCCAGGACGGTCGGCGAGTTCAGCCGCTTCGGCGCCCCCGACCACGTGGTCGCCACCTCCAAGACCTTCAAGGCGCTCGCCCGCATCGCAGGTGCCGCGCGCTCCACGGACGGCCTGTACGTCCAGCGCGAGCTCAAGCGCCGCTCCCTGGAGGACTGGGTCCCCCGCCTCACCTCGATGACCGCCGAGGAGCGCGCCGAACTCCCCGGCGTCTCCCCGGGCCGCTCGGGCCAACTGCTCGCCGGCGCCCTCGTGGCCGAGGGTGCGATGGATCTCTTCGGCGTGGAGAGCGTGGAGATCTGCCCGTGGGCGCTGCGGGAGGGTGTCATCCTGCGCCGCCTGGACCACATGGCATCGGAATAGGACGGGTCGCACCCGCGCCCGCCAGGGGCGCGGGTCCCCGACATCATGCGGCTCCGCCGCGTGGGCGCGACCAGCCCCTCCAGCCCGCACTCGCCTGTGGCGAACGCCACGACGGCGAAAAGGCGCGTTGGCCGGGGGGCACCGACAACCCCCGGCCAACGCCCACCACCCCCGGCAAACCGCCGAAGGCAACCCGTACTCTGTCCCTCGTGGCAGAACCAGTGGTGCGCATCCCGGATGCGAAGGTCGCGCTGTCCACGGCGTCCGTGTACCCGGAGTCGACGGCGACGGCCTTCGAGATCGCCGCGCGCCTCGGCTACGACGGTGTCGAGGTCATGGTGTGGACCGACCCGGTCAGCCAGGACATCGAGGCACTGCGCAGACTCAGCGACTACCACCAGATCCCGATCCTCGCCGTCCACGCCCCGTGCCTGCTGATCACCCAGCGCGTCTGGTCCACCGACCCGTGGGTCAAGCTCCAGCGCGCCCGGGCGGCGGCGGAGAAGCTCGGCGCGTCCACCGTGGTCGTCCACCCCCCGTTCCGCTGGCAGCGCCAGTACGCCCGCGACTTCGTCAGCGGGATCTGGCGGATGGCGAACGAGACGGACGTACGGTTCGCCGTCGAGAACATGTATCCCTGGCGCTACCGCGACCGCGAGATGCTCGCGTACGCCCCCGACTGGGACGTGACGAAGGAGGACTACCGTCACTTCACCGTCGACCTCAGCCACACCTCGACCGCCCGCACGGACGCCCTGCACATGATCGACCGCATGGGCGACCGCCTCGGCCACGTCCACCTCGCCGACGGCAACGGCTCCAACAAGGACGAGCACCTGGTCCCGGGCCGCGGCACCCAGCCCTGCGCCGAGCTCCTGGAGCGCCTCGCGCTCTCCGGCTTCGACGGCCACGTCGTCATCGAGGTCAACACCCGCCGCGCGATGTCGAGCGCCGAACGTGAGGCCGACCTGGCGGAGGCCCTGGCGTTCACCCGGCTCCACCTCGCCTCCGCGGTGAAGGTGCCCCGCCGGTGACGGACACCGCCCCCCGCCGAGGCCGGGGACGCCCTTCCCGTACGCAGACGGAGGCGGCCCCCGCCACCCGCGACCGCATCCTGGAGGCGGCCCGTGAGGAGTTCTCCGAGCGCGGCTACGAGAAGACGTCGGTCCGTGGCATCGCCAAGGCCGCCGGCGTGGACTCCGCGCTCGTGCACCACTACTTCGGCACCAAGGAGCAGGTCTTCGAGGCGGCCATCGAGGTGGCCTTCGCCCCTGCCCTGGACGCCCCGGCCGCGGTCGAGGAGGGTCCCCTCGAAGGTGTCGGCGAGCGTCTGACCCGCTTCATCTTCGGCGTCTGGGAGAACCCGGCCACCCGTACGCCGCTGCTCGCGATCGTCCGCTCCGCCGTGAACAACGAGACCGCCGCCGCCGTCTTCCGCCGCCTGATCGCCGCCCAGCTGCTGCGCCGCATCGCCGGGCAGCTCGACCTCCCGGACGCGGAGCTTCGCGCCGAGCTGGCCGCCGCCCAGCTCGTCGGTGTCGCGATGCTGCGGTATGTGATCAAGGTGGAGCCGCTGGCCTCGGCGGACCCGGAGCGGATCATCGGGCGGGTCGCCCCGGTCGTACAGGGGCACCTGACGAACCCGTGAGCGATCGGGAGCAGCATCGGCGGACAGTTGCTTCGCCGGAGGGCCGCCGACGAGGGCGTATGCCGGGGGACGGTGGCCGCTGGTCGAGACATGCATCCCGCATTCCGGACGGCCTGTCCGGATCCTGGAGCACCGGCGTACGCTCGACACCAGCCATAACTCTCCTCATGCCTCCCCGAAGGAGCGAGCGAAGATGCCCGAGCTGAGGTCCCGCACAGTCACCCACGGCCGCAACATGGCGGGCGCACGCGCCCTTATGCGCGCCTCCGGTGTACCGGGCGCGGACATCGGACGGAAGCCGATCATCGCGGTCGCCAACTCCTTCACGGAGTTCGTGCCGGGCCACACCCACCTTCAGCCGGTCGGCCGCATCGTCAGCGAGGCGATCACGGCGGCCGGGGGCATCGCGCGTGAGTTCAACACGATCGCGGTCGACGACGGCATCGCGATGGGTCACGGCGGCATGCTGTACTCCCTCCCCTCTCGCGACCTGATCGCGGACTCGGTCGAGTACATGGTCGAGGCCCACTGTGCCGACGCCCTGATCTGCATCTCGAACTGCGACAAGATCACCCCCGGCATGCTGATGGCGGCTCTGCGCCTGAACATCCCGACGGTCTTCGTCTCCGGCGGTCCCATGGAGTCCGGCCGAGCCACCCTGGTCGACGGCACGGTCCGCACCCTCGACCTGGTCGACGCGATCTCCGACGCCGTGAACGACAAGATCTCGGACGAGGACATCCTCCGTATCGAGGAGAACGCCTGTCCGACCTGCGGCTCCTGCTCCGGCATGTTCACCGCCAACTCGATGAACTGCCTGACCGAGGCGATCGGCCTGTCCCTCCCCGGCAACGGCTCGGTGCTCGCCACGCACACGGCCCGCAAGGGTCTGTACGAGGACGCGGCCCGCACGGTCGTCGACATCACCCGCCGCTACTACGACCAGGACGACGAGTCGGTCCTGCCCCGCAACATCGCCACGCACGCGGCGTTCGAGAACGCCATGGCCCTCGACATCGCCATGGGCGGCTCCACCAACACGATCCTGCACCTGCTGGCCGCCGCCCAGGAGGCGGGCGTCCCCTTCGGTCTGGACGAGATCAACGAGGTCTCGCGCCGGGTGCCGTGCCTCGCCAAGGTCGCCCCGAACGTCGCGAAGAACCGCACGTACTACATGGAGGACGTGCACCGCGCGGGCGGCATCCCGGCCCTGCTGGGCGAGCTGCACCGGGCCGGCCTGCTCAACGAGGACGTCCACTCGGTCCACAGCCCGTCCCTCTCGGACTGGCTGAAGACGTGGGACGTGCGCGCGGGCTCCCCGTCCCCCGAGGCGATCGAGCTGTGGCACGCCGCCCCCGGCTGCGTCCGCTCCGCCGAGGCCTTCTCCCAGTCCGAGCGCTGGGAGGCCCTCGACGAGGACGCCGAGAACGGCTGCATCCGCTCCGCCGAGTACGCGTACTCCAAGGACGGGGGCCTGGCGGTTCTCAAGGGCAACCTGGCGGTCGACGGCTGCGTCGTGAAGACGGCCGGCGTCGACGAGTCGATCTGGACCTTCGAGGGACCGGCGGTCGTCTGCGAGTCGCAGGAAGAAGCCGTCGAGAAGATCCTCAACAAGCAGGTCACGGACGGCGACGTCGTGGTCATCCGCTACGAGGGTCCAAAGGGCGGCCCGGGTATGCAGGAGATGCTCTACCCGACGTCCTTCCTCAAGGGCCGCGGTCTCGGCAAGACCTGCGCGCTGATCACCGACGGCCGATTCTCCGGCGGCACGTCCGGCCTGTCCATCGGCCACGCCTCCCCCGAGGCGGCCTCCGGTGGCACCATCGCCCTGGTCCAGGACGGCGACCGCATCCGCATCGACATCCCCAACCGGTCGATCGAGCTGCTCGTGTCGGACGCGGACCTGGCCGCCCGCCGGGACGCCCTCAACGGCGTCTACGCCCCGGCCAACCGCGAGCGCAAGGTCTCGGCCGCGCTGCGCGCGTACGCCGCGATGGCCACGAGCGCGGACAAGGGCGCGGTGCGGGACGTCTCGAAGCTGGGCTGACGCCTTTGGATCGGGGGCCGCTCTTTCGGGAGCGGCCCCTTTCCGTTGTTCCGCTTCACCAGGCCGAGGGGTCGCGGGCGTCCACTGCGAAGAGAGAGCCGTCGGGGGCGGTTGAGTAGATCTTGTTGTTGGCGGTGACAGGGGCGGGGAGGTTGTTGACCAGCGAGCCCCGTTGGTCACCCAGGCGGGCCTTCGTCTGGCCGAGCAGGGTGCCATGGGTGGTGTCGATGGCGAGGAGCCGTCCGTCCACGGCGGTCAGGTAGAGGCGGTGTCCGGCCACGACGGGGGCCGAGGCCCAGCTGACGGATGTCTCCACCCGCCAGAGCTGGGCCGACGTCTTGGTGTTCACGGCCACCAGCGCACCGCCATCGGCCAGCAGATACGCCGTGTCCCCCTGTACGACGGCTTGCGCCCCGGGCAACGGATAGCGCAGCGCGACGCGGCTGACCTTGCGGTCGGCGACGTCGTATCGCACGACAGCGTTCGTGTAGGTGTCGGTTGCCGTCGAGGTGAACCAGACCACTCCGTCATGAGCGCCGACGGGGCTCAGCGTCCCCTCCAGGGTCCGCTGCCAGCGCATGGCACCGGTCTCCGGGTCCACGGCGGCCACCCGGGTCTCGTTCCCGGCCAATGTCACCGCGTAGGCGACTGCGTCCTCGTAGGAGGAGAAGCTCGGCAACGACTGCCCCGGGATGGTGTGTTGCCACTTCTTTTTGCCGGTTGTCGCGTCCAGTGCGGTGACCTTGGAATCGGGGCCGGTGAGCAGGATGACACCGCCGGCGTAGGCGATGCGGCCGTCGTAGCGAGCGACGTTGTGGCTCCAACGGGTCGCTCCCGTGGCGGGATCCAGCGCCGTCAGCCGCTCTCCGCCCCGGCTGATGACGTGCAGGAGCCCGCCGGAGAGCACCGGCGGCTGTGTGACGTCGGTGGGCTGCCACCCCGGGTCGCCCTGTGACCACAGCACCTTGCCGCCGCTCGGATCGACCGCTGCGGCCAGCACGCCGGGCCGGATGCAGTACAACTCGTGGGGCGTGTAGGTGCACTGCGGCTGGCCACCGGCCTTGACTCCGCGAGCAGTCAGCTCGACATTCCAGGGCTGGAAGCTGCTCTGTGTCCGCGATCCGGCGTGTTTCTCCGGAGCCGGAGCGTCCGACACGCTGAGGGAGGCGAAGGAGCCGGCGGCGGCGGCGAGCAAGGCCGTGACGATGGCAGCGGGAAGCCGCCACCGCCGACCGGATGCCCTCTTCGCAGCGGAATGCGTGCGGTCTTCCTTCTGATCCGTGTTCTCGCGCCTCGGCTCAGGAGCAATCCCCTTCCCAGGCCGTGCCGACTCCCCGTTCCAGGTGCGCTGTTCGGGTATGAATGCCTGGGTGTCGTACGAGGCGGAAACCGACCGCAGAGCCGTCATCAGCTCGTCCGGCGTGGGCCGGTCCTCGGGCTCCTTGGCGAGACAGCGGGAGACGAGGTCGACCAAATCCTCCGGTACGCCTGTCAAGTCCGGCTCGTCGTGAACGACTTGATACGCGACGAGATACGGACTGTCGGAGTCGAAGGGCCCGCTCCCGGTGGCCGCGTGCACGATCACCGAGCCCAGAGCGAAGACGTCGGCGGCCGGACCGACCTGTCGTGGCCTGCGGAATTGTTCGGGAGCCATGAACGGCGGAGTCCCGATCAACTTGCCTGTCTCCGTGCGCAATTCACTGTCGGAGGGCCGCGAGATACCGAAGTCGATGACTTTCGGCCCGTCATCGGCCAGCAGGACGTTGCTGGGTTTGAGATCTCGATGTACGACCCCGGCCCGGTGAATGTCCCGCAGGGCCTCGGCGAGGCCCGCCATGAGATGGCGCAGCCGTGCGGGCGGCAGCGCGCCATTCCGCTTGACATGCTCGGCAAGGGTCGGCCCGGGGATGAACAGGGTTGCCATCCACGGATGGTCGGCCTCGGGATCGGCGTCCACGACGGGCGCGGTGAAGGCGCCGCTCACCCGCCGCGCGGCTGCGACTTCCTGTCTGAACCGCCCCCGGAACTCGGGGTCTTGGGCAAAATCGGCGTGCACGACTTTGACGGCGAGCCGCAACCCGGAGGCGGACCGCGCCAGATGCACGATGCCCATGCCACCGGAGCCGAGTTCCGCCTCCAGCAGGTACTGCCCGGCGTAGCGCGGATGTTCCGCTTCCGGGTCCGTACCGGTGCTGCGCTGTGGCGGCATCACTCACCCCCGTGTGGTCCGTCCGCATGCGCGACGCGCAGAGCCTAGTCGATGCTTCGTGCGAAACCTCGGCGGCTTGCTAGCCTCAGCGCTCAGCACGATTTTGGCGTGAATCATTCAACGGGGGAGGCCAGGATGGCCACGGAAGACATAGAGATCACAGGCGCGGGGGAGACAGCCGCAGCGGAGTCGCTGAGCGCGGAGACGACGCTCACGTACCCGATCGCACCGGGCTACAGCGTCAACGTCCGCAGCGGCCCGGGCACGCACTACCGGGTCGTCCGTACTCTGCCGGCAGGCTCGAGCATCCCGATCCGCTGCCAGTGCCCGGGAGAGTCCGTCAGCGGTCCGTACGGTACGTCGAACATCTGGGACAACATCGCCAACGCGCAGTTCGTGGCGGACGCGTACGTGAAGACGGGCAGCGACGGCTACGTAGCCCCGCACTGTTCCTGATTCACGGTGGTCAGGGACCCCGCAGCGCGCACCGGAGCAATAATCGTCGAGTGAGCGACGAGACCGAGACCGGAACCGGTACCCCCGCGGGGCCCCAGCCCGAACCCCTGCGTTTCTTCGGGACGACCTGGGCGGAGCACGACGGCGGCTACAGGGGCCGCCGCATCGGCGTCGCCGTGGGCTCCCTGGCGGCCGCGGTGGCTGCCTGCTTCGTCCTCCGCTTCGCCTACCAGGGCCTGGCGATCGCGGATGTGGGCAAGCCCGTGACCGTCCTCGTCGTGGTCATGTTCGCGGTCTGCAGCGCCCTCGCGTTCCGGCACACCTGGGACGCGTTCGGCAAGCGCCCCGACCCCGACCGCCAGGCCTCCCTGCGCGGCCTCCTGGCCATCGGCTTCATCGGCTCCCTCCTCGCCTACTTCTTCCGCTCCCTCACCGAGGCCCCGGGCGAGAAACTCCACCGCGAGGAGTACGAGACGGCACGGGAGCAGTACGAGCGCCGCACCAAGCGCCGCACCGGCAACCCGTCGCGCAAGCGAGGCGGCCGCTCCTAGTGCCGCGGGGGGGGGGGGCGGGGGGGGGGGCGCGCCCCCCCGCCCCCCGGCCCGGCGCGCCCCCCCGCCCCCAGCCCCGCGCCCGCGGCACCCCCCCCCGCCACGGGCGGGGCCCCCGCCTCGGGCGGCGACACCCCGGGTGCCCCCGGGGGGGCCACCGTGGGCGCCCGCGGCACTCGCCGGCAATAACCGGCTCGGCGCTCGAGGACGAGCGCATCCGTGCGGACAGCGGGGGTCCGGGGTCGCAACCCCTGGCTACGGGAAGGGCAGGGGCGGAGGGGGCGAAAACCTGCTATCCGCGCCCCCAACCCACCGGCCACCATGACGGTATGACGACGCCGCCTCTCCAGCCCCCCACCGCCACCCGAGCCCACTCCTTCAACGCCGCCGCAGCCCAATACGCCGCAAACCGCCCCTCCTACCCGCCCGCACTCTTCGACGCGATCGAAACCCTCGCGGCCCGCCCCCTCGCCGGCGCGCGGGTCATCGACGTAGGCGCGGGCACCGGCATCGCGACCGCCCTCCTGCACGCAAGGGGCGCGGACGTCCTCGCCGTCGAACCCGGCGACGGCATGACCGCCGAATTCCACCGCACCCTCCCCCACATCCCGATCGTCCGAGGCAATGGCAACGCCCTCCCCCTCGCCAGCGCCTCCGCCGACTTCCTCACCTACGCCCAGTCCTGGCACTGGACCGACACGGCCCACTCCGTGCCGGAGGCCCTGCGGGTCCTGCGCCCGGGCGGCGCCCTCGCACTCTGGTGGAACACCGAAGCCCTGGACGTCCCGTGGATCGCCGAGGCCGCCGAGCGCGCCGAGCGCTATCTCGGCATCGACCAGGTGAGGGAAAAGAGCGGCAGCGGCGCAAGGGCCGCGTCCACCCTCGTCGCCGACCCGAGCGGCCGATTCGCCTTCGACCGCCGCCAGGTGCGCTGGAGCCGCCGCGTCCCCCTGGACACGCACCTCGCCAACATCGGCAGCCACTCGGCGTTCCTGGTCCTCGGCGAGGAACGCACCGCGGAGTTCTTCGCCGAGGAGAGGGGGCACCTCCTCCAGACCTTCCCGGACGGAATCGTGGAGGAGACCTACTTCGTGGACCTGCTGGTGGCGACCTGTTCGTGATCCCGCCCGGCGGCCCATCCCTCCAGGGCCGCCGCACAGGCCTGGTCCACATGGCGCAACCCGCCCAACTCCAACAGTACGTCCCGGTCGTGGGGCAACGCCTCCAAGGCGTCCAGCAGCTTGGGCAACCGCAGGAAGGTCGCATTGCCCACCACCCGTACGACCATTCCCGAGGCCCCCTGGTCCTCGGTCTCGATGTGCACATGGCTGATGTCCCACGCCGTCTTGGCCACGGCGAGCGCGAGCCCGACCAGCACGCCCTCGAACAGGTTCCCGGCCACGATCGCCACCGCCGTCACGGTGAGCACCACGAGTTCCCCCCGATGCGCCCGCCACAACGGTCCCAACTCCCGCACCGGCACCAGCTTGCAGCCCGCGTGCACGAGCAGCCCCGCCAGCGCCGCCACCGGAATCCATCCGAGGACGCCGGGCACCACGGCCGTGAAGACCAGCAGCCACACCCCGTGCAGCACACGCGACACCTTCGTCCGCGCCCCGGCCTGCACATTCGCCGCGCTCCGCACGATCACTGCGGTCATCGGCAGCGCCCCGAGCACCCCGCACACGGCGTTCCCCGCGCCCTGAGCGATCAACTCCCGGTCGTAGTCGGTCCGCGGCCCCCGGTGCAGCCGGTCCACGGCCGTCGCGCTGAACAACGACTCGGCCGACGCGATCAGCGCGAACGCCAGCACCGTCCCGATCACGCCCACTTCCGTGAGCCGCCCCAGATCCCCGGGTGACGGCAGCCGTACGGCATCGAGCAGTCCGCGCACCTCGACCCGCCGCACGGACAGGTCGCACACCCCGGTCACGGCCGACGCGAGCACCACCGCCAGCAGTGGCGCGGGCACCACACGCGCCCCCCGCCGCCAACGCGGCCACAGCAGGAGTACGACGACGGTGGCGCCGCCGATCGCCAGCGCCATCGGGTCGGCGGCGCCGGGCAACGACACCAGCCCGGCGATCTTCCCGAGACCGCTCGTGGGCGCGGCCGCGTCGCCCATCGCGTATACCTGACCGGCGATCAGTACGAGCCCGATCCCGGCGAGCATCCCTTGCACCACGGCCACGGACACGGCCCGGAACCACCGCCCGAGCCGCAGCGCCCCGAGCCCGAGCTGCACCAGCCCGGCCGCAAGCACCAGCACCCCCAGCGCCCGCACGCCGTACGACTGCACCGCCTCGTACACGAGCACGGTCAGCCCGGCCGCGGGCCCGCTGACCTGCAGGCTGCTGCCGGGCAGTATTCCGGCGACCAGCCCGCCGACGATCCCGGTCACCAGCCCCAACTCGGCGGGCACACCGGAGGCAAGGGCGACCCCCACGCACAGGGGCAGCGCGACGAGAAACACGACGAGGGACGCGAACAGATCCGCTTTACGCATGACAACGGCACCTCCGATGGGGAGCGGGAGATGCGTGGGTGCCGAACCGGGGGAGGGCACGGCGGACGTACGACGCGACGCACAGACCCGACACGGGCGTTTGTCCGCGCACTGAAATCCATTGTCGGTAACGGAAGTTGATCGCGCAGCCCTTCCGTGTAACCGCCGCGTGAAGACGGGAGTGCGCCATCCCGCTACGCGCCGGAGCGCCCCCTTCCGATCACGCCGACGCGCGCCTGCGCTGCCCGATGCGACGGGGCTTGACCAGCCCGCCCCTCAGGAGGAATATTCATCACGTGATGATTATAAACGAGCGCCCACCCGACTCCGCAGGTTCACCCGACCCCGCGCAGTCGCCCGCCGTCCGCGCCGAAGGCCTCACCGTCGTACGCGGCACCCGCACCGTCCTGCGCGGCCTCGAATTCGCCGTACCGCGCGGCCAGATCACCGGCCTCCTCGGCCCCTCCGGCTGCGGCAAATCGACCCTGATGCGCTCGACGGTCGGCACCCAGGCCAAAGTCGCCGGCACCCTCGAGGTCCTCGGTCACCCCGCCGGTCACCCGACCCTCCGCTCCCGCATCGGCTACGTCACCCAAGCCCCCTCCGTCTACGACGACCTGACCGTCCGCCAGAACCTCGACTACTTCGCCGCGATCCTCGAGCCGGGCCGCGCCGCCGCCGAACGCCGCCACGTCGACGTCACCCAGGCCATCGCCGACGTCGACCTCACCTCCCACGCCGACTCCCTGGCCGGCAACCTCTCCGGCGGCCAGCGCAGCCGCGTCTCCCTCGCGGTAGCCCTGCTCGGCACTCCGGAACTCCTGGTCCTCGACGAACCCACCGTCGGCCTCGACCCGGTCCTGCGCCGCGACCTGTGGAACCTCTTCCACGCCATCGCCACGGAGCGGCAGGCGACTCTCCTGATCTCCTCCCACGTCATGGACGAGGCCGAGCGCTGCCACCGCCTCCTCCTGATGCGCGAGGGCGAGATCCTCGCCGACGGCACCCCCGACGCCCTGCGCGACCGCACCGGCTCCGACACCGTCGAAGCCGCCTTCCTCCACCTGGTCGACGAGGCGATCGCGGCGGGCAACCAGCCCGCGACGGGCAACGCGGCCGACACCGGTTCAACGTCCGGTGAGCACCCCCGCAAGGAGACCGTCCGATGATCACCACCGCACTCACGAGCGTCAGCACAGGCAGGCCGGCGACCCCGACGCCACGCCCGAGCGCCCTCAACCTCTCCCGCACCACCGCCACGGCGACGCGCGTGCTGCGCCAACTCCGCCACGACCCGCGCACCATCGCGCTGATGATCCTCATCCCGTGCGTGATGCTCGTCCTGCTCCGCTATGTGTTCGACGGCAGCCCGCGCACCTTCGACTCCATCGGCGCCTCCCTCCTCGGGATCTTCCCGCTGATCACGATGTTCCTGGTGACCTCGATCGCCACCCTCCGCGAGCGCACCTCGGGCACCCTCGAGCGCCTCCTCGCCATGCCCCTCGGCAAGGGCGACCTGATCGCCGGCTACGCCTTGGCCTTCGGCGCCCTGGCCATCGTTCAGTCGGCCCTGGCCACCGGCCTGGCGGTCTGGTTCCTGGGCCTGGACGTGGTCGGCTCCCCCTGGCTGCTCCTGCTCGTCGCCCTGCTCGACGCGCTCCTCGGCACCGCCCTCGGCCTCTTCGTCTCGGCCTTTGCCGCTTCCGAATTCCAGGCGGTCCAGTTCATGCCGGCCGTGATCTTCCCCCAACTCCTCCTCTGCGGCCTCTTCACCCCCCGCTCCAACATGCACCCCGCCCTCGAAGCCATCTCCGACGTTCTCCCCATGTCCTACGCGGTCGACGGAATGAACGAAGTCCTCAAACACACCGACATGACAGCCAACTTCGTCCGCGACGCAGTGATCGTGGCGGGCTGCGCCCTACTCGTACTGACCTTGGGCGCAGCAACACTGAGGCGCCGAACGGCATGACGCAGCCGACGCCCGCAGCCATGGCTGCGGGCCGTCGTGCCGCACGGGCGGCACCCGTCCCACAGAAAGCAGCACCCCCTCGGCACCGGTCAGCGCACCCACCCCGAGCCCAGCCCCGGCCTCGGGCAATCGGACAACCGGTGTCCCGCCCAACGGACAGCCCCACCCGACCGGCACTCCCGGTGCGAGGATGGACACCGGACGACGCACCCCTCGGAGGGCACCCGCACCATGACCCAGAAAGTCGCAGTCCTAGGCACCGGCAAGATCGGCGAAGCGCTGCTCAGCGGAATGATCCGAGCAGGCTGGGCCCCCACCGACCTCCTGGTCACCGCCCGCCGCCCCGAGCGAGCCAAGGAACTCCAGGAGCGCTACGGAGTCACCCCGGTCACCAACCCGGAGGCAGCGAAAACCGCCGACACCCTGATCCTCACGGTCAAGCCGCAGGACATGGGCACCCTCCTCGACGAACTCGTCCCGCACATCCCTGCCGACCGCCTGGTCATCAGCGGCGCGGCAGGCATCCCCACCTCCTTCTTCGAGGAGCGCCTGGCCACAGGCACCCCAGTCGTCCGTGTCATGACGAACACGCCCGCTCTTGTCGACGAGGCCATGTCGGTCATCTCCCCCGGCAGCCACGCCACCGCCGAGCACCTCGCGTACGCCGAGGAGATCTTCGGCGCCGTCGGCAAAACGCTCCGAGTCCCCGAGTCCCAGCAGGATGCGTGCACCGCCCTGTCCGGCTCGGGACCGGCGTACTTCTTCTACTTGGTCGAGGCCATGACGGACGCGGGCATCCTGCTCGGCCTGCCCCGCGACAAGGCGCACGACCTCATCGTCCAGTCCGCGATCGGCGCCGCCGTGATGCTCCGCGACAGCGGGGAGCACCCCGTGAAGCTCCGCGAGAACGTCACGTCCCCCGCGGGCACCACGATCAACGCGATCCGCGAACTGGAGAACCACGGCGTGCGTGCCGCGCTCATCGCCGCGCTGGAGGCGGCCCGTGACCGCAGCCGCCAGCTCGCCTCCGGCAACAACAGCTGACCCGTACCGACGCTGGGGGTGCGCTGCCCCCGGCGCCGGGGCCGAACCTCGCTGCTACGGCCCCCGGCACGGCAGGCTGCGCCCACCCTCCCCCCAGCTCTCAACTTCGTTCGAGCAGGAGGGACCCCCACTGCCCTGCGAGGCGATGGCCCACAGCGGGAACAGCGCTACTCCGTCGCCGGCAACAAGCCGATTGCCCTGTACGCCGCGTCCACCCTTGGCCTGGCCATCTCTCTGGCCTTTTCCGCACCGTCTCGCAACACCCCCTCCACGTACGCAGGATCCGCGCACAACTGCTTGTGCCTTTCCTGTACGGGCCTGAGGAGCTCGACCACGGCCTCTGCGGTGTCCTTCTTCAAAGCGCCGTACGACTCATATACACCGCTCAAGGCTTCGGGGTTCCCACCCTCGCAGGCCGCGAGAATCTCCAGCAGATTCGAGACCCCGGGCCGCCCCTCCGGGTCGTACTCGACATCCCGCCCGCTGTCCGTCATGGCCCGCATGATCTTCTTCCGCACGACATCCGGCTCGTCGAGCAGATAGACGACCCCGGGTCCGACGTCGTCGCTCTTACCCATCTTCGACGTCGGCTCCTGCAGATTCATGACGCGCGCGGCCACCTCCGGACGCGTGGCCCGAGGCACTACGAACGTGTGCCCATAACGCTGGTTGAACCGCACCGCCAGATCCCGGGCCAGCTCGACATGCTGCGTCTGATCGTCACCGACCGGCACCTCATCGGTCCCGTACGCCAGGATGTCCGCCGCCATCAGCACCGGATAGGTCAGCAGCGACAGCCGCACGCTCCCGCCCCGACCCCGCTCGCGCGCGGCCTTCTCCTTGTACTGGATCATCCGACGCATCTCCCCGTCGGTCGCGACGCACTCCAGCAGATACGAAAGCCGCGCGTGCTCATCCACATGACTCTGTACGTACACGGTGCACAGCTGCGGATCGAGCCCCGACGCAAGCAGCAGCGTCGACGCCTGCCTACTGAGCCTGCGCACCCGCCCCGGATCGTGGTCCACGGTCAGCGCGTGCAGGTCGACGATGCAGAACAGGGCGTCGGCCCGGTGCTGGTCGACGTCGGCCCACCGGCGCACGGCCCCCAGGTAGTTCCCCAGCGTCAGATGCCCGGTCGGCTTGACCCCACTGAAGATCCGCGTCATCTCTCCACCTCCTGGTCGAGGCCGCCGCGCCCGCCGGCCGGCTCTCCAGGAGGGAGACACAAAAACGGCCGCCGGGGCGGCGGCCGTTGAGTACATACGTGAGTACGGCCGCCGTCAGGCGGCCCACCACTGCTGGGTGCACGTATGCGTAGTCATGGGCACGAGGCTACGCCTCCGGGACGGCTCCCGGAGTGAAGTTGACACACCCCTGCCCGCTACGTAATGTTCTCCGAGCTGTCCGACGTGAGCGTCGACTCCGGTCGGTCCCCGGACAGCCATTCCGCAACAAGCACTCAACGAACGACGATCCGTCGTCGGCTCGTTTTCATGCGTGTTTGCGAAATGAGGAATCCGCGTTCGAAAGAACGCCACCCCGATTAGCTCGGGAGGCAGGAATCCGCTAAAGTCTCACTCGTCGGAACGGCCCAACAGCCGCGAAGACAAGCCCGCTGACTGGGAGTCAGGCCCGAAAGGATCTGATAGAGTCGGAACCGCCGGAAAGGGAAACGCGAAAGCGGAAACCTGGAAAGCACCGAGGAAATCGGATCGGAAAAAGATCTGATAGAGTCGGAAACGCAAGACCGAAGGGAAGCGCCCGGAGGAAAGCCTGAGAGAGTCTCTCGGGTGAGTACAAAGGAAGCGTCCGTTCCTTGAGAACTCAACAGCGTGCCAAAA